>CAVFAN010000001.1:0-303367 GCA_963620555.1 bacterium
GTCTATATACTATAAACTTTGGTTTAAAGTGTCCCGGTAGGGTAACTTGTACCCCGAGTCTTAATGTTTTATTTTTATGTCTTTAACTCCTTCCACACACACACCTGCGGCGCATCGATAAGTCCATTTTCGATAAGTTTCTTGTGGAAGAACTGTTTGCCCTGCGGAGTGAAGAGCACCCTTACCGATACGATATCCGACTTAGTGTACCAATCTTTTGTCTCGAATAAGCCCTCGTTGCTCTTCTTTGCGTAAGGGCGAAGCTGTTTGGTTGGAGTGCGGTACAAGTATTTTTCATCTATCAGAAAGTTGACAAACTTGCGTTCGGAGATGCCGAGCTCTTTAGCAGTGTCTCGAAGCCCCGTGCATTTATTAGGGCTAACAAATGTATCATAGAAATCCGCCTTTGGCTGGGCGACATCGAGCTTTGATTCTAAGACGTTCGTTTTGTCACGCAGTTTAAGAAGCTCTTCTGCAAACGCAAACATGACATTGGGGTCTTTCTGGCATTTAGCGAGAAGCTCATCGGTCATGTAACCGCCTGTTTTACGGATGGCGGGAAGTATATCGTGTGTAACCCAGCGTTTGAAGGCTTTGGCTTCGGGTTTACGGCTGCTCAGAATAAGCGTATAAAGCCCAGGCTCATTAACCACCGTCATGTTGGGATTGCCTCGCCTATTACCCTCGATTGAAACGAGGGTAATCATCTTCTCATCGGCATCCAGGCGGTGCGTAGCGTCAGTAGGGTTTCCGATTTCCAACGCCCTACACACATCAGCTGCCACAAACCACGGTTCGCCCTCGATAGTTATAGTGCGGATTTCTCCAAATTCCTCATTGTTAAATACTGTCAGTTCATTCATTTCATTTTCTCCTTTATTTATTAATATTAAAATTTGCAGGGAGTCTCCATTTGCGTACCCCCCCTATATTTTTGTATGACTTTCGCTCATTTTTGAGCGAAAGTACTGTATCGGCAGTTGAGGGGGTGACAGATTTGGACACCCCTTGCCATAGTGGCATACCGTCGCGATTTACGACGGTATTTTTTTGACCCCTTGTCGCCCTAAGTTGAACTTAGCCCGCTCGTCCTCGTCGAGACGGCTTGTCGCTATTGTAGGGTTGCTTAAGTCGAGAGCTCTACAGTCGGCGAAATACCGAGTCAGCTTATTTTCGTAACCTATGCGACCCCGAATAACCTCGCCCTGCGTTCTGATGAGTCCTCATTATAGGGAGTCACATTTTGTTACACCCTTACTAATAAATCACAGCCTCGGCGTTTTGCCCTTATAGTTGAGACCACTATCCTGATTCAAGGGGGATGGTTTTACCCATATTTGTTGCCGGGAAGCTATTCGACATTTTTGTCGGATAGCTTAACTCCTTGGATTGGGATTCTTAGCAATCTGTAACCAAAGCCCTGACGTGTTCTTGTATAATACATCTTCTCTACCGCAAGAAGCCTATCCCCGTCATACATCCGCCCATAAACAAAGTCCAACAGAGGAACCATATATCTAACAGACGTATTTCCATTCACAATGAATGGGATTAACTTGTTGGTATTCCCATACGGCAGCCACTGTTCAACATATAGCGACCAGAACTCACCAAAACCATCCCAATTCTTACAAATCTGCACATATGTTTCATTGGGGCAAAAATCGGAGCAGATGATGTGATGCGCCTTTGTATCGTAAAAATAGGGAGTAGCAAATTCCACCTTGTCGTGATCTACTCGTTTACACCCTTTGCTAAAAAATTTACAGCTTCCACAGCCGAGATTATCTACCTCTTTCATAGCTCCTCCCTCACTTCTCCGCTCTATACTTCGCCAACGCCGCCGTCGCCTTGCGTTTCTGCTCTTCGGAAATGCTTCGAGCGGCGTTCTTTCTTATAGTAACTGCGGAGGGGATTGCCCTTAGAATCATCCCGCACACAGTGCCGTCGTCGTAGACCGTCTGCTCTACAGGCGTCCAGCCTTTACGCAGCGCGGCATTGAAGTCTTTCGGAACGGTGCTGTCCATCGTCCACCCGTCGTCGTCTCTATATATGTGTGTTTCTCGCTCGGCGATTGATATCTTACTCGTAATCTTCTTCGTCTTTATCTCCATTCTGAACCCTCTCCATCCAATCTTTTAAAAGTGTCCTCATTCTTCTGCTCGGCACATACAGCCATATCTCTTCCCCGCGTCTTATAGCCGATCTCCATATCCACTGCAACATAGTTGAAAGAGCGTACATATCTTGGTCTACCTCTACGCCAAACTTCTCATACACACGCCTTTCCGCGACATTCATGAACAGGTTGACGGCATAGGCAAGATACCTCTTATTAATATATGAGTTAGTAGCCCTCTCGTTGAAGACGACATAGCCTTTAGTGTAGCCCCTGCCCTTTACCTTATTGCAAGCGCTCTTATAGGTTCCCCACATACGCTCGTCCGCCTTACACCCGCGCCATATATTGTTGTAACAGTTGAATATATGGTCTTTTATTACCTTGAGCTCGCCATCCTCACCAGCCTTGCGCCTCTGATACCAGTTCATAGACAGCGCATGGGGTGGGTCGCCTATGCAGTTGAGCTTTGGCGACTCTACTATATGTATAAGGTCTTTGATGTGCTTGGTGTATTCCGGCACATAGTCAATGTTGTCCGAGAAGCGATAAACGCCATCCTTTAGCGACACACCTATATATGTATAGGGAATATTATGGATCTTCATAAAATAACAAAGGCTTTGCCCGCCAAACAGATACGTCAGCACAAGCACTTCGTCAAACGAGGTTAGAAGCTCCGGGGTTAAAGCCCAGTAGTAGAGTTTTTGCCCCCTTTGACCCTTAACACCAATAACGGCACGAGACTGAAGCATCTTCATCTCATCGAAGAACTTGCCCTCGTCGTATTCCTTTCCGGTGCTCTGATACATTCCGTCTCCTGATGTCAAAAAACCAGTAGCCTCAAGCATCTGCATATCATTTGCTTTAAGTCCACTCTCGACAAGAACCTCTAAACTCTCATCTATAATGAGGGTATAGCCAAGCTCCTTTACCTTCTTTAGCGTGTCTGCGCTGTAGTTTTTAAAAGCAGCGTGGGTTGTCGTTATGTTGCGCCCCTCGCTTATAAGAGCCGCCGTGTGCTCCGTCTTTCTAAAATGGTATTCGCTTAGCTTGTTGCTCGGCTCAACGAAGTGCAGCTCCGGGCAGCCCTCTTTGATACGATTGCTCTCCGCCAGATATGGCGTGATGTAAATAAATTTCTTCTCCTTGTGTTCGTTCATATAGGTAATGGCAGCTTCGGTTTTACCAGTACCCATAATCGCGTCGCATACTTTGACTTTGATAATAGTTCCTCCTTAGAATTTAATAGTTTTTCGTTTTAAAAATGTCTTAAAAATTTCTACAGCCCTTGTGTATCAAGGCATCTGAGCACCCCCTCTTTATAAAAGCATATTCTGTTATGTGAAGGTCACAAGCACACTAACGTGTCCTTGCTCGCCACATAATTCCGTCTACGGAGTAGGCGGGAGACTACGCTATACCACCTCGGGAGAAGTTCTCTTCGCAAGCTTCGCTAACTTCTCTTCGGAGATACCGCTGACGTCTCCCTCAAACATCTCCGTAGGCGGGTGGAAGGCTTCGCCTTATTTTTAAAGGAAGACTGCATCCTCGGTTCGCTCCATCTCGAGGCGAACTCAGCAAGCCTTTAACTACGCTGCGCTTCGTTTCCGTTCGCCTTATTAGTGTCGCTCACCTCGGATTTGCCTTGGAACGGCTTACGCCGTAGCCTGTACCACCATGTTATGTATATACCTTACACCCGAGGTTGGTTGATTTACCAAAATCTGAAGATTAAGTTTATGAACAAACTATGAATAGGAGTAGAGGGTAGAGGCTTAGCGCGTAGCGATAAACATAAATAAAAAAAACGCGCCCTTCGGCGCGTACACATATAGAGTTTGCCTGTACATACCAACCCTTGCCTTTTCGGCATCAGCGATGAGGCTATAGGCTTATACCACGGAAGAAAGACCGCTCGTAAGGTAGGTTTTAGGGATTTTAGCCTGTACCACATCTCTATCTCGGATGCTTGTAGGGGTAATTTTGTGCGTAGAGCGGGCTTTTACCAGTTTTTTTAAAATTTAAAAAAGTACCAATCTACCTGACCCGTAGAAGATACCCTCTACTATGGGCGGGATTTGTGTAGTTCTGAGGGTCTATTTTGACGACGTGTGAGTGGGGTTGATTAACTAAGCGGTTTTTCACGATTATTTTTCTTGTCTGGGGTTAAAAATAGCCCGGTGTGGCTGATAATCCATAAAGGTGGATAATATGGATTATTATACCTCGGCTATATAGGTATACAGACTGTAATATTTTAGTGCTATATAAGCATTATTTTTGTTGTATTTACAACACACTGTATAACGTCGTCGCCGTCGTCGGATCTGTTTGTTGCCGTCGGTATATTACAAAATAAAAAAACACCTATACACAAAAAATTATCGTGTATAGGTATTATATTATATATTATATAGCTCTATAGGTACGATATTATACCATATAACGTAGTATAGTCTTGCCGTCTGCATAGCGTAGCGCGGCTACGCCGCGCCCCGTAGACCCATGCGAGGGTATTATGCTATTATAGAATATTATATATCTTTGTTGGTGCTGCTGCCCGTCGGCGGTAGGTGCAGTATACCGCGTATATAATCGACGGACAGGTTAGCCGCGGCGGCTACGGTGGTTATAGCCGCGTCCAGCTCAGGCGGCGCGGGCGTGGTATCAGGCGCGGCACGGTCGAGCAGTGTATCTATAGATATATTTAAATAATCACATATGCGAGCTATAGTTATATAGGACGGTGCAGAGTTATCCGCCGTCATGCGGTATATTGCTGTTTTTGCTATATTTAGTTCTTGTAGCATGTCTTTAATGGTGACTTTCTGTCTTGCACATTCATTTTTTATCTTTTCTGCAATAATAGGCGGTTCATAATTGTAGATATTAGACAATATAATGCCCCCAAAACATATAGTTATATGTGCATAGTTACAAAAGATGCAAAAATGCAGTTATAATTCTCTAAAAGTATTTACAAGACTGCGAATTTGCAGTATTATATAGGCGTACTCAAGAGAACAACGCCGACACCCGAACGGCACGGCAGAGCGGCAGAGCCGCCGCCGACAAGCTGAACGGATGACCGCAAAGGCGCGGCACGGTGCAAGTCACCATAACGACAAGCAGGGCGCGAAGCTCGAACGGTACTATATAAGATTATACACCAATGCCGCAAAAAGTCAAGCGGCGCAGGGCTTGCCCATTATCCAAACGGCTTGCAATCCGTTGCAAGGGTAAAAAAAAGACGGAAAGCGGAACACATAATTATAGAATAAGCCTCGCAATACTTTGATATTGCTATCACGCTAAGACGGTCAAAAGACTACCAGCCAGAGGCGGCGCGTGCCGTGGCGCGTTCCCGATTTTTCTATAATGCTAAATACCTTGCAGGCGCGTTTATTAGATTTTTCGGTTGCAAGGGTGACGCACGGCCAGAGGGTGCGGAAAGACTTGGAAAATTTTCGGAGGGAGCTAAAACCTCCCGCCGCGTGAGGTGTGTAAGCGTTCGGACGCCGCCGAAGCCACGAAAAAAAAGAACTTATTTATTAGTGATATAGAGATATTTTTAGCTTTACACCGCCCGCGCTATTTCTTAGGAAATACGGATAACGGGCGGCAATTTTTTATTCTCAGGAATAAATATTTATTGTAAAGCGGGAATGTTAATATTTCATTGAATGAATAATAACGATATATAGTTAATTCGTTTTTAACACATTTCGAGCGCGTGAGCCGTTGCAGGTTTGCGCGTTTTTTAATGTGCTAAAACACATAAAAGAATTTATTAAAAGGACGGTAAAAAAATCATGAAAAAGGCAACAGAGAAGAAAGCATTACGGAACATCGCGGACGTTAGGGCAGATCTCGAGAAGAGTATCAACGCCTATAATGCGGCGGTAAATGACGAAAACACAAAGGCGGCAGAGCTTGAAAAGCTCAACAATGAAGCGGCAGAGCTTGAAAAAGAGTACGCCCGCACGGCGTTTCATGCGGTAGCCCTCGAATTGCTCGACAACCCCGCGCCCATGCTCGCGGCGGCTACGGCTCTCAATTTTGAGACACTCAAACACAAAGACGCAGAGGACGAAAACGGCATAAAATCGCGTAAACTCGTAACGGCTGATCGCCCGCTTGATTTTGTTTCCCTTGAATCATTTTTCACCGAGCGCGGGAAGAAATTCGGCGCGGAGGCTGCATGGGTCTATAAAGTCGCTGCCTTCAATCGTCTGTTGTGCATGAGAACGGCGGAGAGTATCGGCGCGGATGTGAAAACGGTTGCGGAAAAATTCGCCACACCTACGCAAGCCCGCGATATAAAACTCGGCAAAACGCCGACAAGCAACACGCAATTACTGAAACAGCTGCAAATAATAATCGATTCTATGCTTTATGAGGAGGGCGAAAAGGGTAATATCTATAAAGCAAATTCGCACGATGTCGGCTATTTGCTTTCCCTCTACGCGAAAAAAGGGCGCGGCGTTCTGAGCGTTGCGGCTGCTCGCCCGAAGTATCTTGAAAAGCTCATCGCGGAAATACTCCACCGCATAGTTACCGAAAAAGCCTACAACATCGAATTCAAGGAAAAGAAAGAACGCGCAGGCGGCAAAATAGAACCTAAAACCGCCGGGGCTGTTGAATCTGCTAAAAAGTCCGCGAAAAAGTCGAGCGCAAAGGCTCAGACGAAGGCAAAGGCAACAAAAGCGGCATAAAAAATTTTACGCTCAAAAGTGAAATTAAATCAAAATTAAAAATCAAAACAGCAAAGAAAATCAAATTTGACGGGGATTTTATACCCAAAATTCAAAAACAGAAAGGAAATTAAAATTATGTCACTTTCACTTGTCAACAGTATCAACGAAACCTATGACACCCGCGCCCTCTATATCGAAACGATTTTGCGGAATGTGCCGGAAATCGGCGGGCTGAAATTCGCGGAAATACCGGTCGATCTGCTGAGCGTTCCCGCGACCTATCAGCGTTCGCAGCACGGACACGAAAAGGAAATCGCCAAGCAGTGGAACAAGAAGAAAGCGGGCGCGCTTGTAGTCAGCTATCGAGCTGGACAGCTCTATGTTATCGACGGACAGCATAGGCTCATAGCGGCGCGAATGGTAGGTGAGCAGTCGATGCCGTGCCAGATCTATGAGGGACTGAGCGAAGCGGATGAGGCTTTGATTTTCGGAAAGCAGGACGAAAACAAAATCAAATTGAGAACCATAGAGAAACTCTATGCTCTGTTCGTCGGCGGCGACGCAAAGGCAATAAAGCTCAAGCAGATATGCGACGATTACGGCGTAGTGCTCTTCCCGCAGGACAGCAAGGAAACGAAGCCAATGCTCACCGGTCTGCGCGTAACCCTGACTGCGCTTAACGCCTACGGCGAGGACTGCGTGAAATGGATTTTCGATACGATTAAGAAATCGGGTTGGCATCTTGTTCCGGGCGCGTATTGTGAAGCGGATATAAATTCACTTCGTAATCTGTACGTCGCTCATAGAAGCGAAATCGATAGAGTTCAAGATATCGTTGTGAATGTTTACAGGCGAACAAACTACGACCACATCCAGTCGTTGGCAACCGTGCAATACCCGGCGAGAACTAAAATCGCATCTCTGACGGCATTGCTCGAAGCGGCTGTCGAAGAAAATGTTGCGTAAAAATTTTGAAAGATTTTGGTAAATAGCTCAAGTCGAGTTATAAGATAAAGCCGCCGCGAAAGGGAATCCGATTTCGGCGGCTATTTCTAAATCAGAAAGGAATTGAAAATCATGGATAAAATTCAGGTTGAAATTTGGAATGCACTTTGCAATCTCGACGGCGAAACGGTTGCAGAACTGTTTACGAATTACTACGGGAATCAGCTCTTAACCGACGATTTTCGCGAGTTTATGGAGGAGGAAGGCGTAATATGACTATGAGTACCTACGAGACGGAAGCCCGCGATTTTATGATACGAAACAAAATCAAAATGGGTGTCACATTCAAAGACCGCGAAGCAAATCGACTTTGGAATGACAACGCAAAACGAAATCGCTATTCGGTCTATATCCAAAATACCGATACCGACGAGGCTATGCGCGTCATATTCTGGGATTCTATCTACAATACAGAGCACAATATCACGCCGACTTGCTATGACATTCTCGCGTGTTTAACAAAATACGATCCCGGCGAGTATAAGGAATTCTGTTTTGAATTCGGATATGAAACTGAAATCGAAAATCAATTCGGCGGATTCACGCGAAACGAGACCGCTTATAAGATTTGGCGGGCGTGTTGCGACGAATGGAGAAGGGTAAAGCGCGTATTCGGCGAGGGTGAAATACTCGAAGAATTGCGGGAAATAAGCTAAAAAAATCACTTCGGGAATTGGTGATGAAATTATATTCCCGAGGTGCTTCTATTCTCAAAACATAATCTAAATACTGTAAAAATAAGACGAAAACGAAAGGAGCGAACATTCTATCATGTCATACGAAAAATTTATAAAGGGAGTGGTACGGAAAGTCGGATTTGAAACGAAAATCCGTTTTGAAAACGACGGCGAAAAGTATACGGCATACATAACGGACGGAATCATTATCTACGGAAATAGCATATCCGCTCTTGTATTGGTGCGCTGGGGCGACGGTCATTCGGCGCGAATAAATTTAAATCAGGAGGAAAACAAATCATGAGCTATGGCACTTATGGAGTTGAAGTCGAAAAGCAAAACGGTTTTGTAATCGGAAAGCGTTTTGATAATCTTGACGATGCGATATGTGTGGCTGAACGCGCTGTGTATGAGCATGGCTGCGTGTGGTCTTGTGTGTATATGCCCGACGGCGGTATCTATGTTGAGTATGAGATGTAAATCGAATACAGCGTTAGCTAATACGAAGTATAGCTTTAGCTAATACGAGATGTAAATTATCTGAGATTTTGGTAAATCACCGAAATCGTGGTATAAGATAGGGCTACCCTAAAAGGAAATCAATATCAGAAAGGAAATCAAAATGAAAATTGAAATCAAAACCGGAAATGCTGCTTTTCACGACGAGGACGTAGAGAACGACTACTATGTTGTGGCGGCTGAGCTTGACCGAATTTTCGGACAGATAAGCAGGGCTGTAGCCGAAGGGCGAACAGACGGCAAGGTGATAGACATCAACGGAAACAGGTGTGGAGAGTGGAGAATCTGAAATGAAAATGATTTTCGTTGTGGTTGTCGCTGCTGAAAACGGAAAGTATTACGCTTTCGCCGATACAATAGCGACAGGCAACAATTTAATCGCCATACTCAAAAGATACAACGCCGATATATGCCATTTATGCGAGAGCCGTAGAGAAGCGGACGAGCTGGCGCAAAAATGGAATGAGGCATACAGGCAAAACGGTACAAACTTATTTTAAATCAGAAAGGGAAACAAAATGGAATTGAAATTTGCAATCACAACTGTAATTGAAATCGCCTTCGTTGTCGCGTTTCTGTATGCACTGTGGCACGAGGGTGAAATCATAGCTTTCGAGGAACGAATAGAGGATGCCGTAGCTCGATGGCTTGCGAAGAAAATCATAAACAGAAGGAGGAGGACTGCGGTTGACAGAAGAAGACAGAATGAAAAGATTTGTTAAACACAAAATCAAAGTCCTAAAGGAATTGGGGGTGAGTTTGACAACCGAAGATGAAAAGCGTTTGGCGGCGGCTTCCAGTTATATCGCTGTAGATAATATAGCGAGAACAATGATTCAGAAATTAAATTAAAATTCAGGAGGAAAACGAAATGAGATTTCAGGTTGGAGATCGAGTAGAAGCTGTCCGAAATACATACGGTTTCCAGATTGTTTCGCTTACTGGAACAATAGCTGTAATATCCGGAAACAGTATAGGGGTGGCTTTTGATTCTTATATACCGGGCGCACATAGTCTTAATGGACAATGCGAAAATGGTTATGGGTTATGGGTTGATAAAAATAGCTTGGTGCTTATTGGTAAACCAATGCCCGAATCGGTGCTCAAGAAATGCGGTGAGCGTGATACATTAACTCTTGCAATGCCGGAGCAGGTTGTCGAAATTGTAAAGAAAACGGAAATCGGATCGATTTTTGCAATAAATGGTCTCAAGGCAGTTGTGGTTGAACGGAATAATGGGTTGGCGTGGTGCGTTTCAGAGCCGGTAAGCTGGAATAATGAATCATTTGACGCGTTCTTGGCGCAGTATCACTCCATCATGGCAGATTATGATTGGCGTATGGAGGATTTCGCAAATAACGAGGAATATTCCTTGCGAAAAGGAAAAGCATTTCCGATATCTCTTGATGATTGGCGAAAACATTGTGACAAGATGATAAGTTCAGAAATAAAAAACATTTCCAATAAAGCCGTTCGTCTCTCAACCGGATTTAAAAATACGCCATTTGTTGTGCGAAATATTCATTCGCGTGGTGTTGGTGCGGATTATTTTATGCTCAACACGAACGAGTGGGATGATTTAGTGTGCGTTAAGTTTGCTATTAAGGAGG
Organism: bacterium; assembly: GCA_963620555.1. GTDB lineage: Bacteria > Bacillota > Clostridia > Oscillospirales > Acutalibacteraceae > CAG-177. Next base: position 10,631 of record CAVFAN010000001.1, read on the forward strand.
AAGTCTAAATGGAAAATAGTTTTATCGGCATCGACCATAATTACACAACGGACGGAATAATAACCAATGTTAGCGCGTGGCTTAATGAAAAGGAACCAGTGTTTGAGCTTCTGCGGAAGCATCCTATGTGGAATGAAAAAGCAAAAGCAATTGTGTTTCTCAGAGATGAGATACGCTCGACGGATCTATATAAATTTAAAGATGACCTTGAAAAGCTTAAGAGGTACGTAAACAAAAAGATAGACGAATATGGAATCGACTATAGTTCTATAGTAACCTCTGCCCTTAGTGCAATTTCAGACAGTGCGGCGAGAGAAATCAGCGAAGAAGAAGCTGAAGGGATAAACGCAATCGGTTACTACAGGGAAATTCGTTCCGGAATGAAACGAAGCCGTGTTATCAATAACATATTTAAAGAATACCCCGTTGGTGACGATTACAAATTCGACGCGACGGGGCTTGTTGACCCCCACGAAGACGGTGACAGGAATTATGACAGTTACAACAAGAGATTTGCTGTTGTCGCCGACGATACGAATCCGCTCAAGATTAAGCGCATAACAGTTTTAAGTGCGAATATTTGTGATTTTCTTCTGATGTCAAACGGAAATTCGTGGAGCAGCTGTCACTTTATCAATAGTAGCGGTTCATATCAGGGGTGCTATAAGGCGGGAACGCTGAGTTATGCTAACGACGGCACGAGTATGATTTTCTATACACTTCCGGAATCTTATATGGGCGACGAGTGGTTTATGGAAAAGAAAATCATTCGTCAGCTCTTCTTTTATCAGAACGGTCTGCTTCTACAGTCCCGTCTGTACCCGAAGGGCGGAGATTCAACCGGCGAAAATTACCGCGACTATAGAGCTGTCGTTCAGGATATTATGTCAACTTGTCTTGAGGTGCCGAATCTGTGGAAGAAAGTAGATTGCGATTGGGATGAGCTTATATAGCCATTGTGGATGAGCACATACAAGTACAACGCCAACCGACAGTACCCTCGGCGTATTCAATCTTCTCTGGGTTGCAAAATACGCACTCAAGATATTGTCTCTTTATTGCGCCATTCACATACTCGGCTTCTCTGTCGTCCTCGGGGTCTATATAGAACTCTTTAAAAGTAGGGGAGTTGAAGAGCCAATTCTTTATGGCTCGTTCATGCATAGAGCAATACCCCTCTTCGCCGATTATCTCGACCTCGAACTCAAGTGGGGCGCTCTCGCGGGAGACCCCTGTGATATATCTTTTATTCTGCGCAGGAAAGAACGACGACGAATACTCCACAGAACCCTCCGCCGAAGTAAGTCCGTCTGTATCGATTCGCAGAATCGAAAGATTATAACGCGACGAGTTAACTCCGTCATAAATGAACCTATTTCCTAACAGATAAATATTGACTCGCCCCTTTCTAAAAATAATAAAATCTGCGTACAGTTTTGATTATTTGTACGCAAATTTTGCATTGAAAAATATATTTGTTGTGGTATAATTGTTTATGAAAAATAAAGTTGGAGGAATAGTTGTGGATTTAATACCAATGCCCGGAGATCGTATAGATCGCTTTGGCTATAGCGACGGAACCCTATATATCCTCTTTAAGACCGGTGCATTATACGCTTATTACAATGTACCGCCGCAGGAGTGTCAGAATTTTATGTCTGCCGCACTTCCCGGAGAATACCTCGACGAGCACATCAAGGGGGTATATACATATGAGAGACTCGGTTAATCCTTAATAATCAGGACAGCCGCTGGACCCTCTATATCTATAGAAGTCCTGTCGTAAGGGTCAACTTCTACATACTTTACGCCGCCACGCTCCGAAAGCTCTTTCCTAAGAGCACGCGTAGTTACTTTAGTAAGGTTCTTTTTAGGCAAATCCTCGTCCGATATATCGTCAGACTTATCATACGACATATTCCATAAGCAGTCGTAGGGGACAGCTCTGCGCTCGCGTACACCGGTAGACTCGCACTTCTGACAATACGGCAATATGGCACTAAAACACCGAGCATCCATATTCTCAAATTCGTCGCGCGTTATAAATGACACGCCCATGTCTGCACAGATATTACAATACTTACATAAGTATACGACGCGGTTGTTATCTGCGTCGTACTTTCTGCTGCATAAAAATTCTCTCTGGCATTTAGGCAAACTACTTCCTAATATATTGTTAACATCCATTTACTTGCACTCCTTGCAATTCTCGCAATGCGGAATAAGTGATTTTAAGCATATCCAATCAAGTTTCTTAAGATGCTTGCGGCGAAGATAGCCCGCGTATATTTTTATTGACAACATACGGTAAGGACAGATATACAAGAAGCAATCTTCCTCCGCAATATATTTTCTATTGCACAAAAACTCTTTCTGACATTTAGTCAGCTTTTGTCTGCGTTTATTCATTCCTTTTGTTCCTTTCGTTCGTATCACGCCACATAATAAACGGGGAAATATTTATGAAAATATCTCCCCGTTATATGCTTGACATTGTTTTACGATGTGATATAATCAGCCTATAGAAGATTATTTTTTCATTTTCTTAAACTCATTAAGAATGTCTGTAACTATTTGCTTGTGAGCCCTACGCAGCTCGCCGACCGTCTTCTCGTCAGCCGATCCATTGATAACCACATCGCCGACTGTAATATTGCACGGAGACGCTATAGATGCGGACGACGCGGCAGACAGAGATTTAACCATAGAGCTAAGCACCTCACCGGGCTGGTTAGCCCACTTGTAGAGGAACTCACTTGCCTTGGCATTGAACACCTTGTCGCCGTCGTTAAGAAACTTATAGCGACCTTTGTCAGGGGAGCCGAGTATAAGCTCAAGACCCTTTTCGTCGATGTTGGCTATACCGCCCTTGGCATAGGGAGTGCCCGTAGCGTAACCTTGAATATCGGACTTCCATACCCAACCGGTATAAGCACCGTTAACGCCTATGAGGACTTGGTTGCCCTTGACCTGATAAACGGTATACTTGCCTCCGGGGACATGAGATGCCATTTTTGCGTTGCCGCTTTGAGAAGAGAAGTGCGTCGCGGATTTCTTGATAGTCACCTTATCACCACGGTTGGGTCCAGACTTCTGACTTGTGTTAGAAGAGCTGTTGGACTTGCTCACGTTTTGGGCGACGGCTTGTGCTACATTTTTAGCACTGGTGCTCTTAGTCGCTTTCTCACGAGCTTCACGCTCGGCGGCAGTTTCATACTTGCCCTTATTGTAGCCCGTCATATTGTCGAGCTTCATACCGTAGTCGTCGTCGAGTAGACTGTTGTAACGGTTAAGAGCTTCGTATGCCGCCTCCCATTTTTCTGTGATAGAGTTATCTATGCCGTCGCCATACTGACGGTTGTACTCAATCATCTCCTGATACAGCTGAGCATTACCGTTCTGCAAGTCTTTTATAGCTTGCTGACGAAGCTCATAGGCGTTGTCGAGGTAGTCCTCTATAGCTTCTATTTGCTTCTCATAATACTGCGTCTGCATCTCTTCGAGGTCATCGTACATCTTCTCAGCCTTGTCGAGTTCCTCATCACGCTCAAAGTCGTTTAAGTCTTTCTTAGCGTCGGAGAGGCTCTCTTCAAGTTCAAGACGACGCTTCTGCGCTTCAACGGAGTCGTCCGCTTCGAGTTCGAGCAACTCCGCCTGTATATCTGTAACCTTCTTACGCTTCTCGCGGCGTTCTTCCTCTTTGTCTATCTGGTCGTAGTGCTCCTTGAGGAGGTCGCGCTGTTTGTCGTAAAAATCTTTTACATTATCTTGACGCTCTTTAAGAACATCTTTTTCGTTGTTCTTCTCCTGCTTGAGCATATCAATGCGGAGGTCGATAAGGTCTTCGAGGGCGTCCTGAGAATCCTTAGCCTGTTGTTCCTCAAACTTGTGTATGCTCTCTTGAGCTTCGCGCCATTGTTCGGCATATTTGGTCTTGTCGTTGAGGTACTTCTTATAGTTCGCCGCGAGCCATGTGTAATACTCACCCTCATCGATTTTACCCATTTCGAGCTCATGCTTTTTGAGATCAACAGCTTCATTCCAGTCATCGAGGCGTTTCTGCTTCTTCCACTTATAGATTTCCTCTTCGTACTTGCGCCATTCTTCAGCATACTTCTTTTGGTTGTTGAGTTGCTTCTTGTAGTTAGCCTCAAGCCAAGCGTAGTATTGCTCTTCGGTAATCTGATCCATTTCGAGCTGGTGTTTCTTAACAGCCAGCATCTCGTTCCACGCTTTAAGACGCGGGTCATCAGACGACGAAGAAGAGGAGGAAGAGGAGGATTTGGAGGACGAGGGTTTGCTATATTTTGTTTGCCAATTGGAGTAATTAAGGTCTCCAACCATCTTTTGCATCTCTTGGAGAGACGCAATTTCGTTTTGCGTAGCAACCTTTTGAGCTTCAATTGAGGATGAAAGCGATGTCTTTATTTGCGCAGCACCCTTGATAAGCTGAACTTGCTGGTCGGTGGCTACTCCTGCGGCTCTGTTAAACATACCCCTCCAATTACCGTTAGAAACGCTTTCCATTAGGCTTCCAAAATAACTCGCCGCGTAACAAGCCTTACCAAACGAGGGGATAAGTATCTTGCCCACAGCTTCGGCGGTGGGAGCCATGCCAGAAGCCAACTCTAAGAGTGCGAGCCTTGTCTGGGCTTCTGCTAATGCTTGGTTCACACTGGCTTTTGTGGCGTTTATCTGAGCCTCTACCATCTCTTTAGTAGCACCCTCATTAAGCCTTATACCATTTTCTGTAACTTCAAGCACACCGGCGTACAGAGCTCCGCTCTTAGCAAGTTCAAGCGCGGTTTGAATAGAAAGCGAACCGTTCTCATTCTGTTCTTTAATCGCACTATTTACGGTGTCATAAGTTGTAGATATCTTTTTCAGAGCCGCATCAAGCTCGTCATAAGAGTTGATAAGCCCCTCAACACCACTTACAGCTCCGCCGAAAGCAGACTCGAAATCAGAGATAACTCGCTGAGATTCAATTTGAATCTGTTCGAGAGAGAAAGCAGTCGCGAAAGCTGCCTTTGCTGTGTCAACATCAATAGCACCGTCGTGAAGCTGCTGAAGAATCATGCCAATATTGCCCTTCAGCGTGTCACTTGCACCGGCAAATACAGTATCAATATTTTCAGCGATTACATTCCCGTCTTCATCAAAGAGGTTACTCAACCCATCTGTTAACGCTTTACCGTTCTCGTCAAACACCTTAGTGAGCTTTTCAGAAGAACCGAGAATTTCATCAACAGTTCCGGCGAACCCCTCAAGAGTGTCGCGCTCATACGCATCAGCAAGCGATTTATTCGCATCCTTGAGGCTTATTTCCCCGTCATGATATTGCGTAAGAATCTTGCCGATGTTGTTCTTTAGCGAATCACTCGCTCCTGCGAACATGACATCCATTTGTTTGCCGATAATATTTCCCTTATCATCAAACAAATTATCGAATCCGCCGAGAACATCTTCTGCTGACTTTTCTATTTCATCCAGAACATCCTTGGTTGAATAGCCATTGCTGGAAATCTTTGCAAAAGCTGCGGCAGTTCCTTCGAGGTCGCCGTTGAGCTTAATAAACGCTTCACGATCGGAGTCGTCGGGAATAGCTTGTTTTAACGCTGTTCCAAAGTCGTCCAATCCCTCGGGTGTGGTAGCCGCTTTGCCAAGGGCTTCAAGCTTGTTTATAGTTGCCTGATCGACATCTAATTCACTGAGTTTACCCTTAAGTAATGTGGCTCTTTCAGCGGCGTCGGAAAGCGAGTACATTATACTTTCATAAAATGCTTGAGCATCTGGATCTGTAGAGTCTTCCCAGTTCTTAGCGATGGCAAGAAGATTGGTTCGTATATCTTCGTAGTCTTTTTTGTTCTGGTCGAGTTTTTGAGTTTGCTCTTCAATACTGAGGTTAGTATCAGCGTATATTTCTTTGCGCTCTTCTTCTAACTCAACTAACTTCTTTTGGGCGGTGACGGCGGCATCAATTTGATTATTGCCGCTTACAGAGCCATCAGCTATATCCATAAAAGCTAAAAACCAGTTTAGCTTTTTGCCGTTTTCATCGTAGGAATCTCCCAATGATGGACCATCATTAGCCTCTTCCCATGCCTCTTTATCAGCCTTATCTACTTTCTCTTTTTCTAATTTAGCCTTAGTCCTAAGATAAGCAATCTGAGCCTGTAGTTCAGCGTTTTGCTTCTGCAACTCTTTAGTTTGCTCAATATCGGCAAGAGTCGGGTTGTCAATGGCATTAAGAGCGGTAAGCTGAGAATTGACTTCCTTTAGAGCACCCTCTTGAGATTCAAGCTCTTCTGTTGTACTCTTGTACTGTTCACGAGCTTCATCCGCTTTCTGTGCAAGCTCGTCTTCTATGTTGATTAAATACTGGAATCCCTCAATCAGCTTCTGAATGGCAAACTGAGCAATAACAGTAACGAGCATACCTGCGGCGGCTTTGAAGATATTGAGTCCGACGGCGGCGAGTTTTGACTTGACACCGGTGACTTCTATCTGAGAACCCATCTTCTTTTGGTACTCCACGAAGCCTTCCCATGTTTCTTCACCACCCTCACAGGAATCAACATAATCCTGCATGGATTTGCTCATTTGGTCGTAAATCTGTGCTTCTTCCTTGAGCGTAGCCTTTTTATATTGACGAAGATCGCTCTTGTTCTTCTTGCCAGCATCAGTCTCTAAATTTACGGACTCACTTATTGTTGCGGCAAGTTCTTTTCGAGTTTCTTTAGCCGCGTTTCTTACTTTACCTATTTCTTGGCGTACAGCGGAGCCCCAAGATGCAGCGTGAGTAATACCGCTCTTAAACGTACCGTCCCAGTTAATATCGGCTGTCATCTCTTGATATTTTTTCTTGATATCATCGAGTTGAGCTCCGAAAATAGCTAAATCACCAAATGAAGTACCGCTACCCTTAGTAGTGAATATCTTTCATATTATACTGCTTTGGGGATAAGCAAAATAATATTATGACAAAGGAAGTAGATACAAATGGCGAAAGTATTTTTTTGCCCACATTGTGGCAATGATTTAAACCTATCAAATACCGATGATATTACGCAATACAAGAACGGAGTGTGCAAATATTGCGGCTTCGTAGGAGATTTTACAGATGTTGGGTTAAATTACGACGAATTTATCAGTCAGCTTGATAATTATGCGACAGAAAACGACTTAGATGTGGCATTTGAAGACAGTTGGCGAGCTCAAATAAAGATGTTCAATATAGATCAAGACCCACGTTTCGACTGGAACATCTCTCTAAAATCAATGAAAGACAAAGATAAAGAACTGAGCGAGGAACGCGCAAGAGCTAAAGCCAAAAGAAACGCCGAAAAACAACGCAAAGCCGCCGCCAACACACTTCACTGTCCCACCTGCGGGTCAACGAACATCAAAAAACTCGACGTCGTTGACCGTGCAGTTTCTGTGGGGTTCTTCGGCATCTTTTCCAATAAGATAAACAAGAGCTTTAAGTGTAAAGACTGCGGGTGTACTTGGTAAAGGGGGGGTATTTCATAATAATATAATTATAAAACGTATAAAACGCCGTCACTAAATGTGGCGGCGTTAGCTTCTTTTTTGTTTACGGCATGGAAAAGTTTTGGTTAGGGGACAATGGTAAAAAATATCCCTTTATACAATTGGGGTTGCGAATACACAACTGTATATGAGTCTTTTCGTAAAACTCAGACCCGTCATAAACTTGTCCGCCCTCGACAAAAATACCACGGACAGAATCAAACGACTCCTGCTTGGTCTCTTTGTTAAAGTCATGAACCTGTTCTATTACCGCACAATCCAAGTCTCGCAAAAGAATATCGGTGGATTTATGAGAAGGTCTGTTTTTAGGGAGGGTCTCTCCCGTTATCTTACAACGAACCTGCAAAATTTGATAACCGTTGCGCAATATATCTGCGGCGGCACTATCCGTGAGGTTTAAACATTTGCCTAAATCTATAACTGCACCAATTACGGCGGCGTCATATTTGCCGTAACGATTAACAGCCCATTCAAAAGCTCTTTGATAATTTTGCTCCCAGAAATATATTCCGTTGCCAAGCCAATCATAAGAATTTGAGCTTTGCCGTAGCTGTTCGCCATTATGCACTACACTTCTAAAAGTGCTTTGATGACACCCGTGAAATCCAAGTACAAGGTTAGGCAGTTTTGAATACATATTGATTTACTCCCAAGAAACAATCTTCTTTTTCATCTTCCCGTCTTTATCCATTACACCAGTGCGTATTAAAGCCTTTTGAGCTTCTCGATAAGCACTCTCTTTTGACTTTACCTGTTCGTCTTCAAGCCTTTTAATGTACCTCTCCATATCTCTAAGATACCGCATTTCATTTTCACGCAATTTTATTGCAGTGCTCAAAGCACTCACTTCCTCCCGTATTGATTTTCCTTTCTTCATCTCCATACATAACACCCCGATATATACTATTACCAAGGCACTTTGATTATATCACAAAAACTAAACTTTGACAACTTTTATAACAAATTATTCATATTCTTAAAAGCTCTATAATTCTGTTGACAGAACGAGTAATGGCATATATAATAATTTCGCACATTGTCCTTACCACAGACCTGTTTGACAACGCGACAGGTTGCTGTCGGGAGAGGGGTGAGGCTGAATGACTAAGATAAAGGTTACGACCAAAATAAGAGTCACGACTAAGGCTCAGGTCAAGGTGCGTGTCCGCCAACGCTAAATGGTGCCTTAAGGGAGTGTTACCGCACTCCCTTTTGCTATTATTACCTTTTGTATTTTTCAATCATTTTTGCGCCTATCCCCAACGGCGGCGCGCACCGACCTACTGCGAACAACGGACAGGTTATCCGTTGATAATATAAGGGATTGTTCGCTCATCCCCGGAGTCGAGCACACCATGTTGACCCGTAGACCAACCGACCATTGTGCTCTGTGAACATTCTCGTTGCTTTTACAACGAGCTTTGCTGCGGACTTTCCTGTCTCAGCCTTATTACCATACCGACTCGCTTTCACGGTCGCCGCCATAATATTACTACTATGGGTTGGTAGCCTTACATACGGATTACCCCGTGCCACATTATCAACCGTACTTATACCCCTGTCTTGGTCGAAGTTGAAATCCTCAACCTTGAACGGAAGCACAGCCGCACCAACCTGCGGAGGAAGCGCATTGCAAAGGTGAGTGTAATACTGCATTGCCAGATTCCAATCTATCGTCGGCGCTCCCTGACTATCGAGGTCGATTCTGCCGACAAGCACCTTGTAATTAGCAAGTTCAGTAGCCGTCTCCTGCAACGCCTTGTAGTTTTCTATATCCAGCAGATCGGGTAAACAACCGACGTAAGGCGGGATAAACGCTCCTTGGTCGCCGTCTGCGGTGCAGAAAGGGAGACACCAAGATATCTCTTCGGGGACAAACTGTCTTTTAACGCCCTCAGATTTATAGGCGTTCCACATCTTGGTAAACTCGGGTGGATAAAATCCAAGCTCGTCCTCTTTAATCTGAGACATATCAACCGTGTAGAGATAAGTACCGTCGGCAATAGCTTCAACAGTGCAGTAGTCAGCGTTGATTTTCTGAATGAAGAACGAGTCGCCGGACTCCCATGACACACCAAAGAATATTCCCTCGCGTACTGCGCTCACGGCGGCTTTAGAAAGCTCATTCTTCAAGTTCCAGACCTCGCACTTCTTAGCTGCGGCAAGATATTGCTTCTGAAGATTATTGGCTTTCATCTTAGACTCATCATATCCAAGAGGGTAAAGTACATAATCCCACAGCCACATATTTGCTTGATAGTTAATAAGGCGACGATACAGCGGCGAAGCGTTATAGAGATACATCGACGCATTACGAAGGTTCTTCGCGTTTGTTGATGGAGTCTTAAGCCACGTCAGAATATTCTCTTTTGTATATGTGGAGTACGACTGACCTCGGCTCTGTTGTGAAGATGCAGGATTACTTATATTCCTCTGAGCTATTTTCTGTGCATACAGAAGAGCTTTATGAAACTCCGCCTTTGCCGCTTCAAGGTCAGCTTTCTTCTGCTCTTCAGCTGAGGGCGGCGGAGCTATTTCTTTCTTTTTTGCCACTTCGCGCCTCCTTTCTTATTTAATAATAGGTTTCTTGAACGCAAACACCTTGCGCTCGGGCGGTTTATTACTTGGCTTGAGTTTTCTCTCAAGCTCTTGAACAACCCAATAGTTATAGCCAACCGATGATACTCGGTCTTTTCTCATACCGGACTGCTCTTTGACCTTTATCAAAGTGCCGGTAGGTGTGTATTTCAGGCTTATTATTTCGTTGATAAAGAGCGTCGTATGGATATAAGGGAGCAAAACTTTTCGCTTCAGCTCGGCGTCGTCAAGTATAGCTTGAACAACACCCCTCGGTAGTTCATAGAAGTCATTCTCTGATCCAAGAAGTTTAATCTTGTTCTGCTTAAAGCCGTCACGCAACGCAAGATACATATCGTTATTGAACTGACTTGTAGCCTGTATTGCCCAAATTACCTTTTTAGCCTCTCTGTCTGTGCAACGAGCCGCATACACGTCGTCATTACAACAGCTGAGCGGCGGATAGGTGACATTGTACTCCGGGTCATATATGTCGCGCACGAGAGCGTCATACACGCCTATACCAAGACCCTTGACATCAAGTGCTATATCGGTGCAATGGAACTGTTCATACAACCTGCGTATACGCAAGGCGAGATCGTTCGTGTGAAGTCCCTCGTGATTCTCCGTATATATAAGGTTGCTGATATATCTGTTCTCCGAATTGGGTATAGCCCTATTAATCCATATAGACGCGGCGTCGTTATTTTGCTTCTTAGAAGCCAGCAGCGCAACGTCGGCAGAGAGAACACGACGCTCATTAAATGCGAGCGGTGGTATCTTCTGTTTATAATTAGGTATAAGAGAGCTAATATAGTCGGGGTATATGGCTTGCTTTATCTGACGAGTCTTAGCTATATCATCGTAAGAGAAAAGCGAGCCGTCTGTGTCGCCAAACCACAGACATTCCATTTCCATGCCGAATGTCGTCTCCGACTGGTCGCCCTCAGAAAGCTCGTCCGCTATCTGATTCTTATCAAGCAGGTGCTCTTTTATTGAAAGCTGATAGGGAAGTCCGCAGGTGAAATATCGACGCTGATCATCGCTCATATTCTTCGCGTATGTCTGAAGCTTACCAAAAGACCAGTGCGACTTATACCAAGCAGACGAGAGATATATTTCTTTGTTTCTCTCAGTCAGATGTGCATATTTAGGATTATTGAGATATCCCGGATTTCTCGGAGCCGTCAAAAATCTTTTGAGAACCGTTTGGATGATAGTAAGCGGTATCATACGGAACTCATCGCAGATGATAATATTAGCTCTGTTGTGTCGAGCTTCATCATTTGCGGTTACGACGAATATACGAGATGTGTTCCTAAACACAATCTCCGCTTTGGATTGATTTATTGTTATGCCCTTCGGTTCTATCTCTAACTGAAGATTGGCGGAGTTGGGCATAAGAATCGATTGTATTTTAGTTAAGACCTCAACAGACTGTCCACGGGTCTTAGACGCAATACAGATAGCTGTACCGGGGTACAAAATACAACGCACACAGCAGAACACGGCGACCAGAAAGGTCTTTCCCTGCCCGCGCGCGGCGATGTACATTATATAGTTGCACCAGTTCATCATATATAAGATTATCTGTTGAAAAAGCTTGAGCTTAATATTAAGATAATCCAAACAGAAACGATGAGGATTAGCTCTATAGAATGAGCACCATGCGTCCACGCCGTTCATAATTCGTTTAGCCTTGTCGTTAGCTAACTCGCGGTCGCTGAGCTTATTCCGTGTCGCCATAATCTTCACCGTCACTTATAATGGCGTCCAGTAGCGCGTCGTCGTCACCCTCATACTCGGGCATCTCAACGCGATATTTCGCCATCTCTTCTTCGTAAGCCGCGCTGTATTTGTTCTGTATTCCTAACATTTTACACAGGTGTCCAAGGAAGTACACCGTTATGTATTTACGGATTCCGTCAACATCCTGCCATTCGGGGAGCGGCTCCGAAATGGGGCGTTCATTCTCCCACTTCTTAATAAGAGTACCGAAAGTGTTTTGTTCAACCATAGCATTTTCATTATTCTGACTCGGCTTTAAGTTCGCCGTGCCGAGAAGGTCTTGGAACACCTTGAGTGCCTCTACAAGCTTCATAGACCCCTTGCCTTGCTGAGCCTTTAGAATATTGAGCTGAGCGATACACAGGTTCTTGAAGACCTCTTCCTGAGATTTAGTAGAACACTCATGCCGCGAAGTCCAGTCATCATATTGTTCCTGAAGAAACTTAAGCTCTTCGGGTTCAAATCCACCACCAAAGAACGCCAAGGTCTTCTGCTTTATTTTGATTTCAGAACTATTATTTTTCAAATCTTCTACATCATTAATGATGGTTTCCTCGTCGCGTATAGTATCATCGTAAGTTTTACCTTGATAACAACGCAGAGACATCTTAGATACATATGAGCTCATGCGGCTGAATGACGCCGAACTCTTCTCAGTTGCATCATATATCTTTTTTGAGAAATACCAATCAAACTTCTGACATAGACGCTTCGTCGCCTCCATCTCCGAGCCAAGTTCGTCAGTATACAGTTCAAACAGTTCCTCAACGCACGAGCGACATACGGGGATAAACCCGTCGTTGCCAACGTGAATAGGGGACTGTGATCTATAAAAGTTGCCAGTAAGCTTCGTATATTTTTTGCCGCACATAGTGCAATAGAACTCGGTTCGACCGTTAGACGACGCGGGCTTTTTCTTTTTCTTTGAGGTCGATTTAGAGCGACCTATTGAGTTTTGAGCTATATTACCCACATCCTTTATATATAAAAATAGCGCCCCTATACGGGACGCAAAAAGTTAAATTGGCGGCGCTTGCAGGATTTGAACCTACACTATCAGAGCCAAAATCTGATGTGCTGCCCTTACACCAAAGCGCTGTATTGCAGGACTCGGGCGGATATCGCTTGCATAATACCCGCCCAAAGTTCTGCTTAAGGAGGAATGAAATTTTGAAGCCGCTTGCAAGCAACCGACAAAATGGAGTTGTCTAATTAAACCGCCCATATGGGCGGCGTTTGTAAAACTAAGGAAACGTCGTAACGCTTCCTATACAAAGGCGAATGAGCCTTTTGATAACCTAAGTTAAATCCAAGTCGCGTCTTGTCATCAGCCATCGGGATTTTTACGGCTTAACAAGCCGCCGCCGAGCGCTCAGGCAGTCCGATACTTAACTTCTCGCGCTTCCTCGCGCTTGGATTTTTTTGGAGCATCCTGCGTGACTCGAACACGCAACCCGCTGCTTACAAGGCAGCCGCTCTACCATTGAGCCAAGGATGCATATGCTCGGATTTGATATCGCTGGGACACATCATAGAGAGGTGCGGATAGTCTGACGTACCGAGCTTGTGGCATAACCCACACGTCCCCGTTGCGCAATACGGGATATTGGAGCCTTATGTTGGATTTGAACCAACGCGCTTCCGGTTAACAGCCGGACGCTCTTCCACTGAGCTAATAAGGCAGATGTTGACTTTGCATCAAATAAGGACTAAAATATGCTTGCCCATTTCGCGTGCTCCAATAAGCGCGAGGGTAAGAAAGGAGCTGGTGATTTTTGTCCCAGTTTTTGATCTTGCCTGTCTCTGACGCAAAGCCAATGCATGGGCAGAACGTGTATTAACACGCTCCGCAGTTCCCTACTGCTAAAGTGCGGTCGCCTTGGTTAAGAAAGGAACGCCACATCACGTCCATGACTCTCGGTAGTAAGCAGTGCAGATGCCGGTTACTCAACCTGCTGGTGGGTTCTAATAGCCAGAAGAATGAAAGTAATAAAAGGAAAACCCTGTCTTACGAGTACAAAGTCAGGTGTTACCGATTGTCATTGCACCAAGGTTCAGAGAAAACAAATAGGGGAGAACTGCCGATGATGATGTGCTCGGTAGTTCTTTTGAACAAAAAAGGAAATATAACAAGACTCGCTTGTTATCTGGGTGCGGAGGCAGGACTTGAACCTGCGACCTCCGGGTCATGAGCCCGACGAGCTACCAACTGCTCCACTCCGCAATATTGCATATAATAAATATGATGGTGAGCCTTGTGTCTAAAACAATGTCTAACAATATGCAGATGTTTAATCTGCGTATAAAAACTTTAAAAATCTAAAAACCTTGATTTTATTGGGTTTTCAAGCTATCTGAGGGATTGTGTAACACGATATAACAACCTGTAAAATACTCGCTGAAAGATTCAGGTTCTAGTCGGGGCAACTCGGTGCAGGTTCAACTCCTGTTATCCGCACCATAACACTACAACTCTTGAAACTCAATGCTTTCAAGGGTTGTATTCATTTTAAAGTGCTTAAAAATGGGCTGCTTTTGACTCTGCAACCAACAAACAACTAACACGCAACTAACGAAATCAAATCAGATTTACCCCTCTGAGCGTATTCCAACCTTTGTAAAACAACTGGATTTATCCCCCGACATATGATAAAATATTTACATACAAACCAACCGGAGGATTGACGGCTTTTAATGGGCGACAGGATGTTTACAAACAAAGACCTGCGGGCGATGATTATTCCGCTGTTTATCGAGCAATTTTTGCTGTTGCTTGTCGGTATGGCGGATACATTTGTCGTCAGCTTTGTCGGTGATGCGGCGGTCTCGGGCGTGTCGCTCGTCAACTCCTTCAACACCGTTGCGATCTTCCTTTTTTCCGCTCTCGCATCCGGCGGCGCGGTTATAATCAGTCAGTATATCGGCAGCAGAGATAATGAACAGGCGGGTAGGGCGGCAAGTCAATTATTGATGTTTTCGGTCGTCAGCTCGGTCGTAATATCCGTTCTTATCCTCGTTTTTGAGCGTCCGCTTTTGAATCTGCTTTTCGGCAGGGTAGAGGATGATGTCATGGCGGCGTGCGTCGAGTATATGCGCATCACCGCGTATTCGTTTCCGGCTCTTGCGGTCTATAACGCGGGCGCGGCGATGTGCCGCAGTGTCGGCAGAGCCGATGTGTCGATGTATATATCCGCATTTGCAAACGCCGTCAATGTTGTCGGCAATATCATCGGTGTGTTCGCCCTTGATGCCGGCGTCGCGGGTGTCGCATATCCGTCGCTGATAGCGCGGGCTGTCTCCGCAGTCGCCGTCACATGGTATTGCTTCATGCATCGAAAAACCCCCGTGAGATATACCCTTTCGGGCATATTCGCGTGGCATGGCTCGCTGCTCAAAAAAGTGCTCGGCATAGCAGTCCCGAACGGTGTTGAAAACGGCGTCCATCAGCTTGTCAAGGTGGCGCTGAGCAGTATGGTCACGCAGTTTGGAACATATCAGATAGCCGCAACGGGTGTGTCGCAGAGCATATGGTCGCTCGCCGCGCTTATGGGCATGGCGATGGCACCGGTTTATACAACCGTCATCGGGCAGTGCATGGGCGCGGGAGATATCGAAGAAGCAAACCACTATTTTAAAAAGCTCAATAAGCTGACATTCGTTTTATCCTTGGCGTGGAACGCGGCAGTGTTCGCAGTGACTCCGCTTCTGCTTAATTTCTTTGCCATTTCCGATGAAGCCAAGCATCTCGTTTTCATTATGGTGCTCATCAATAACGCCATCAACGCCTTTGCCTATACATACGCGGGACCGCTCGGAAGCGGACTGAGGGCGGCGGGGGATGTGAAATTTACCATGACCGTCTCCGTCGTTTTGACGGTAGCTGCGAGGCTGTTCTTCTCCGCGCTGTTCGGTCTGTGGCTCAATATGGGTGCCGTTGGCGTGGCGATAGGCACGAGCATGGATCTGCTCTTCCGCGGAGCGATATTCCTTGTGCGCTATAAAAATCAGAAGTGGACTAAATTTAAGCTCATATAAAAATAACGGTCATAATTCACCGCAAAGTGCGTGGATTATGACCGTCTTTGGTTTTTCTATCAGTCCTCGACAGTGACTGTGCCGTCTTCGTCAACGGTGATGGTCATGCCGTCCTTGACATAGTTGAGAAACTCCTCGCCAAGGCAATCGACTGTGGGCATCGGATCGTCGGTCCAGACTGCGGAGAGAATGGCTCCGGCAGCTGCGAGCGAGTCGATGTGCTCCGAGAAGAGCAGGCAGGCGGGCGTTCTGCCCATGACCTTTGCGCAGTAGAGAACCATGCCGCCGGTCGTCGAGCCGATAGTCTGGGGCAGGCAGAGAGCCGTGCCGACCATGGGCTTGCCAAAGAGATCGGGATTGTTCTGGTCGCCGCACTTAGCGGTCTTGTCGCCGAACTGGAGGCTCTTCTGGAAGGAAGCAAGGGTGTTGAATCCGTTGTGGGAAACGAGAGCTTTTGCCGTGCATTTGCCTGCGGCAACAGGGCGTCCTTTGAACTGTTTCATTGTTACTTTGCCTCCTTTGTGATGATATCGAGAATCTCCGCGCCGGTGTAATAGCGAGAGGTGGTATATGTTCTGAGCTTGTTGGAGTTGGTGATGACGGGCATCTTGCCTGCAAGCGGGTTGTTCATATACATCAGCGGGCATATGTAGCTGAGAACGACGCCGGTAGCCTTGAGCTTTGCGGCGTTGGGAGTTGCGTTGAACTTCTCAACAACAGCCGGAGCGGCGGTGAAGACGGTCGGGATGGAGACCTTGCTTCTGCCGTTCTTCTTGAGCGAATCGCAGACGTTCTCGGTCCACTCAACGAGCTGATCGTATGAGAGGTGAGGACATCCGACGAAGCAGAGCTTCGGGGTTGCATTTTTGTCTTTCCACATTATAGGATAGTTGTTTTTGACTCTGTCGAGCTCGGCGTCGTCAATGACATAGACCTTTGCGCCCTCGGCGATAAGGCTCTCGCCCTGCTCCACCGCTTCGGGAGTCAGCTTGTCGATATGATAGAGACCGACAGCGCCGTTGGAAGCGGTAGCTGCGCCGAAATCCTTGAGGTATGCTTTTGCATCGCCGTCAAGCTCGGTGCCGATCCACTTATCAAGACCCTTGACATAGGGGACATCCTCCATGACCTTCATGCCGATAGCGGAGCCGAGAATCTGAGCCTCGGGCTTCTTTGTGGTCTTGACTTCGACTATCCATGTAGCTTTTCTGCCCTCGTCGGTGACAAGTCCGAAATAGGGGACGCGGCCGACGATGGAGCCGAAGAGCTCGATTATGCCGGAGTTTCTGTTGCAGCGTGCGCCGAGAACGGAGTTTGCATACACAACAGCCGAGGACTCAGCCCACGAGAGAACCTCGCCCTTCTTGGGGGTGTTGCCGACCTCGTCCATGTAGCAGGTGCAGGTGTAGGACTTGCTGTCGATAAGACCGAGCTTTGCGAGCTGTGCGTCGTAGCTGTCCTGCATATTGTACATGAACTTCTTGAAAACTATATTCTTCAGGAAGCTCGAAGGCACATTGGGGTCGAGGGGCTTGGGGTCAACGGAGAACTTCTGGCTCGAAAGAGCGCCGCCCGCGATGAGCTGATCCATAAGGTCGTAGACGGGCTGCATGACTCCGAGACCAAAGCTTGTAACAAGGTGCCCCATCTTGCTTGTGACAGGCACCATCTTTGTGGCGCCGAAAGCGTCACCGTACATGACAAGGGTCTTCATGACCTTCGCCATGGTTTCGCCTTTACCGCCGTTGAGGATGTCCTCCTCTTCGGGAGTAAGGTGCATTTTGTAGTTCATGTATATCCACCTTTCAACAAAATTTTCGGCGTAAGCACTATGCTCACGCATTATTTAACAAGCAAATTCTATCACAAATCGCAAATAAAATGATTGGCATTTAAGAAAAATAAACAATTAATAAATAAAAAATTATCGAAATTTTTTGCTTTATCCGTGTGCATATGAGGCAAATAAATATTTCTTGCAAAATCCCATGCTTTGTGATATTATTTTAGCCCGCATCAATCGGAGGAGGGAAAGCGGATGATAGGACTCAGGCGCGGAGATGTCAGGCTCTTTGAGCACAGCAGGGAGTGGGAAATCGAAGGCGAGAGAATGGTAAACGAGCTTCGCAAAATCCTCGGCGCGGATGCCCGCGATATTCAGCATGTCGGCAGTACATCTATAAAGAGCATAAAGGCGAAGCCGATAATAGACATTGCAGTCGGTACGAACGATTTCAATCGCATTTTAGCTCACGAGGATGAATTGCTGAAAGCCGGCTGTCATTACCGTCCCAATCACGATATGGGCGGCGCACAGCTGCTTTTTGCCTGCGGCAGTTACTACGAGGGCGGCGATATGCAGACGCATTTTATCCATGTCGTGAAATATAACAGTATGGAGTGGCGAAATTATATAAACTTCCGCGACTATCTGAACACTTATCCGGAGATAGCGAAGCAGTATGAGAATGTGAAAACAGGGCTTGTCGAAAGGCTCGGGAGTGTCGGGAGCAGAAACGATTATGTTGACGGCAAGGCTGAATTTATAAGCCATACTCTCCGCAAGGCGACGGCTTGGTCTTTTCTCGGCAAGCCTGTTACAATGAAAACTGACCGCCCGCTGGGGTATGTGCACAGAAAATCCGGCTATGAGCTTGTCTATCCTCTCAATTATGGCTATATTCCCGGCGTTCTCGGCGGCGACGGCGAAGAGCTTGATGTTTATCTCCTTGGTGTCAATGAGCCGGTTGATGGCTTTACAGGCAGAATAATCGGCATTGCTCACCGCGCCGACGATGTTGAAGATAAGCTGATAATGGCGCCGCTTGGTATGAATTTCACCCGCGAAGAGGTTGAACGGGCGGTGCGCTTTCAGGAGCAGTATTACGACACGCATATAGAGCTTGTTAAATAACAGAACAACCGCAGTGATATCAAAATCATTGCGGTCGATTTTTTATAATATTTCGCTGTTTTCGAGCAGATATGCCGCACCTATAGTGCCTGCATCGTTGCCGAGCACGGCAGGGCGAATGAGATGAGCGTCAGAGTCAGGGAGAGCGGCGAGAAAATCCTCGAACCAGTATTTCCGAATTTCTATCAGTCCGCCGCCGATTACGATACATTCGGGGTCAAAAACACATTTTACCGTGTCAACGACCGCGCACAGATCGGATGTGAAAATTCTGACTGCCTCGCGGCATTTTTTGTCGCCGTCTGCGGCTTTTTTGAAAACTCCGTTGCAGTTGAAGCAGCGGCAGTCAAGCTCGTTTGCCGTTCTCATAAGCCCGGTTGCCGAAACATACTGCTCGGCGCAGCCGATCTTGCCGCAGTTGCATTCGCGCCCGCCGATGTGCAGGGGAATGTGACCTATCCGCGCCGCATGGAAGTTGGCTCCCGTGAGCAGCTTTCCGTTTATGGAAGCCGCGCCGCCGAGCCCCGTTCCGAGGGTCAGCATGACGGCGTTTTTGCAGTTCTCAGCCGCCCCGAAATAAGCCTCTCCGATGAATGCCGCCGCTGCATCGTTTACGACGAAAACGCGGCGGTTGAATTTATTCTCAACATCTTTCTTTATCTCGAACCCCGTGAAGCCGGGCAGGTTTCCGGTCGCGTACAGAACCTTACCCTCATATGGATCGATGTCCCCGGCAGAGCCGATGCCTATGCCCGCATCCGTGCCGGCAAGCGGGAGCAGATCTTTTATAACGGCAAAAAGACAATCCCTAATGCTGTCGAGTCCGCGGGATATATCGGTCGAGCGCTTTGCTCTCGCCGTAACCGTTCCGTTTTCAATAACCGCGCCTTTTATCGATGTCCCGCCGATGTCAATACCGATATTCTTCATCTTATTCACCGAAAGCCTTCATAAAGTGTTTGGTAATGTCCATGGGTCTGGTTATCGCGCTGCCGACGACAACGGCATATACGCCCGTATCAAGCACATTCTTCAGCTGACCGACTTCCCATATTCCGCCCTCGGCGATGATATGCGCGTGCAGTGTCGATGTCATTTCGCGGAGCAGCCCGCAGTCCGGGATGGCGATACCCTTGGTGTATTCTGTGTATCCGCGCAGGGTAGTGCCGATATAATCGAAGCCGAGCTCGTCGGCGCATTTTGCTTCCTCGTAGTTGGAGCAGTCCGCCATTATCTCAACTTCGGGCGCATTCTCGCGAATGTATTTTATAAGATCTTCAATTTTCTCGCCGTTCGGACGTGCCCGCTTCGTTGCATCGAGCGCAATAACGCTGCACTTCGTTGTCAGCAGAGCTTTGACTTCTTTCAGCGTCGGGGTTATGTAAACTTCTGAGTCTGAATATTCGGCTTTGATTATGCCGATTACGGGCACATCGACCTCTGCCGTTATCTCGTTTATGTCCTCAACATAGTTCGCTCTTATGCCCGCCGCGCCGCCGAGTACAGCTGCGTGCGCAAAATGCCCCATCATGTGCAGCCCGTAGAGCGGCTCGCCCCTGACTGCCTGACATGAGACTATAAGACCGTGTTCTTTCAGGTTTGCCATAGTTATCACTCTCCACTGATATTTTCGCCTTTCGCCGAGAAAAAGTCAAGGGGATATGGGATTTTATCATCAAAAAACGAACCCTCCGTTTGGAGGGTTCGCGTCGGTTTAGTTTACCATTTGTTCTCGACATATTCGCAGAATGCGTACATGTCTTTAATTTCAAGCTTTGTGCCGTCGTCGAGAACAGCCGTGCCGTTCCACATGCCGTGAACCTGATGCGAATGCATGCGCAGGAGATTGAGGGCGTTCGTGTCGCAGTGGTGATCATAGAACGGGGTCATTACAAAATCAAATCTGCCGTCCTCGGAGACGAAGTGCCAGGGCTCCATATATTTATCGGGCTTCGGGAAAGTCTCAACATCTATCGCTCCGAATTTGTGAGCCTTGCCGTCATAGAATATGCAGGTCTCGGTCGCGTTGCTCTCGTCGCCGATGCCCCAGGTTATCTCAAAGCCGAAAATATGCTTGCTGCCGTTCTCGTCGGTCAGATATGTAGAGCCGTTGCCCCAGTACCAAACAAGCTTGTAGGGGGTGTTGACGCGACCCCAGTCGAGGCAGCAGAAGGTGTCGTCCTTTGAGAATTTGTAGACCTTGTCGCCCCACTTATATGTGCCGCTGCAGGGCATACAGTTCTGCTTCGTGGTCATGAAATAGCTCTTCGGGTCGTCTTTGAAGGGGAGAACCGTTGTGATGTTCTCGAGTCCGTCCGGAATGTCCATTTCAAAGCGGCACTCGACCTTGCCGGACTTGAAATAAATAGTGCGCTTATGCTCTTCGGTCAGGACATCGAATGTAGCCTTGCCGATTCCGTTGACTTCCATTTTGACATGGTTCGGAACGTCGCCCTTGGGCGGGAGAACATATTTATCTTTTCCGCCGAGGAAGAGCGCTGTGGGGGCGGTGAGAGTGCCGGCGGCAAGCTTCTTATTCTTTTTCGGGTTTCTCAGATCGACCAGCGCCGCCGAAGCGTAGCCGCCGATAGAGATGTTGGCGAAGCTTATCTGAATCATATATCTTCCGTCTGATATCTGATAGAAGTCCCATTCCTTGCGGCGCATTGTCGGCGTCGATTTCGTGCGGTCATAGTCAAAGACCATGTGACGCGCCCAGCCGGGCGAAAGCAGAGTTCCGTCGTCGGCAAGAAGCTTTGTCGGCTCGGTGTACTCCTTCTGCGCGCTCTTGATCTCACCCTTGAGCCAGCTCGGGTAAGTCCTGGGTATCTCGCTCATTTAAAAATCCTCCTAAACATTAGTTGCACCGGCTTTCAGCCGCGCTTAATCTCGGTTAATTATAGCATATATACTAAAAATATACAATGATTTTTTAGTTTATTATTTAAAAATACGACAAAAGGCTCCCGCGAGGGGAGCCTTTATGGTTTTCAGCCCATCTTTTCGAGAGCCGTCATATATTTTGCGTTCGTCGGGACGAACATATAGTTGAGGAACAGCACCTCATCTATCGAATTTGTCTTGACGAAACTCGCGAGGTTTACATTTATCTGCCTTGGGTCGATGACGTAGACGGTCTTGTAGTTGTTGCAGAGCCACGGAACAAATGCGTTTGCGTAGCTCTCTTTTATAACTACGATGCTGCGGTTGCCGGGCGCGTCGGTGGTTATCTTAGTTACGCCGTGGTCGCCGCCGAGGAAGGCAAGATATTTGTTTGAAGATGTCAAATCCGTGTTGATGACCTTAACCTTGTAGCTGTTCTTGAGCGTCGGGTCGGAGTCGGAGGCAATCGCCTCAGTCTCGGTCTGCGGAATAAAATATTCAACATAGTCCGGGTCTTTTTCAACCGCCGTGCTTTGAGTCGATTTGTAAAGCGTGCCGAGGAACGGGGAGAGCTTTCCGGTTTGAAGTGAGTTCATTTCAACGGGCGTGAATCCTGCGGTATTTGCAAACGCACGATATGCGTAATATGCGCCGCATGCCGTCCAGTGGTGATCCGTTCTGAAATACAGATATTCGTCCGTGTGTGCAGATATTTCGGAATAGGCATCGACCGTGGTTATGCCGTTTAGCTCTCCGTAGATATAGTTGATGCCCTCATACTGAGAGTGGGATTTTCCGGAGTTGTATTTCTTCGGAGCATAGAATTCTATTGATGTCGGAGCCATGAGGCTGTATACTTTCGCATTCGGCATCTCGGCTTTAAGCTTGTTGAGTGCCGCGGCATATACATCCATCTTTTTGTAGACGTTGGTGTATTGCTCCATAAGGCGGTTGTTGAGAAGAATTATATACTGGCTTGAAAATACGGTTTCCTTTTCGGTCTCGTCCTCTTCCACGGTGCTGGACGGCTTTGTAGCCTCTGTGCTCCTTGCAGTCTCGGAAGGATCGACCGCAGCCTGTTGAGCGGTTGTCTCAACGGCGCTTTCGTCCTCATGCGAGAGTGCCTCGCCGTCGCCGTCTCCGCCGCCGCTTTTCTTTATGACAGTCGCACCGTCGCCGATTTTCAGAAACGAATAGAACGACTTTATCCTATTGCTTATTTTGACGAGTCCGTTTCTGCCGGGGAACTGGTCGTTGTAATATTCCTCAAACTGCGAAGCGAAGTCGCCGGAGAAATATGAGGCGGCGGAAAGAGTCGGCTTCTGCGTGAGATTCCTGTTCTCCATTTCGGAAGCCTTCTCGTCCCTGTCGAAGAAGCTGTAAAAGCCGACAACGGCGAAAACCGCTAAAATAATGCTGAACGAGGCGGCGGTAAGAATTTTATAAATCTTTTTCATTTTATCTCAAGCGCCTCCTCAGAATCTGAAATACAAAAACGGGTTGTATGTCGAACCCGCCAGCGACGCCACGCAGAGAACGAGCATGGCGACATTGAAAACTGTGCTGAATATCGGCTCAGTCACCGGTGCGCGCTGTTTGAGCTTCGCGATGCCCGCCTTGACAAGCTTTGCAACGGGTGCGCAGGCGACGGTGGCGATTATCATAAACGGAATGTTATTGATTATCATCGCGTTCATGACTGGGTCGGTGAACGCATTGCCCGATGCGCCGAATGCCACGGAGAAGGCTGTTTTCATTGCCGAGAAATCCTCGAAGTAGAATATCATCCAGCCGACGAGAACGACAAACATCGAATATACCCAGCGAATGATTTTCGGAATTTTGTCAAGGAACTTCTTGAACACGAACTTTTCAAGGCACAGAAATATGAAATAATAGAGACCCCATATGACGAAGTTCCAGCTTGCGCCGTGCCAGAGTCCCGTAAGCCCCCAGACGATAAAAAGATTTAGCACCTGACGCGGCAGGCTGACCCTGTTTCCTCCGAGGGGAATATAGACGTAGTCCCTGAAGAAGGTGCTGAGCGTGATATGCCACCTGCGCCAGAAATCGGTTATCGAAGTTGCGATGTAGGGATGCCTGAAGTTTTCGGGATAATCAAAACCGAACATATTCCCAAGCCCGATAGCCATGTCCGAGTAGCCCGAGAAGTCGAAATAAATCTGGAAAGCGTAGAACAAAACTCCCACCCATACGCTCGTCACCGCCGCATCGCCGACATCGGCGAGCAGCGACTCTGCGAGCGAGCCGGCATAGTTTGCTATGAGCACCTTCTTGCCGAGACCCGCCATGAATCTCGTCATGCCTTTTGCAAAGCCGTCTATCGTAACAGTTCTGTGGTCTACCTGCGTGTCAATGTCAGAATATCTGACGATAGGTCCCGCTATAAGCTGCGGGAAGAGCGACACGAACATCAAAAAGTTTATAAAGGACTTCTGCGCCTTGACATCGCCCTTGTAAACATCGAGCGAATAGGACATCGTCTGGAATGTGTAAAACGAGATGCCTATCGGCAGAGAAAACGCGGGAACATGGAGCGAGAGGCGGAAAATTCCGTTGAGCGTGGAAATGAAGAACCCGCTGTATTTGAACGCCGCGAGCAGACCGAGGTTGATAACGACCGAAAGTGCAATGAACAGCTTTGTTATCTTTTTGCCGCGGTACTTTTCTATTCCGAGCGACACCGTGTAGTCAAGTATGGAGCTGAATATCAGCAGGGACACCCAAACGGGTTCGCCCCATGAATAGAATATAAGTGATGCAATGACAAGTATAATGTTTTTTGCCTTGTCGTTTTTTACTATAAAGTAGAAAAACAGAGTCACGGGAAAGAATACGAACAGGAACACGAGACTCGAAAAGACCAACCGCTCTCCTCCTTTGAATGTATATGTATAATGTATCACTTTCAATTATACACTCTTTAATAGTTAATTCAATTACAAAAGAGTTACAAAAAAATATTGTTTCGGTGGTATTTTGGCGAAAAAAAGAGACGCGGAACAAACCGTGTCTCTTGTATGTCGATTATGCGGCTGAAAGGTTAAAACATACCGATGATAACAGGTATCAGCTCTTTCAGTATCTTGATAATAATCCTTGCGATGACCGGAGCGACAATGCCCGTTACCTTCACAATATATTTTACAATTTCAACAGCAATCTGGATTATAACGTACCACTTGCCGAGATAGCGCCGGAGCATATCGGTGTCCATGCCCTTGTGGTCTGGATCGACGGGGGTGTAAGAGGTGTCGGTCTTAACTATCCTGCACTCGTCTATCTGCTCCTTGCTGTCTACGCCGTAGGTCTTGAGCGTGAACGAGTTTTCCGTGAACTCAATGGTCGAATATGTCGGCTCTTCGGAAATATAGCTGAAATCGAGCCACTCATAGTCGTATTCTTCAATGCGGTTCTTGCCGGACGCGGAGCTTGCGGTGAAATAGACTGTGCCCACAGGGTCAACCGCTGCGCCGTCGGAGTTATATTTCTGCTCCTTGACGGGCTTCGTGTCCTTCATGAAGTAGGAGCGACCGTAGATATGCTCGTGCCCCGTCAGGCAGACATCAATTTCAAATCTGTCTATAAGAGCGCTGTATATAGCGGTGAGAAGCTGGTTGTCGTCATCGGCGGCATGATGTCCCGTGCCGTAGAGATCGTGGTGAAGCACTGCAACGCGCCATGTGGCGTCGGGATTCTTGGCTATAGCGTCAAGAGTAAACTGATACTGGTCGTACACATTGTAGATCTGAGTATTGTAGACGATGAAAAGCACATCACCGTAGCGGAACCAGTAGTTCTCGTCTACATTTGCGGGAGTCGTGCCGCGATATTCGTTCGGATTGTTGACATAGAAGGGATATGTATCGCCCTTGCGGTCATGGTTGCCGACCGTTGTCGCCATGGCATACGATCTGAGAGCCGCAGGGGAGAGAGTACCCGCCCACTCGTTGGCTCTGTCTCCGTGCTGAGTCTGATCGCCTGCGGAGACTATGAAGCTGATGTCGTCGTTCTGGTCGAGCGCAGTGCCGAGAGTTTTCTGCCAGACATACGCCTCTTCGCGTCCGTCCTCGGTGTCGCTACTTATCTGAATGTCGCTGACATAGAGAATTTTAAACTTCTCGGTGGAGAGAGTCCTGTACATAACCGGCTCGCTGAACTTTCCGTTGCTGCCGTAGGTGTAGTAATAAACAGTTTTCGGCTCAAGACCGGTTGCCGTCACTTTGTATACGCTCTGACCCGTGTAGATGTCGGTCGATGCTTTGCCGACAAACTCTTTGAACGAGGTCATGTCGGCGCTTTCGCCGATGCGGACGACGCCGTTCTTTGCCGTGTCGTCGGAGTGCCAACAGAAGTTGAGCTGAGTCGCGTCCGCACCCGGGGTGAGTGCGATGAGCGTGTTGTCGTTTCTTACAGTTTCCCAATAGCCGTTCCATTCGGTCTGAGTGAGTACATTGCTTCCGTCCGCCGAAGTGCCTATGGCAAGGCACGAGGCGAGCATGAGCAGTGCGAGCAGAATGGACAGCGTGCGTTTTGCTGTTTTCATTGATTTTCTCCTTTTCGCGTTTTTGAGCGAAAATATTATAGCACATTTTACTTTGTTTTAGTAGATTTTTTTAATATATTATCTACTTTTTTTACAAAAGCTATGGAAATATTTATGAAGTGATGATATAATCTATCGCGGATTTTTAAGAACAAAGAGGAATGCAGATGAAAGTTATTGTTTTGAAATCGGCGGCGCAGGTCGGCGAGGAAGTCGGAAAAATTTTCTGCGATGAGGTCAATGCGAAGCACGATGCGGTTCTCGGACTTGCAACCGGCGCGTCCCCGATCCCTACATATGAGTATATGACCGAGCAGTATCGCAGCGGCAAGGTGAGCTTCAGGGATGTCAGAACCTTCAATCTTGACGAATATTGCGATTTGCCGAAGAACCATCCCAACAGCTTCTATTCATTTATGAAAGAGAACCTCTTTTCAAAGGTCGATATAAGACCCGAAAATATTAACTTCCTTGACGGAAATACTGACTCCGTTGCCGAGAGCGCACGCTATGCGCAGGCTATAAAGAACGCCGGCGGAATAGATATCCAGCTTCTCGGAATCGGCAGAAACGGTCATATCGGCTTCAACGAGCCGGCTGATGAATTCACCGACGAGGCATTTAAGGTCAAGCTCACTGACAGCACGATAGCCGCAAATTCGCAGTATTTTACCGATATTGCCATGCCGCACTACGCCATAACAATGGGCATCGGCTCGATAATGAGGGCGAAAAAAATAGTGCTTATCGCGACGGGCGACAGCAAGGCGGAGGCGATAAAGGCGACTGTTGAGGGCGAAGTTACTCCGCATTGCCCCGCGTCGATACTTCAACGGCATGACGATGTGACAATATTCCTTGACGAAGCATCGGCAAGCCTGCTGACAAAATAAAAAGCGATATGAGAAACCTCCGATACACCGAAGTGCGCCGGAGGTTATTTTAATGTTTTTCGATTTTGAAACGGTTCGGGATTTTTCGGGATTTATTTATTTGCGGATTTTTTGAATATCAGCAGCGAAATTGATATCACCGTCGCAACTATAACCGTTATGCCGACTGCGGTGACGCCCTGCTTTACTCTCGCGGCGTTTCGCGTGCTTCCGCCGCTCGGCAGAGTATAAGTCTCCATCTCGCCGGCATCATCTGCTAACTGTTCTCCGTTGCCGTTCTGAGCCTCGGACGGGCGGTCGGATTTTGAAGAACTTGATTTCGTCGTCTTTGTCGAAGAGCTTTTGTCGCTTTTGCCGGCTTTCGTTGTGTTCTCTTTTTTCGTTGTTGATTTTGTTGAACTCGATTTTTTGGTTGTTTTTGAACTGTTCCCGCCGTCATCGGAATCCGAATTGCCGGATTGGTTGTTCTGTTCCGCGGTAGTCTCCGGCGGAGCAATATATGTATCTATTTCAAACATCTTTGACGGAATGCCTTTGTCATCGGTGACTCTGACATAGATTTTCGGGTCGTCGCCGAAGGAATATTTCCTGTCTATGAGTGCTTCGCAGGTTATGCCGCCTCCCGCAAACGATGCGGAGGATTTGACGCTGAACAGCTGCTCGTCGTATTCGGATTTGCCGGTGATTCCGATTTTTATCGGGTCTTTCCCGTCAACATATATTTCGTAGACAACAGGGCTCTCTTTTGTCAGGTCGGCATATGAAATATCGCCGTTTATCGCAACATAAAGCGAGCCTTTTTCGGTCTTTGTGTAATATGTGGCGAGTGCGCAGATGCCGTTGCCTCCGTTCTCGTTTTCGCACTGTATCTGCACATTGGTGCCGTACACCTCGTCCAGGGAAACAGATCCGTCTATCGATACCGCAAACGCCTGCGTGGCAAGCGCAAGCATAAAAATCGTAACTGCTGCCGCCGCACAAAAACGCCTTGTAAATCCCATTATCTTTTCCACCCTCAAATCAACACTTACTCCTCAAGGTAACAATACAGAAAATATCACTTTTTTCAGTCCAACGCAATAGACAAAGTCGAACTTTGTAGAATCGGCACAAAACGATTCGTGAATATTGCACAATAAATCCGCGCTTAATTTGTTAAGACCGATATAAAATCGGCTGCATCACGACCCGAACGGATCAGGATACAGCCGATATGTCAGATTTTCATATTCTTTATTGCGACCGAGAGAGCCTTGCACAGCGTAGTTCCGAGAACGGCGCAGACGCCGGCTTCAATGAGTCCGTTGACCCCGACAAATGCAACGGCGAAAGCCATGACATTTGTTGAGCCGAGCTGCTCTTTGAGCTGAATAATTACTGGCGTGTTATTGAACAGCAGAAGCAGAGTGCCCGTGAACAGAATTGTGTTGAGCAGGGGACCTGCTATGCTCGCGACGAGGTACTGCACGAAGCTTGTCTTATCTTTCGACGATACCGCTTTGAAAATAACCGCCGTCAGCCAGCCCATAAGAACTCTGGGCACTATGCAGACGATAGCAGTGCGCAGTGGACTGATGCTGAAAAGCGCAACGCCAAAGTGGCTCATTCCGAAGCACTGGATGAAGCTCGTTATTCCGAATACCGCGCCGAGGAACAGCCCTCCGATTTGTCCGAGCAGAACGGCTCCGATAATCACCGGAATCGTTATGAATGTTATCTCGATTGCTCCGAACTTGATATAGCCGAACGGCGTGAATGCCATGACGATTATCAGAGCGGTGAGCAGAGCGGTGAGCACGAGGCGCACGAGTTTTTGCCGCGAGGCGGCAGCGGATGTTTTTGACATGATTTTTCCTCCTTGCTGTTGCTCCGTTAAGGATGCAGCGCAAATTTTGAGTCTATATCAAAAGCATTGCTTTTAATATGCAATTTTATTATTTCCTGTTTTTTTCGTATATTATGCGAAGCCCGTTGAGTATGAGCTCGGGATTATATATCATTTTGTGATTGCAACTCTTGATTATCTCGCCAGAAAGTCCGCCCGTTGCAACAAACGACTTAACTTTGCGTCCGAGCTCCTGCTCCATTCTGTCGCAGAGTCCGTCGAGCATCGCCGCCGTGCCGAAAACAACGCCGGACTGCATGCAGTCTATCGAATTTGTGCCTATAGCTTTTTTGGGTGTCGAAAGGCTTATGGCGGGGAGCTGAGACGTTTTTGCGGACAGTGCTTCAAGCGAAATCCCGACGCCGGGGGCAATGGCGCAGCCGCAGAAAGAGCCTTTTTCATCGATAACATTGATTTTTGTCGCAGTTCCGAGGTCTATGACAAAGCACGGCAGCTCATAGAGATTTGCCGCCGCAACGGAAGCGGCAACAAGATCCGCACCCGTCTGCGAAGGGTCGTCGGCAAGAATGTTTATCCCCGTCTTGACTCCGGGACCGAGGACAATGGGATTGTCGCCTGTTATGCGCTTTGCGGCGCGTGATATTGCGCCAGTCAGCTCCGGCACAACAGAGCTTATCGCGCATCCGGTAAATTCGTCAAACCCGTAGCCGTAGAGATTAAAAATGCTCTTGAGCTCAACGGCATACTGATCCGCAGTTCGCGAACGGTCGGTGGCGAGTCTCGAAACGAACTTCAGCTCTTCGCCTCTGTATGCGCCGATCGTTAAATTGGTGTTGCCGATATCGATAGTCAGGAGCAATACGATCACCTCGTGAAAAGCGTTATTCAAACTGATTTGATTATACACTATGACGCGCGAAAAAGCAAACTTATAATGAATTTCACTGTTTATTTTCGCAACATATTATGATATAATTGTCAACGGAAAGGGATGAGACCCGTTATGCTGTGTACCTTGTGCCCGCGACAGTGCGGAGTTGACCGCGATGCTTCGCAGGGATATTGCCTGAGCCCGAGCACCTTAAAGCTCGCACGGGCGGCGCTGCATTTCTGGGAGGAGCCGTGCATCAGCGGCACAAAAGGCTCAGGTACCGTGTTCTTCTGCGGATGCAATCTCAGGTGCGTATATTGCCAGAACAGCGAGATAAGCGGCGGGGGAGCGGGTGCCTCCATGAGCGACGAAGATGTTATGCGCACTTTTGACAGGCTCATTGAAAAGGACGCGCACAATCTCAATCTCGTTACCCCGACTCATTATGCGGATTCCGTAGCGCGGATACTTAAAAAATATCATTCGCCCGTGCCTGTCGTGTATAACTGCGGCGGTTATGAGTCTGTTGAAACGCTGAAAATGCTTGAGGGTCTTGTTGACATATATCTGCCCGATTTCAAATATGCCGACTCGGCTCTTGCGGCTGAATATTCTCATGCGCCGGATTATTTCGAGCGTGCGTCCGAGGCGATTAAAGAGATGAACAGACAGGTCGGAGTGCTCAGACTCAACTCCGACGGGATAGCCGAACGCGGTCTTATCATACGCCATCTTGTGCTTCCGGGAGCCGTTTCAAACACGAAGCAGGTGCTTCGTTGGATAAAGGAAAATCTGCCGGAGGGAACGGTTGTCAGCCTGATGAGCCAGTATACGCCGTGCGCAAAGGCTGCCGAGCATCCGCCGCTTGACAGGCGCATTTCAAAATATGAATATG
Organism: bacterium; assembly: GCA_963620555.1. GTDB lineage: Bacteria > Bacillota > Clostridia > Oscillospirales > Acutalibacteraceae > CAG-177. The sequence continues at coordinate 41,454 of CAVFAN010000001.1, forward strand.
AAATTGCGCTTGATGAAATTATAGACCTCGGTTTTGATAACGGCTATGTGCAGAGCCGCCGTTCGGCGCAGAAAGATTTTATTCCGGATTTCCGGTCCCATGAGGGGCTCTTGTAAATATTATTGATTGAAGGGAAGTTTTGATATGACAGGTTTTATCGGAGCGGGAAATATGGCAAATGCCATTATAAAGGGCATGGTGTCGTCCGGCGCGGCAGAGGGCAAGGATATAGCGGTATATGACATCCTCGCCGAAAAGTGCGAAAAGGCGGCTTTGGATTACGGAGTCAATGCGGTGTCAAGCCTTGAAGAGCTTGTGGACGAGTGCAGCGAGATAGTTGTTGCAATCAAGCCTTACGGTTTTGAAGAGCTGCTCGGCGGACTTGATTCTCAGCTCAAAGAGCACGATCCGCTTATTATTTCAATAGCGGCGGGCAAGACCATAGAGACCATTTCTTCTTATCTCAGCTATGAGCCTGCGCTCGTGCGCGTCATGCCGAATATAAACGCCACGATAGGTGCGGCCATGAGCGCATACTGCGCAAACAGTCGGGTCGGCGCGGAACAGAAAGCGTTTGTCGCAAAGCTCTGTTCGTCCATCGGCGAAGCGGTCGAGCTCGATGAAAAATTCTTCTCGGCTTTCGGCGTTATCGGCGGCGCAGCTCCCGCGTTTGTGTATATGTTTATTGATGAGCTTGCCCGCGGCGGAGTGAAAATAGGCATGAATAAGCAGGTTGCGCTGAAAACCGCGGCTCAGACCGTGCTCGGCAGCGCGAGGATGATAGCGGAGAGCGGGGAGCACCCCTATGCTCTTGTGGATAAAGTCTGCTCGCCGGGCGGAACCACTATCGAGGGAGTGGCGGCGCTCAACGAAAACGGATTTGCAAACGCCGTTATGCAGGCAGTGACTGCGACATATGAGAAGGACTTGAAGCTCTCCGGCAAATAAATGCGGAGAGGATGAATATATCAATAATTGTACGGAGGTATAAACAATGGCATTACCGGTAGCACTTCAGCTCTACAGCGTCAGAGACGAGCTTGAAGCGGATTTTGAAGGAACTATAGCAAAGGTCAAGGCATTCGGCTATGACGGAGTCGAATTTGCGGGACTTTATGGCAAAAGTGCGGAGCAGGTCAAGAAGACGCTTGCCGACACGGGGCTCACTCCCGTCTCGGCTCATGTCCCGCTCGACGAGCTGCTCTCAGATACGCAGACGGTCGTCGCAACCTATAAGGAGATAGGCTGCAAGTACATTGCCGTGCCCTATCTTCCCGAGGACAGACGCCCCGGAACAGAGGGCTTTGACCGCACGATAGAGGATATAAAGAAGATTGCCGATGTCTGCAACGCGCAGGGCATTCAGCTCCTCTATCATAACCACGATTTTGAATTCAAGAAGCTTGACGGTAAATATGCGCTCGATATTCTTTATTCTGATGTCACTGCCGACAGACTCCGGACCGAGATCGACACCTGCTGGGTCGGCGTCGCAGGCGAAGACCCCGCAGCGTATGTCCTCAAATACAGCGGCAGAGCGCCCGTTGTCCATCTCAAGGATTACTATATGCAGGGCAAGGAGAAGCCGAAGAAGCTCTATGAGCTCATCGGTATAGAGGATGACGGCGAGAGTGCGTCCGAAGAGGCATTCGGATTCAGACCCGTCGGCTACGGTGTTCAGAATATGCCCGCCATACTCGATGCGTCCGTAAAGGCAGGCGCGGAGTGGGTCGTTGTCGAGCAGGACAGACCCGCGCCCGGCGACACTCCCATCAATTCGGTGAAACTCAGCCGCGAGTATCTCAAAACGCTCGGCTGGTAAACGAATAATAAAACTCTCAAAGAAAGAAGGTAACGGAACATGAGCACAAATAAATGCTGGTATAAAGAGATGGCAGTATACCAGATTTGGCCGAGAAGCTTCTGTGACGGAAACGGCGACGGTATCGGCGATATCAAGGGCATCATGTCAAAGCTCGATTACATAAAGAGCCTCGGCGTTGACGCTATCTGGTTTTCTCCGCTCTATAAGTCTCCTCAGGAGGATATGGGCTACGATATAGCCGACTATAAAGATATCGCGGAGGAGTACGGCACGCTCGACGAGTTCAAGGAGCTGCTTGAGGCTATTCATGCAAGAGGCATGAAGGTTATAATGGATCTTGTTATAAATCATACTTCAAGTCAGCATAAATGGTTCCTTGAGAGTATGAAGAGCAAGGATAACCCCTATCATGACTATTATTTCTGGCGCGACGGCAAAAAAGGCGGCAAAAAACCCCCGAACAACTGGCTCTCGACATTCTCGGGTCCCGCGTGGAAATATAACGAAAATCTCAATCAGTATTATCTCCATCTCTTTGCCGAGGGTCAGCCCGATCTCAATATGGATAACCCCAAGGTTCGCGAGGAAATAAAGGACATTATGCGCTTCTGGCTCGATATGGGCGTTGACGGATTCAGAGAGGATGTCATTACCTTCATCTCAAAAGCCGAGGGTCTGCCGAACGGATTCCCTCTGCCTGTCGCCACGGGTATTGAGCATTACAAGAGCGGACCGCATCTTCAGGAATATCTCGGTGAGTTCAGAAAGGTTCTCGATGAATATGACTGCATGACGGTCGGCGAAGCACCCATGATGACTCCCAAAACCGCGATGAGATTCATCGAGGAAAACAAGGATCAGAAGCTCAATATGATGTTCCACTTTCAGCACATGGAAGCGGATTGTATGTTCTACAGCTGGATAAGAGCGCCGTTCAGTCTCAGAAAGCTCAAGAATGTCTATAACAACTGGCAGACAAAGCTCTACGGCAAGGCGTGGAATACACTTTATATCGAGAATCACGATCAGCCGCGTATCATAAACAGATACGGCAGCCTCAAATACAGAGTCGAGAGCGGCAAGATGCTCGCAACGATGTATATCTGCCAGAGCGGTACGCCGTTTATTTATCAGGGTCAGGAGATCGGTATGGTCAATATCGGTCTGCCGGAGATAGAGATGTATGAGGATGTCTCAACTCAGAATGCCTACCGCACCATGCGCCACCTCGGCTTCACGCACAACATGGTCATGAAGGTCGCAAAATATGCGTCGCGTGACAATGCGAGAACGCCGGTTCAGTGGAGTGCTGAGAAAAATGCGGGCTTCACCGCAGCCGACGAGCCGTGGTTCTATATCAACGATAACTACAAAGAGATAAATGTTGAGGCGGCGGAGAAGGACGAAAACTCCATACTCAATTATTACAGAAAGCTCCTCAGACTCCGCAAGGAGAACCCCATAATTATTTACGGCGATTTCAAGATGTACAACAAGCTCAGCGGAAAGCTCTTCGTCTATGAGCGCAGCTATGAGGGACAGAGAATGCTCGTTATCAACTCATTCTCCGAGAAGCCTGTGAAGTTCACAGCTCCCGCTGATTTTGATATCACGAAGTCCGAGCTTCTCATCTCAAACTACGACTGCAAGGAGAAGTCGAACGCTTTCACGCTTCGCCCGTATGAGTCGAGAGTTTATCTCATAAAGTAAATCGACCCCGCCAAGCTTGCGATTAGGATTGCAAGCTCGGCGCAGACCAAAGGACAAAAGAAGCAAAGGTCATAGTTCACATTCAATGTGCCCTCTGTCGAGCAGACATGGGGCACATTGCATTTTCATCAAGTGCGCCCGTTTTCCTTCTTGACTTTTTTTCTCTTCTCGTTTACCATTTATTTGTAAGGACGGTGTTGCATCTGATTTTACCGTTCGTTTTATGACAACAGCGGATAAGACGGCTATGTTAACGCACGGAGGCTGCCATGAAATTCAAGGACGGAGTATATGAGATAACCGAGATAGGGGATAAAACCTATCTTATCGATGAAAAGACGAGCACGATGTTTGTTCTTGTCGGAGAAGAGCGTGCGCTTGTGATAGACTGCGGAACGGGTATCGGCGACTTTAAAGGCATTGTCGAAAGACTTGTCGGCTCGCTCCCGTATGACCTCGCGGTCACGCATACCCATGTTGACCATATCGGCGGCAGAGGGCAGTTTGAGGATATGTTTGTCTCCGCTGCGGACAGCAAGTACATAAAAAGCGTAACCCCCGCGATACGCAAGGGCTATGTCTTTATAAACGCCATGACTATGGGCGGCAGTCCGTTTGAAAAGAAGCTGTTTTCAGCAAAGAACGAGCCCCGTATTCATATCATGAGCGAGGGCGATGTGTTCGACCTCGGCTCAAGGCATATCAAAGTCTTTATGACCCCCGGGCACACCGTCGGCAGCGTCAGCTTCCTCGATATTGAAAACAGGGCGATATATATAGGCGATGTCGCGAACGAAAATCTTCTTATGATGCTGCCTCACGCAACCACGATTGACGAGATGAACGAAACTATCAGAAGGATAATCTCACTCGACGGCTACGATACCGTCTGGGCGTCGCATCATACCGAGCCGTTCGGCAGAGAAAAACTGTATGAATTTCTCAGCGGCGGCGAAAAGATAGCGAAAAATAAAAATACTCCCGTGCCGCTTATGAAGACCCAAGACGACAACGGGAATAAGATAGTTTACAGAACAGACAGGATACATTGAATATAGAAAAAAGCCGTCGGCTCGTCCGGCGGCTTTCAGCTTGTCAGATAGCTTTGAGTATGTCAATGACCGTTTCGAGCTCCTCGGGCTTAACCTTGTCAGGGAAAACGCCGTCCTTTACGCAGTCCGCGAAGTAGCGAATCTCGTTTGCATAGGCGTTGCTCTTGGGCAGCCCTATGTCTCCGGTGTCCTCTCCGTCCTGAGCCACGGGGTGAAGCTCGGCACCGTTTGACTCATATATCGTCATCTCGTCGTTCTCCCATGTTACAACGGCGTCCTCAAACTGGAACATAAAGCGCGCCGAGAACGGATAGCACCCCGCAAACCAGGCGGCTTCGGTCGAAATAAAGAAGTCGCCGAAATCGTATGTCGCGGTTATGTAGTCCTGCTCGGGTCTTTTTATTCTTCTTGCGGAGCACTTTTCCGGCTTGCCGAAAGCGTATACGATAAAGTCGAGATCGTGTATGTGAAGGTCAAACGGCACAAGACCGCTGCGCTTTTCGTCTCTCATCCAGTCGTCCCAGCTCCATTTGGGTATCCCGCCGAGCCTGCGCATAGATGCGGAGAGCAGCTTGCCGTATTTGCCGCTGTCGTATATGCTTTTGACAACCTCATATTCCGGCCAGAATCTGAGCACCTGTGCTATCATGAAGCAGACATTGTTCTTTTTCGCGGTCGAATACACCCTCTGAATATCCTCGCGCTTGAGTGATATGGGCTTTTCGCATATGACATTTATACCCTTGTTCATAGCCTCGATTGCAAAATCCGCGTGCAGGAATGTGGGCAGGCAGATGTCAAGGATATCTATATTCTCTTTTTCGAGCATTTCGTCAAAATCGGTGTAATGGCGTTTGTCGGGATAGCTTTCCATCCTTTCGGGACGGATGTCGCATATTGCGACAAGCTCGGCATCGTCCATGCCCTCCCACGCGGGGATGTGCGCTCCGCTTATTCCGCCTACGCCGACGAGTGCGACCTTCAACATTTTTATTTACCTCCGGCTCAATATTTCCGGCATTCGAGCCGGATATGATACCTCAATATATTATCACATATTTCTCTTTTTTTACAGTCATTTTCGGCTTTTTTTCAATAATGTTTGACACCGCGTCCTTTGACATATATAATTGTCATCGGATAAATTTGTCACGAGGAGAATGAGATGAACTTCAGCGAATTTTTTGAATCTATCGGTGTTCCGGCGTTCGGAACAAAGGTGTGCGAGCCTGTAAACTGCGGCGCGGGACTTTCGGTTGAGGACAGAACGAGCGGCGGCGCGGACGACTCGTATATGGTCGTTCTCGGCGACGTCACGCCGAGGATGTTCCGCGATTTTCTTTCGTCTTTGCTGTCAGGCGGCTGCAGGGAGACATTTCATCGCGAGGTAAACGGAAACATATTCTCCGAGTTTGCGTTCGGCGACAGAATCGTATACACATATTTCACCCGCGAAGCGGAGCAGGCGAGGGTGATTATCGACAATGCAAGCTGTCCGCTTTCCGAGATGGACGACAATGAGCCTCAGGTTCACGGCGATACCGCTCTGATGCAGTTTTCGCTCAAATATGGCACAATGATACGCCTCCACAGCTGCGACTGCGGAATGCTCTATGTCATGAGACTGCGCGACAATTCGGTTATAATAATCGACGGCGGCGAGATAGAGCAGGCGACAGAGGATGCGTGCGATGAGTTTATGCGCCGCCTTGAGGATCTCACAAACACCGAAAAGGGCGGAAAAATCCGTGTTGCTGCGTGGATATGCACCCACAACCACGACGACCACATGGATGTGTTTATAAAGCTGCTCAAGCGTGAAAGGAATGTCCTCTGCGTCGAGCGCGTCATGTTTAATTTTCCGTCCAAAACGCTGATGAACTACGAATCTCCCTGCACCGATAAGCTCCGCGAGAGACTCAAAAAGTATGCGCCGAATGCAAAATATCTGAAAATGCACACCGGTCAGAGCATACGCTTTCCGGACGCGCATCTCGATGTGCTCACCACCCACGAGGATATACTTCCGCGTTCGTACCGCGCCAAGGACGGCGATACATATCGCGGCATGAACGAGAGCACCACAGTGTTCCAGATAACCTTTGACGATGCGTCGGTGATATTCCTCGGCGATGCGGAGGAGACCAACGGCGAGGCACTCATCGCACTTTACGGAAAGAACCTGCTCTCGTGCAAATATCTCCAGTGCGCCCATCATATGATAAACGATGACAGAAACATTTACGGCAATATCAGAGCCGAGAAGCTTCTTGTGCCGCAGTGCAGATATATCAGCATGACCACCGAGTGCGACAATATGCGATATCTGACCTCGCTTTTCGGCAGCGAAAATATGTATTATGCAGGCGACTGTACATATGTGTTCACAATAAAAGACGGTAACGAATCAATATCATATTTCGAGTCAAAAGGCTATGTTTACGACAACAGCGGATATTAAAAAAGAGCACCATGGCAGCACGGCGCTTTTAATATTTTGTCTCTTTCGATTGTTTTTTCGGCTGCCTTATGCTATCATGAGTTGATAAAATTTTTCCGTAAAGGAGAGGATGAGATGGCAGACTTTGTCAGAAGAAGCGAGCTTTGGACTTACGATGTGTTCCCGAAGGTCATAAAGACCGAAAAGGAAAGCGTTATACATATCCGCCCCTTCGGCGGCGATAACTTTTTCCCAGCAGGCAGTGTGCACGAGGCGACGGTGACATGGCTCGACGGCGGACATATCGAACACGCCCCTGCGTCCGCTTTCAGAAAAGAACTCGATGTGACCGCAAACGAAGAAAACGGACTTGATATTTCCGTAACATTCCCGCACGAGGGCGAATATTACATCCGCGTCGAGGGAGAAAACGCCGACGGCGATAAGAAAAGCTTCACTTTCTGCGTCTACGCTGTTTCAAACGATCTCGTCGGTATGTATCCGTTTATCGGCGATCTGCATATGCACACAAACCTCTCCGACGGTTCGCACGATCCCGAGAATGTCGCCGCAACTTACCGTTCGTATGGCTATGATTTCCTCGCGATAACCGACCATCGTCGTTATTATCCGTCTCTCAGAGCAATCGAAGCCTTCAAGAATATCCCGACCGAGTTCAATCTCGTGCCCGGCGAGGAAGTGCATCTTCCCGCGATAAACGGCTTCAGGGTCGATCCGCATACGATAAATTTCGGCGGTGAATACAGCATCAATTCGCTTGTCGAGGATGTGGCGGTCAAAGAAGTCGGCAAGGATAAAAAGGTCCGCGCAATAAGAGACGACTGCCCCGATGTTATGACTCAGGAGGAGTTCGCTGCGAAGATGACCGCACTCGCCAAGGATATAAAAGTTCCCGACAATGTCGATGCAATGACGGCGGCTGTGCTCAAATGGCTCTATGACGAGATAAGAAAGGCGGGCGGACTCGGAATATTCCCGCATCCGACATGGATAACCGGCGAGGCGTTCCATGTGTCCGACGCGCTCAACGATTGGCTCGTCGAAAATAAGATTTTTGATGCCTTTGAAGTGCTCGGCGGCGAGCGATATTTTGAGCAAAACGGCTACCAGACCGTGAGATATTATGAGGACAGAGCACGCGGATTCAGATATCCCGTTGTCGGCAGCACGGACAGCCACTCCTGCACTCCCGAAAACAAGGGCGCATATATCTGCTCGACAATAGTGTTCTCGCCCGAAAACGAGCGAAAAGTGCTTATCGATTCGATAAAGAATTTCAGAAGCGTTGCCGTTGACACGATAAGCAAGGAGTTCAGGCTTGTCGGCGAGATGAGATATGTTCGCTACGGCTGCTTCCTGCTCAAGAATTATTTCCCCATCCATGACGATGCTTGTTTTGAAGAGGGCAGACTCATGAAACAGGCGATATACGGCACCGAAGACGAAAAACAGGATGCGATAAACACACTGACCGTAATGAACGGCAGAATGAAAAAGATGCTCAAAAAGTACTTCGCGTTCTGATTTAAAAATTAAAGTAACAGACCCTCCCAAAAAACGGAGGGTCTGATTATTTATCTTCATTTTCAAAAACAATAATATCTTCAACCTTGCAATTAAGTATCCGGCAAAGATCGTCTATTTTTTGTGTAGTGATACCTTGACCGTGCCTTATGCGATTTATGGTCGCGCTGCTTATATTGTGCTTGTTGATTAAAGTATATGTGCTTTCGCCACTTTTTCGCAGTGTTTCCCAAAACGGGTCATATTTAATCATCCATATCACCAAAATTATCATACTGTATGATTATTTTCTTGACAATGGTCATAAATATGACTATAATTTGAATTGTAATATTGTTCTGATTTTGATTGGGACAATGAATTAATGAACATGGAGAGGAAAGAAATGAAGTGCAAAAAATGCGGAAACGAATTTGAAGGCAAGTTTTGTACCGAGTGCGGAACTCCGGCTTTTGCGGAGAATACCACTCCGCAAATCGCAGAACAGCCTGAAAAAGACAGGAAGGGAAAACATAAGCGGAAGTCCGGAAACAAGAAACCGATTTATAAAAGATGGTGGTTTTATGCAGTCATAGCGGTTGCGGTAATTGTTGTGGCACTGAGTGCTTCCGGCAAAGGCAGGGGAGAAAAAATCGACTGGTCCAAAATAGAAATGCACGATATGCTGCCTGTTCCCGAATCGAAAGTTGGGGAAATTTATTCTAATTCAGAAGACAGAATATCGGTTAGTTTTTATAAGACCTCAGAGGATGAATACAAAAACTATGTTTCTCAGTGCAAAGACCTCGGTTTCACTGTAGATTCAGATTCAAGTTCAAATGATTATAGAGCATATAATTCCGACGGATATAAACTGAATATGCAGTGGTATGATAAAAAGATGTCAATCGAATTGGAAGCACCGATGAAATTCACCGAAATACAGTGGCCTTCGGGTTCTTTGGGCAAAATGCTTCCGAAGCCTAAGTCAAATCAGGGCAAATTCTCGTTTGAATATGACAACAGCTTTTTCCTCTATGTTGCCAACACTTCCCCGCAAGATTATGCGGAATATGTAAAGAGATGTTCGGACGCAGGCTTCAATGTGGATTACAGTAAAAGTGATAACTATTACAACGCAAAGAACAAACAGGGTTATACCGTTTCTTTGAAATATGAAGGCTATAATATTATGAGTATTTCTGTCGATTCACCGAAAAAGGTCGATTCTGAAGACGAAAAAGGTGAGATGACAACGAATAAAGCAAACTATACCGATGAAAAATCGACAAGTGAGGTTAGTAAGAAAGGCAATCAGATGGATATTATAAATAAATCCAACTGTTCGGATTTTGCTAAAATTCTTGAGACTAAAAATGAGTTCGACCCTGCGATTAAGAGTTTCGCGCAAAAATATGAAGGTAAAGAATTTGAGTTTGACGGATATGTTGCAAGTGTTGCCAACTATGAAGGCTATAATACGCGATTTAACTATTTAATCTATGTAGGCGAATACGGAAAAGCAAATATATCTGGACCTCAATTTCAATTTAAAAATGTTAACTACTACGATTTACATCTAACGGGAGATAATATACCGAATTCTCTTAAAGAGGGAACGAACATTCATGTCATAGCTGAAGTTAAATCATATGACGAAAACAGTGGGCTTTTTGAAATACGACCTATTTCTGTCAGCGTCAGATAATAAAATAAATCCCCGAAAACCGTAGTAGCTTTCGGGGATTTTCATTTTATCTTACTTGTTCAGCTCGTCGAACATATCCTTGATTATCTTCTTGACCTGCGGGATAACATCGTCAACGGCGACCTTTTCGTTGATGCTCTTTGTGCGGGTCATGACCTCGCAGCAGCCCTCGGCAAGGTTTCTCGGGCTGACAACAACTCTGACCGGGCAGCCGAGCAGGTCTGCGTCGGAGAACATAACGCCCGGGCGCACATTTCTGTCGTCATAAATAACCTCGATGCCGTCTTTCTGCATCTCGTCATAGAGTTTGTCTGCGAGCGCTTTCGCCTCTGCATCGTCCGCTCTCAGGCAGCACAGATGTACCTGCCACGGAGCTATCGTTATCGGCCAGATAGGACCGTAATCGTCGTGGCGAACCTCGCAGACGGAGGCGGCGAGTCTGCCGACGCCGATGCCGTAGCAGCCCATTATTGGATACTGCTCGTTGCCCTCCTTGTCAAGATAGGTCATGTGCATCGACTTCGTGTATTTCGTGCCGAGCTGGAATATGTTGCCGACCTCGATGCCGCGGGATATCTTTATCGTGTGCTTGCCGCACTGCGGGCAGATACCGCCGTCAACTATCTTTGCAAGGTCGTTATATTCAACCTCGCCGACATCGCGCGGAATGTTGAGACCGACATAGTGGTGGTTCTCTTCGTTCGCGCCGCAGGAGAGGTTCGTGGCGCCCTTGAGCGAGTTGTCAAACAGAACCGTTATGTTCTCCGGCAGACCGACGGGGCCTATGAAGCCTGCATGAAGTCCGCACTCCTCGGTGATAACCGCAGGATGAACCGCCTCGCCGAGCAGGTTCGTGAGCTTCGTTTCATTTATGTCAAGATCGCCGCGGACAAAGATAACAACATATTCGTCCGTCGCGTTCTTCTGATATACAACAGCCTTGCAGGACTTTTCAAGCGGGGAGTGGAGGAACTCGCAGATGTCCTCGATGGTGTGAATGTTAGGCGTGTACTCTTTCTTGAGCTCTTCGAGCACATCATCGGCCTTGTTTTCGACAATGCTCTGCGCCGCTTCCATGTTCGCGCGGTAGCCGCACTCGGTGCAGACGGCTATCGAATCCTCTCCGACGGGGGTCAGAAGCATATACTCGTGGGAGATGCTGCCGCCCATCATGCCGGAGTCGGACTTGACTGTTATGACCTCCGGGATGCCTGCGCGAGCAAATATGCGGTTATATGCGTCGTAGCACTCCTGATAGTACTTTTCAAGATCTTCCTGCGAGGTGTGGAACGAGTAAGCGTCCTTCATTGTGAATTCACGAACGCGGATAAGTCCGCCGCGCGGGCGTCCCTCGTCGCGGAACTTCGTCTGAACCTGATATATCATGAACGGATACTTGGTGTAGCTGTTGGCGTAGTCGCGCACGAGCTGAACCGCCGCTTCCTCGTGAGTCATGCCGAGCACCATGCGCGCATTGTTGCGGTCGGTGAAGCGAAGAAGCTCGCTGCCGACGCTCTCGTATCTGCCCGACTCGTCCCAGAGCGAAGCGGGGAGAGCGACCGGGAACAGCACCTCCTGTCCGCCGATTTTGTCCATCTCGTCGCGGATTATATCCTCGATTTTCTTCGTTATGCGGCGCAGGGGCATATACTGCGAATAGATTCCGTTTGCAACGTTTTTCATATAGCCGCCGCGCAGCATGAGCGCATGGCTGTCGATAACGCAGTCGGAGGGCTTCTCTTTGAATCTTTCGCCGACAAGCTTGTCAAGTTTCATCTTTTTTTCATCCTTTCAAAAAAATAAGTCCCGGGCTCAAAAAAGCCTGGGACAAACTATAAAGTCTGCGGTACCACCCAAGTTCGGGCAACTCTGCCCGCTCTCAAAGCGACGAAAACCGTCTTTTCCGATAACGCCGGAATGCGTCAGCGCATTTGACACTGCGGCTCCGGGGCGGGTTCGGAGTCTCTGCCGCTGAGACTTGCACCAACCGTCTCATCTCTCTGCCGGCATAAAAACCTACTTTTCCTCTTCATAGCCTTTAACAGTCAATAATTCTACTATGCCGCCGTTTAAAAGTCAATGCCTGCCGCGGTATTTTTTCAAAATTTTACGGTAAAATACATTTTGAATATTGAGTTTCGATATGCTCTTATATTACAATTGACTAAAAATATATCTTGCGAAAGGATATTTGTATCATGGCTGCACAAAACAAATTAAGACCGTTCGGTATGCGGGATTATTTCGGCTATGCGATGGGCGATTTCGGCTGCAATATGAGCTTTGCGCTGATAACGAACTATCTCATGCTGTTCTATACTCAGTATATCGGACTTAAGCTCAGCGACTGGGCTTGGATAATCGTTGTCGGCAAGGTGTGGGACGCTATAAACGATCCGCTGATAGGCGGCATGGTCGATAATGTCCGCATAGGCAAGGGCAGCAAGTTCATGCCGTGGATAACCATAGGCGGCAGCGCGCTGATAATTTTCACCACGCTCTCGTTTATGCCGATAGCCTCTATGAGCTATATTTTCAAGGTTATATACTGCCTTGCGATTTATTGTGTCTGGTCGGTCGCTTATACCATGGCAAATGTGCCCTACGGCGCACTCCACTCCTGCATAACCGACGACCCCTCAAAGCGTACTAATCTTTCGACATTCAGATCGATAGGTGCGGGACTTGCCCAGGCACTCTCCATGCTTCTGCCGCTTATCGTCTATGATAAAAACAACAACCTCATCGGCTCGAGAATGGTTTATGTCGCTCTTGTCTGCTCGGCTATAGGCTTCATCGGCTTTATGCTCGTGCGCCTGCTTGTGACCGAACGTGTTGTTACCGAAGCACATGACAGGACGGATAAAATGAGCTATCTCAAGGCGGTCAGGGGCTTCTTCACAAACCGTCCGCTGCTTGCGATAACCGCCGTTTCGTTCGTTCAGGTCATCTGCTTTATGTCGATGACCTCGGTCAACAGCATCATATTCCAGTCCTATTTCCGTAACACTCAGATATTGGCGGCGGTCAATATTGTCTCCTATCTGCCCCTTGTTGTTATCATGCCTTTTATCGGCAGAATAACAAAAAATATCGGCAAGAAGAAACTGGTCGTTATATCCTCGTCGATAAGCACTGTCGCGGGTATAGTCTCGTGCCTGCTTCCCATGGCACCCGAGGCGAAGAGCTCGCTGTTTTTCTATATAGGCGCGCTTATGCTTCTCTATGCGAGCAACGCCGTTTTCACGATTATACTTTGGGCGATGGTCGTTGACTGCATCGACTATCAATATGAAAAGACCGGAAGCCGCGACGAGGGCTCGCTCTATGCGCTGTTCTCGTTCTTCCGCAAGCTTGCTCAGGGTCTCGGTTCGGCATTCTCCGCAGTTATGCTCACGGCTTGCGGTTATGTTGAAACCCTCGGTGCCGATCAGACGGCACAGACGGCTTTGAACATCAAGAATATGTATCTCATGGTTATGACCGTCGGCGTCGCTCTGACCGTTATCATCACTCAGTTTGTTTATAATATCGACAGGGACAGGGGAGCGGCGGAGCCCATAGATATCGACCCCGACCCCGCACCGGAAAATTTTGAATAAATAGAGCCTTCGCTATTGATTTTCAATTCCGCTTTTGATATCATTTATAATTATGAGTCATAAGCAAAGGAGACATATAAATGGAAAGGCTTGAAATTTCAAAGCTGTTCAGCTCGTATGAGGAGCTTGGCGGCAGGGAGATAACGGTCTGCGGATGGATAAAGACCCTCCGTGACTCAAAGGCGATAGGCTTTATGGAGATAAACGACGGCAGCTGCTTCAAGAGCCTGCAGGTCGTTTTTGAGAGCGCAAAGGTCGAAAACTATAAGGATATAGTCAAGCTGAATGTCGGCGCGGCTGTCAGAGTTACGGGTACTTTTATCCTGACTCCCCAGGCGAACCAGCCGTTCGAACTCAACGCTTCTTCGGTTGAGGTCGAGGGTCAGTCAACTCCCGACTATCCGCTTCAGAAAAAGCGCCACACGCTCGAATATATGAGGACGATAGCGCATCTGCGCCCGAGAGCGAATATTTATTCCGCGGCTTTCCGCGTTCGCTCGACCGCCGCTTATGCTATCCACAAGTTCTTCAATGAGCGCGGATTTATCTATGCCCATACTCCGCTCATTTCGTGCAGCGACTGTGAGGGCGCGGGCGAGATGTTCAAGGTAACGACTCTTGATATCGCAAACCCGCCGAAGAACGAGGACGGCACAGTTGATTTCAAGCAGGATTTCTTTGAGAAGCCCGCTTATCTGACTGTCTCCGGTCAGCTTGAGGGCGAGGCAATGGCTCTCGCTTTTGGTAAGATATATACTTTCGGTCCTACTTTCAGAGCCGAGAAGTCCTATACTCAGCGCCACGCTGCGGAGTTCTGGATGATCGAGCCCGAGATTGCTTTTGCCGATCTTGAGGACGATATGGAGCTTGCAGAGGCAATGATAAAGTATGTCATCTCCTATGTTATGGAGAGCTGCAAGTCCGAGCTTGAGTTCCTCAACAGGTTTGTTGATAAAGACCTGCTCGAGAGACTTCATTCCGTTGTCAGCTCTGATTTCGCGCGCGTCACTTATACCGACGCCGTCAAAGAGCTTGAGAAGTACAACAACGAGTTCGACTACAAAGTCTATTGGGGCTGCGACCTCCAGACAGAGCATGAGCGCTGCCTGACCGAGCGCATCTTCAAGCGCCCCGTTTTCGTTACAGATTATCCCAAGGAGATCAAGGCTTTCTATATGCGCCTGAACGATGACGGCAAGACCGTTGCGGCGGTCGACCTGCTTGTTATGGGCATCGGCGAGATAATCGGCGGCAGCCAGCGTGAAGAGCGACTTGATGTGCTCACCGAGCGTATCGAAGAACTCGGACTTAACCCCAAGGATTATTGGTGGTATCTCGACCTTCGCCGTTACGGCGGAGTCAAGCACAGCGGCTTCGGCCTCGGCTTCGAGAGACTGGTCATGTACCTCACGGGTATCTCGAACATCCGCGACGTGCTCCCGTTCCCGAGAACTACCGGTTCTGCGGATTTCTAAAAAAATACAGAAGCACCTGTGCCAACTGCGGTACAGGTGCTTTTTGCAGAAAAAATCTCCCTTGCCGAAGCAGGGGAGATATATTTTTGTTTTTATTCTATAGTCTCTATCTTTATCAGATTGGTGTTGCCGGATTTTCCGTTTATCGCACCGCCCGTCATTATGATATTGTCGCCGGGCTTGAGGTTGAGCGCATCTTTTGCAACTTTCTGTGCGTGATAGAACAGAACATCGGTTGAGTCGAACTTCTCGCTGAGTACGGGCATAACGCCCCAGGAGAGCGCGAGCTTATACCAAACGGCTCTGTTCGTCGCCATTCCGATTATATCTGTAGGTGCTCTGAAGCGCGACACCATGCGTACCGTCATGCCGGAAATGGATGTCACCACAATAGCCTTTGCGTTTATGTCGATAGCCATTCCGCAGGTCGCGTGCGATATGGCGTCAACGCGGTTCTTTATCTTGAAATCATTGTTGCGGAAACGCTTTGCATAGTGGATGTGCTTTTCTGTCTCCTCGACTATCTCCGCCATCGTGCGGACTGTCTCGACGGGGTATTTGCCTGCGGCGGATTCGCCGGAGAGCATGACCGCGCTCGTGCCGTCATAGACGGCGTTCGCAACGTCGGAAATCTCAGCTCTCGTCGGGCGGGGATTGGTTATCATCGATTCGAGCATCTCGGTCGCCGTGATAACGCGCTTGCCGAGCAGGCGGCATTTTGTGATTATATATTTCTGAAGCGCGGGAAGCTCAGTGAAGGGGACTTCAACGCCGAGGTCGCCGCGACCTATCATTATTCCGTCGCACTCTTCGCATATATCTTCGATGTTGTCTATTCCCGTGCGGTTCTCGATTTTTGCGATTATGTCTATGCCGTCGCCGCCGTTTGCGTGGAGAAACTCCTTGAGGTCTATGAGATCCTGCCTGCACGAGACAAACGATGCCGCGATGTAGTCAACATTGTTCTGAATGCCGAACAGCAGATCGTCCTTGTCCTGCTCGCTGAGATAAACCTGATTGAGCACCTTGTTCGGGAAACTCATGCTCTTTCTGTCCGAGAGCTCGCCTCCGGCAATGACCTTACATTTCGCATCCGTATCGGTCTTTCCGATTACTTCGAAAATCACAAGCCCGTTGTTGACGAGTATGCGGTCGCCGATTGAAATATCGTCAACAAGTCCCGCATAGGTCACGCTGACGCGGCTCTGATTGCCGACTATGTCTTCTGTGGTGAACGAGAACTCGTCGCCGTCGTTGAGCATTATTTTGCCGTTTTCAAAGGTCTTGATTCTGTATTCCGGACCCTTTGTATCGAGCATTATCGCTATCGGGAGATTGAGCTCCTCACGGACTTTTTTTATCATATTGAGCTTTTCAAGCTGCTCCGAGTGAGTGCCGTGGGAGAAATTGAGCCTCGCTACATTGAGACCGGCTTTGCACATTTCGGTGAATATCTTTGGATCACTGCTGGCAGGACCTATCGTACATACTATTTTCGTCTTTCTCATGGATATCCCTTCATTCCATATATTAATCAAATTCATTATATTATATTTCGCCTCCCGGTTCAATACAGTAGAGTAAAAAACAGGTAAAATTTGCTGATTTACATATTATATTGATTCCACGCAAACTCCGGTTTATTCGATGAGAGGGGAGAGCACGCATAAAAAGTTCAGGATTTTTGAAAAGTTCAGGATTTTTGAAAAGTTCAGGATTTTTGAAAAAAGACTTGATTTTTGCGGCACGGTCATATATAATATACGAGCATTTGATTGCAGATACGGAGAGTTGTCCGAGCTGGTCGAAGGAGCACGATTGGAAATCGTGTAAACGTCAAAAGCGTTTCGAGGGTTCGAATCCCTTGCTCTCCGCCATGAAAAAAGCACTTGCGATGGCAAGTGCTTTTTTCAACGAAATTTGCCATTCTGGCAAGTGAAATAGCTTCGCTGTGAAATATCTGTTTCTCAGAAGTGAAACGTTTGCTTTGCAAACGCGGGCAAATTTTATTTCACATTGCGACGAAGGAGCAATATTTCACAATTCACGAAGTGAATTATTTCACGCCGAACAAAGCGAGACATTTCACTTTTGTAAATTGAAATTCTATGAAGCTTAAAAATTTATATCCTCGTTTAAACGAACACTGCTTTTGTGGTGTTTGTATTGTCTTTAAAGAGGATATAAATGCTTCGTTTTTGATAAAGTGCCGCCGTAATCCGATAAAATTACGGTGGATTTTTCATTGTTGTCAAAAGCTTTGCCAAATGATATAATAATTATATTGAAATTTGTGGAGGAGGGATACTATGTGTTTCAGATTCAAGCAAATGCAAAACGAAGATATTGCCGTATTCATAAATGAAATGTTTGAGATTTTGGCAAGTAATATGAACGTCATTGCTCCAACAGGTAATTCTTATGATACGGATTTTAAAATCTGGTCGGAATGCGTAGTACCTGTTTGGTGTGAAGGAAAGCGCCGTGTGATTCTGATTTTCTGCGAAGATACACTGTGTGGATTCTTTCAATACTTTGTAAATGATACAACTTTTAGAATGGATGAAATACAATTCAAGAAAGAATATCAGGGCTGCGGTTTATTCACCGAGCTGTATCATTACTTAACAACAATAATTCCGGTTCAGACAAAGTATGTTGATGCGTTCTCACGAAAGGAAAATTTGAAATCTCAGAGAATTTTAGAGCATCTCGGTTTGTCGGTTGTCGGCGAGAGCAAAAACGGCAAATCTTTATATTTTAAAGGCGAGTACAAAACTGTGTTTGAACGCTATTCCAAATAAATCTCAGTTTATTACAGAATGCCCGCTAAACCCAAAACCGCTTGAAATAAGGCTTTCGGGCTTTTTCGGCGCTTAAGTCAACCCCGTCACAGAGCAATTCTGCGGCGGAGGTTCGTTCGTTTTACTGGTGCTTCGGCGTTCTGCGCCGCTGTTGTTCTTAAACTATTTATCCGTTAAGCTGTAGGCGCGATCGTCGAAGGGCAGATTTGTTTTCCTGTATTCGGTCGGGCTTTTTTTGTACCATTTCCGGAAAGCCTCCGCATAATAACTGCTTCCCGAAAAGCCGACGGTTTGCGCTATTTCTGTTATCGTCATATCCGTGTTCTTCAAATACCACATGCTTTGATGCAATCTGTATTGAGTTAGATATGTATTTGGCGTCACCCCGATATATTTATCAAACAATTTGCAGCACTTGCTTTGACCGACAGCACCGGACTGAGCGATATCTGCGAGCGTTATTTTGTTGCTGTGAAATTTTTGGATATATCCTATCATATTTTTCAGGACGGTGAAATCACTGCTTTGTTTTTTTAAAACCGTGCAGGTGTTCGAATTGCCGAAAAGCAACGACCACATTTTTAAAAACAGTGAGGAGACAGTCAATGGCGCAATCGCATCATCCTTTGTCCGATACATGCCGACAATACAGCTTATTACCTCTTTCTGCCACGGGACATCGACAGCCAGCTTTATGTACGGCGCGTTTTGATTTTTAAGCAGAGGCACAACATATTTTTGCTCGAGCTTTTGAGATATACAAAGCAGCATAGGGTGTATCAACACACAAATAAAATCACATTCGGATTTCGTTTTTGAAAACCCGCAGTGAAGCTGTTTCGAATTTACAAATATCCCTTCACCCTGCTTTATGGAGATTATTTCGCCGTTGACATTATAGTTCATTTCACCGTGCAATACTGCAATAAACTCAATATCATCATGCCAATGCGGCGGTGCTTCAAAATTATTGTAAGATGAAAGAAGTGCCCTCCGTATATAAATCGGATAATCTTCGAAGGTATAATGCACAATTTCGGACAGGTCATCTTTCAGCTCAACTGACAGCATATTTAACCCTCCTCGCAGGATTGTTATTGAATTAAGCACAATAGCGATAGATACTCGACTGATTAAGCAGTATAATTATATCTGAAGGAAGGCAATTTCGTCAAGGAGGAGTTTGAAGCGAGATGAATATAGAACACGTCGCAATTTATGTAAAGGACTTAGAAAAAAGCGTATGCTTCTATGAAGCTTATTTTCAAGGAAAACGAAACGCGCTTTATGTAAATCCCAAAACAGGCTTTTCATCCTACTTTCTGTCTTTTAGCGACTCCGCGAGATTGGAGCTTATGAATGTACCCGACATATCGGAATCCACTGATTCCGCGAGACTCGGATATGCGCACATCGCTTTTAAAGTCGGTTCAAAAGCCGAGGTCGATAAGTTGACCGCAAGACTTGAAAAAGACGGCTATGCAGTCAGAAGCTATCCGAGGACTACCGGGGACGGGTATTACGAAAGCAGCGTGTATGACCCCGACGGCAATGTTATAGAAATTACGGAATAGGAGATAGCTTAAAATGCGCGAAGAAGAAAAAATTAAGGCGGGAATTTTGTTCAGCCCCGCCGATCCCGAATTAAAGGCTATCAAGCTGAAAACGCACAACCTTAATGTGGATTACAACAACACACACGAGGATGAAGCGGAAAAGCGAGCCGGGATTCTTTCCGAAATCCTCGGAGAGCTCGGAGAAGGTGGATTTATTCAGGGTCCGATTGCTTTTCACTACGGAAAGCACACAAAAATAGGTAAAAACTTTTTCGGAAATTTCAATCTTACCGTTCAGGATGACGCGGAGGTAAAAATCGGAGACAATTGCAATTTCGGACCGAATGTAACAATCGTAACGCCCGTCCATCCGACGCTCCCCTGTGAGCGTCGGGAAATGTTGACGGCAAGCGGAGAGAGGAAACACCTTTGTTACGCAAAGCCCGTGCATATCGGCAACGACTGCTGGCTCGGTGCTTCGGTTACGGTATGCCCGGGCGTGACAATAGGGGACAATTGTGTGATAGGCGCGGGCAGCGTAGTCACAAGGGACATTCCCGCAAACAGCTTTGCCGCGGGTGTTCCGTGTCGGGTAATCAGAGAGATTACGGAAGCCGACAGCATGAAGTACAAGCCGGACATTATGGCGGATAACACGGTGATTGAACATGAAGAATAAGCAGGCAAATGATTTCACCAAAAAGCTTCTGTCACTTGTAATGCCCATAGCCCTTCAGCAGTTTATGCTGGCACTCGTCAGTGCTTCCGATGCGCTTATGCTCGGGATGCTGACGCAGGATGCTCTGTCGGCGGTGTCTTTGGCGAGTCAGGTAACATTTGTTGAAAATCTGTTCTTTGCCGCCATGACAATAGGACTCTCCATGTTCGCCGCACAGTATTGGGGCAAAGGAGACAGAAGTTCTGTGGAAAAGATATTTGCCTATGTCATGAAAATTACCGCAGTCGTTTCCTTTGTGTTCTTCCTTGCAGGATTGTGCTTTCCAAACAATTTAATGCGAATTTTCACCAACGAACAGACCCTGATTGACGGCGGCGCAATTTATCTGCGAACGGTGTCATTATCTTTCCTGCTGACGGGAATTTCACAAATCTATCTATGCACTCTCAAAAACACCGACAAGGCGGCGAAATCCGGCGTTATCAGCTCGGCAAGCGTCATAATCAACATTGTGTTGAACGCCGTCCTTATTTTTGGTCTGTTTGGATTTCCGAAGCTTGAAATTGCCGGAGCCGCACTTGCGACCGTAATTGCACGGGCAGTCGAAGTGTTGTGGTGTGTTTTTGAAACGGCAAAAAGAGACTGCGTAAAGCTTAAATTATGCCACATCATACACGATGACAAAGCATTGCGCCGTGACTTTTGGAAATATACGACCCCTGTTCTCGGCAATGAAATAGTTTGGGGCGTCGGATTCACCATGTATTCCGTTATTATGGGACACTTGGGGACGGATGCGGTGGCTGCAAATTCCATCGCCAATATCGTAAAAAATCTTGTGGCTTGCTTTTGCCTCGGTATTGGAAGCGGCGGCGGGATTATGGTCGGAAACGAGCTTGGCGCGGGAAGATTGGATATGGCAAAAATATACGGGCGAAAGCTCTGCAAGCTGTCAATCGTCTGCGGAGCTGTCTCGGGACTGCTTTTGTTAGCCCTAAGTCCGTTTATTCTTACGGTGACTGATTTGAGCGATACGGCGAACGGATATTTGAAATGGATGCTTGTCATGTGCTCTTATTATATGATAGGCAAATCCGTAAACTCAACGACCATTGCCGGCATCTTCTGCGCAGGCGGCGATTCAAAATTCGGCTTCCTTTGCGATGCAATAACAATGTGGTGCGTTACCGTACCGCTCGGTATGCTTGCCGCGTTTGTATTTGATTTGCCGGTGATTGCAGTGTACTTTATTGTGAATCTGGATGAAATCGTTAAACTGCCGGCAGTTTATCGGCATTATATAAAATATGAATGGGTCAAAGATTTAACGCTAAAAAAGACGGAGGAGTAGAAAATGTATAATAATATCAGCGATTGGGACCGTATGGTTGCGGGAAAGCTTTACAATTCGGCAAGCAAAGACCTTTTCAAGCAACATGCGCTCGGACTTACAAGGTGCGACAGGTTTAATAAAATCGCCGTGTGGAGATTTAAAACAAAGCAGCGCGCACTCGAAAAGCTTATTCCCTCAGCAAAAGGAAATCAACTCGCCGTATTTGCGCCGTTCTACTGTGAATACGGTGTAAATATTCATGTCGGCAAGGGCTGTTTTGTAAACTACAACTGCACCTTCCTCGATGTTGCGCCGATTACTCTCGGAGACGGCGTGTGGCTCGGTGCGAATGTGACACTTGCCACACCGAATCATCCCTTTATCGCAGAGGAACGCTTACCTGCCGATTATCCCGACGGCTTTCACGATTTGGAATATTCTGCGCCCATTACAGTCAGAGACGGTTGCTGGATTTGTTCAAGTGCTACGATTTGCGGCGGCGTGACAATAGGGGAGAACAGTATTGTAGCCGCCGGAGCGGTAGTAACCAGAGATGTGCCGCCCAACAGCATCGTTGCGGGCGTGCCCGCAAGGGTCATCCGTGAAATTGATGAAGGCGACCGTATGAATGTTTGGGAAACCTATGTAAAAAATGAATTTCCCGTTTCCGCAAGAAAAAGACAATAAACAGCGACAGCAGTACCTCAGTAAAAGCCGGCAGATTAAGCAGCCCACCGTAATTTTGGTGGGCTTGAGTTTTCAAAACCGGCTTGTTCTACAGGATGCAACACCGGTGTGCCGCATTTCAAAAAAAAATCATAAAAGCCCTTGATTTCGTCATACTTTTCGGCTACTATTAAAATGTAAAGCCGTTCGTTACTGAAAGCTGCCGTGAGCGGCTTTTTACAAGATTTTTAGTTAGTGTATGCTAACTAATTTGGCGGAAATATAGCAAATTGTTCGGCAGCTTAACGACCCTCGGCTCTGTAGAACGACTGAACGGGTCGGACGACAAGGCGAGAAACGCAAAGAACAGGTTTTGGAAAGGGGCGAAAAGATGAAAGACAGTGAGCTGCAATTTGACCGCACCTGTCATGTGCTGTATTCCAAGCACTGTAAGCGGCAGATACGGGCGAAGATTGCCCTGCACTATCCGGAAACCGAGCGCGAGGCGGTCTGGGAGAGGGTGCAGCGGCAGTACGCAGACTACCTCACCGATTGGCGCACGGATTTGGGCGGCAGGAAAAATTTTCACAACGGCAAGGGCGGCACCTACGACTGCATCGCAATCATGAGCTATTACGCCGTCTGCAAAGCAGTCACGTCTTTTCGCGAGATCGAGGAGATCGAGGAAAATCTTATCCTGCCTTCGTTCAGCAGGCTGAAATTTGTTGACTGCAATAAGCCGTTTTGGCGAAGGCTCATGTATAAGGCGTTTACAAGGGCGAAGGACGGCTGCGATCGGTGGCACGACTATGAGATGAATGTTGCGCCATACAGTGAAAGCAAGCCTATATATTATGAGTTTACGGCATGTCCCGCGGCGGAGTTTGCGAAAAAGCACGGTCTTACGGAGATTATGCCCGCCCTGTGCAATGTGGATTACGCCTCAATGGAGCTCATCCGCGCACGCCTTGTGAGAACGAGCACCTGTGTGGACGGATGTAAGTGCGACTATACCGTCTGCGGCGACAAAGACCCGTATCTCAAAGAACACCCCGAATACCGCGATGAGGCGGGATATCGGAGAAATTACCGACAGACTCAAAGGGAGGCGAAGCTGTAATGAATGCTTTTTGGGGGATAACGATTCCGTTTCTCGGGACGGTGGCAGGCGCGGCATGTGTGCTCTTTATGAAGCACTCGCTCGGCGAGCTGGTGCGGCGTTCACTTGCGGGTTTTGCCGCAGGCGTAATGGTGGTAGCCTCCATCTGGAGCCTGCTGATTCCGGCTATCGAGCAGTCTGAGCACATGGGCAAGCTGAGCTTTGTTCCGGCGTTTGCGGGCTTTTGGCTCGGTGTGCTTTTCCTGCTTGCCCTCGACCGCATTATTCCTCATCTCCATGTCGGAAGTGAGCAGACGGAGGGACCGCGCAGCAATTTGAGCCGCACGGCGATGATGGTGCTGGCAGTCACGCTGCACAACATCCCTGAAGGCATGGCTGTCGGCGTGATATATGCGGGTTTTCTTTCAGGGAGCGCTCAGATTACGGCGGCAAGCGCACTTGCTCTGTCCATAGGTATTGCCATCCAGAACTTTCCGGAGGGCGCAATTATCTCGATGCCGCTCAGAGCTGAGGGAGAAGGCAAGGGAAAGGCCTTTCTCGGCGGAGTTCTTTCCGGCGTCGTTGAGCCGATTGGCGCAGCGCTTACCGTACTCGCTGCACATCTCGTTATTCCGGCACTGCCGTATCTGCTGAGCTTTGCGGCGGGAGCCATGCTCTATGTGGTCGTGGAGGAGCTGATACCGGAAATGTCGCAAGGACGGCATTCCAATGTCGGCACGGTTTTCTTTGCGCTCGGATTCAGCATAATGATGGTTTTGGATGTGGCTTTGAGCTGAAGAGGATGCTGTGCGTTCAAAAAAGGCGGCGCATTGCTGCTTGTCGCAAGAAGTCAAGGGAGGAAAAGACAATGAAGTGGTTTATCATACCTGTATTTTATTTACTGTACTGGGGCATGTGCTTTCTCGGCACGGGGACGGACAAGAAAAATCTTGCCGGTCTGCGCTCTTACCCCGACGCGGTGCAGACCGCCGTCCGCGAAAGGCTCGGAGATGAGGTTCCGAAGGCGAAATCCATACCCGTAATTCTATTGAGCAATCTCGTCCTTTTCACTGTCGTGTTCTCGGTGATTGGACTTGTTTTCAAAAAAAGCCTTGCCTTTGACGGCTATCTTTCGGCGTTTTTATATTTTCTCCTGCTCGGCGAGGGACTTGGGCTGTTTGATCTGTTGATAATCGACCTTATCTGGTGGCGCAACACCAAGCGCATCCGCTTTTCATTTTTGCAGGAAAAAGAGACTTATCAGGATCCGAACAAGCACATCGGCTCATTTGTGCGCGGTATTCCGCTGTTTGCAGTTATCGCCGCCCTGAGCGCGGGGATAGTCACATTGCTTTGAACCGAAAATAAGGCTGGTTTATTGCCGGTGCGCTTGTCGCGCTGTTGAAATGAGGTATTGCCATTATGGAATTTAAAACACTGGGAAACAAACAAGCTCCGGCGGTGCTGTTTTTTCATGCGATGGGCGTTGTCGGCGAGAGCAGCGAGCCTGTTGCGGAGCATTTGAAGGAAAAATATTTCTGTATAATGCCGACATCCACGGTGTACTGCGAGAGTCAGAAATATGCAGGCAAGACAGATGAGGTTCGTCAGGTCGAGTCTTTTCTGCGCGAGCAGGGTATAGAGAGCCTTGCGCTCGTGGTTGCGTCATCCATAGGAGCCGATTTAGCTGCGGCGTTTTTGGAGCAGACAAAGCTGCCT
This sequence comes from bacterium, assembly GCA_963620555.1. GTDB lineage: Bacteria > Bacillota > Clostridia > Oscillospirales > Acutalibacteraceae > CAG-177. Next base: position 66,646 of record CAVFAN010000001.1, read on the forward strand.
GTCGGTCACGTTTTCTTTGACGGCGGACAGTTCGCGCAAATAGCATTGCCGACGCGCCGAATTATGACGCCGTTTCTCTATTTTGCGATAAAAAGCCTGTATTGGTCGAAGGGCGGAACGCTTAAAAAGATACTCTGGTGCGACGATGAGGCAATCAAGCCTTACTTTATCGCGGCAGGCAGGGAGCTGCGCTACGGCAATCTTCACAGACAGCTTGCAGACAGCCTGGAGGACAAGCCCTTTCCGCAGCTTTCCGAGGAGCTTCAAAGGCACGCTTACTTTGAGTTCGGCAGCATCGAGGAGCATTTCAAGTACCGTGACGCTGTGATAAAAGCCTATCCGCACGCCAATTATCCCATATTCGAGGGGTATAACCATATGCAGTATCAGATACGCGACCCCAAGGGGTTTTCGGATATGCTCAAGTCCGTCGTGGAGAAAGACACGCTGCCGGAGCTTTCGTTTTTGCGTCGTTGACGCAGGTTTGAGGCTCAAACACCTTGCTCTCATTCAAGAAAAGTAAGTGCTTTTTTGCATACTTTTTCAAAAAACTGCCGTTTTTGCCTTTTAACTCATTGAAACCGCTTTATCAATGTGCTATACTGAACCCCGAAAATTCAGCCGGGGGGATAATTATGAAAATTAACTGGTACAAGATAGCGTCTGCCGCTCAGCTTTTGATAGGCGTTGCGGCGATAGTTGCTTTCTTTGTTCTGGCTTTCAACGGCGATGATATCAGACCGTGGGTGCTAACCGTAGTTTTGGCGGTCGTGCTCGTCGTGTCCGGAATAAGGGGAGTAACAAAAGGCAGCCCTTACGATGACAAATAAAATCGCAAGGTGCTTTTAACCGAACAGAAGCTCCGCCGCAGATTTTGCAATTTTTCGGCGGAGTTTAAATATATGTAGACACCGGCAAAAACAGCGGTTATAATAAAGGCGGATAAAAATAACAGAAAAGAGGTCCTTTATGAAAGTAACTTTTATGGGTGCCGGAAGCACCGTGTTTGCAAAAAATGTCCTCGGCGATATTATGCTCACTCCCGCTTTGCGCGAGTGCGATATCGCGCTTTATGACATCGACCCCGAGAGACTCGAAGAGTCTTACCTCATGGTCACTGCGCTCAACAGGAACATAAACGAAAACCGTGCTTCGGTCAGCAAATATCTCGGAGTCGGAGAACGCAAGGACGCGCTTCGCGGGGCGGATTTTGTCATAAACGCCATTCAGGTCGGGCTCTATGATCCGTGCACGATAATTGACTTTGAAGTGCCGAAAAAATACGGACTTCGCCAGACTATCGCGGACTCGAACGGCATCGGCGGAATCTTCAGAGCATTGCGCACTATTCCCGTCCTCAAGGATTTCACCGACGATATGAAAGAAGTCTGCCCGAACGCATATTTTCTCAATTACACCAATCCCATGGCTCAGCTTGCAGGCTGGCTCGGCAGGTATTCCGGCGTGAAGTCGGTCGGACTCTGCCACTCCGTGCAGACCTGCTCGAGAGGACTCCTTGATAAGCTTGATATCAAATACAGCGAGCCTGTCCGCGAGCGCATCGCGGGAATAAACCATATGGGCTGGCTGCTTGAAATAGAGGATGCGGACGGCACGGATCTCTATCCCGAAATAAGAAAAAGAGCTATAGAAGTGCTCGAAAGCGGCGTTACAGACCATAACGACCTCGTGAGATTTGAATACATAAGACGCTTCGGCTATTACTGCACCGAGTCGAGCGAGCACAACGCCGAATATAACAATTTCTTTATCAAGGCAAAGTATCCAGAGCTTATCGAGAGATACAACATTCCGCTCGATGAATATCCGAGACGCTGCGTCGAGCAGATAAAGAACTGGAAGAACGAGAAGGATAATTATATCCACGACAAGGTCTCGCATGAGCGTACCAGAGAATATGCCTCTTATATTATGGAAGCCATCGTCACGGACATTCCGTATAAGATAGGCGGCAATGTCATAAACAGGGGACTCATTCCCAATCTTCCGTCCGATGCCTGCGTCGAGGTCGCGTGCCTTGTGAACAAATGCGGTATCCAACCCTGCCGTCAGGAGCCGCTGCCGCTTCAGCTCGCCGCAATGAACAATCTGATGATAAATGTCCAGCTTCTTACTATCGAGGCGGCTGTGACTCAGAAGAAAGATTATATCTATCAGGCCGCTATGCTCGATCCGCACACCTCATCCGAGCTGTCGATAGATGAAATCGTTCACCTGTGCGATGATCTCATCGAGGCTCACGGTGATTATCTGCCGAAATATTTCTGATAAAATCAATGCCTCCCGCTCGACTTCAAAAGCCGTCGGGAGGTGTATTTTAGTTTATAATGCATATTGCAATATTGAGATACGCCGCGAATGTTACCCACAACAGATATGGGACAATCAGATAGCCTGCGGTTTTTGATATTCTGTAAAAATACAGAAGCGTCAAAAGAATGAGAACCCAGAGAATAACGATAAGAACTGCTGCGGCGGTGCAGAGCCCGAAAGTGAAAAACAGTATCGGCCAAAGAAAATTGAGCCCGAGCTGGACGAGATAAAGCTCGAGAGCTTTTTTCTTGCTTATCTCCGGTGCGTTCGAGCTGTAGACTATATACGATGCTGTGCCCATGAGAACATACAGTATGCCCCAGACGATTGGGAACAGCCATCCGGGCGGGGAGAGCGGCGGCTGATTCAGCGCGTAAAATTTGTCCATGCTGCCCGCTGAAAACAGAGCCGCAAGACCGCCGACCGCGAGCGGAATCGCTAAGAATATCAAGGGCTTTAGCCGCGATGATTGCATAATATCACCTCGGTGTTATCCTATGAATTTATGTGTGTATTTATGCAAAAAACGGAGCCGCTGAAATATGGTGGCTCCGTCAGTGTTTATTTTATTTTTTTGATTATCGCGTCGATTATCTCCTCGTTTTTGTATGTCGGGTTCAGCGCGGGCGAAATATCTGCTTCACCGACCGTGCCCCCGCATTCGACAGACAGCGCAAGCGGCAGTGAAACATCGCCCGTTTCGCTTGCTGACTGAACTGCGGCAAAATCAACATCACCATCGGGAGTCTTGCCGCCGAATGAGATAACAGCCTTGATTTTTGAAAAATCAATAGCAGCCGAATCGACTGCACCGAGAGACAAAGCCTTTTCGCGGTTTGCACCGATATGAAAATCCGCGCCGAAGAGTTTTTCAAATCTTTCGCAGTCATCTGCGCTGATATCTCGGTCGATGTTGCCCATGTCAATAAGAGCGCAGCCGAGTTTTTTGCTGAGTTCCGCAGCTTTTTCAAGTTCGTTGTCGGTCATATTCTCGCACACCGTGACGGCAATCTCGGCGGGGGAGAAGCAATCTATTTTCTCCGCCGTTATCTCCGCAGCGCGTTCAAGAGAAATAGATTCTTCGCCCGATTTGCAGACCTTCAGCCGGTCGGCATTGGCGAGCTTGCTCAAACCGAACTTGCCGTATGTGCAGATGATATCTCCGTTTGCCGGCTCGCACCGCGTTATCGAGCTGCCGCTCGAAAAAACATTTATTGCGCATTTTGCGGCGCAGCCGATGCAGTGCGATGCGGTGCAATTTTCGTGTAGAGGAATATCCTTTTTAAACGGAACCTTTTCAACAAGTGCGCCCGTCGGGCAGAGAGATACGCACTGTCCGCATGAGATGCACTGTGAATCTCCGAGCGATTTATAGAACTCGGGCGAGACAACAGTCGTGAAGCCCCTTCCGGCGAGACCTATTGCGCCGACCCCCATGACCTGTGAGCATATGCGCACGCAAAGTCCGCAGAGAATGCATTTGCCCGAGTCGCGCAGAATGTATTTGTGTCCCGTATCCTTCTTTGCAGGCGATTTCTGACCCGCGAACCGCTCAAAATCGGCATTGTATTTATTTGCATAGCTTATGAGCTTGCATCTGTAAAAGTCGAGGCATCCGCATTCAAGACATCGCGAAGCCTCGCGCCGCGCCTGCTCGTCAGTAAGACCGAGTGCAACCTCGGCAAAGCTGTGCTTTCGCTCGTCTGCGGGGAGCACGCGCATCTTTTCGCGCGCGATATGCTCTCTGTCCGCAAGGTCGTTCTCGGTTATTCCTCTCTCGACAAGTATCGGCTTCTTGTAGCCCACGATACTGCCGCGAAGATAGCTGTCAACAACCGCCGCGCTCTTCTGCGCTTCGCCTATAGCGGATATGGCGATATCTGCACCTTTGTTCGTAGCGTCGCCGATTGCAAATACGCCGCTTATATTCGTTCTGAATGTGTCCTCGTCTGCGCTTATCGTGCCGCGGGAGGTCTTGTCAAGCTCTTCAAATCCGCTGAGCTCGGGCTTCTGCCCGATAGCCATTACCACGCTGTCAACTTCGAGAGTCTCGAAGTTTCCCTCTATCGGAACGGGTTTTCTTCTGCCGCTCGCATCGGGTTCCCCGAGCTCCATTGTCTGAAGCTTTATTCCGCAGACCCTGCCGTCCCGCGTCAGTATTTTATCGGGATTTGTGAGGAATCTGAAATCTACGCCCTCTTCCTGAGCCTCATCGATTTCGAGCGCGTCTGCGGGCATCTCGCTGCGGGTGCGGCGGTAGATTATATAAACTTTTTCCGCGCCGAGGCGGACTGCCGTGCGGCAGGCGTCCATCGCCGTGTTGCCTCCGCCGCATACGGCTACGCGCTTTCCGATATCAACGGGTGAGCCGAGTATCACGGAGCGCAGGAAATCTATTCCTCCGAATACTCCTTCGGCGTTCTCGCCGTCAACCCGCATTTTTGTGCTCGACCACGCTCCGGGGGCGGCGATTACTGCATCGTATTCTTTGTTCAATACATCAAGAGAAATATCTCTGCCGATTTTTATATTATTTCTGAACTCAACACCGAGCTTTTCAATGAGTGATAATTCCCTGTCAAGCACTTCCTTCGGCAGTCTGTATTGCGGTATGCCGTAGCGGAGCATACCGCCCATCTTCGGCATCATATCGAAAACGGTGACACTGTGTCCCTTTATGGCGAGATAATACGCCGCCGATATTCCGCCGGGACCGCCGCCTATAATCGCGACCTTTTTGCCCGTCGGTTCGGCAACTTCAGGCATGAACATATTTCCGCTTTCAAGGTCGCGATCTGCCGCATACGCCTTGAGCGCGGCTATAGATACAGGCTCTTCGACGAGTCCGCGTCTGCATTTTTTCTCGCACGGATGCGGACATACCCTGCCTATGGACGCGGGCAGGGGAATCCTGCCTTTTATTACCGACAGAGCCTGCGCATTTTCGCCGTTTGCAATAAGCCCTACATAGCCCTGACAGTCGGTGCCTGCGGGACAGGCGAGAGAGCATGGAGCTTTGCAGTCTCCTGTGTGATCCGAAAGCAGCATTTCGAGCGAGAATCTTCTTGCTCTGTTTATTCTGTCCGACTCTGTTATAATCTCCATTCCGTCGGCGGCTTCGATGGCGCAGGAGCGCATCAGCTTCGGGCTGCCATTGCACTCCACGACGCACATGCCGCACGCGCCGTATGGCTTGACCCGTTCGTCATGGCAGAGAGTTGGGATATCCGCGCCCGCTTTTCTTGCAGCTTCGAGCAGCGTCGAACCCTTTTCAACCTTTACGCTTTTTCCGTCAACGGTCAATGTAATATACTCTTTCATCATCACACCCCCCTTACTTTATAAATATCGCGTCGAAGCGGCACGCCGCCTTGCAGCTGCCGCATTTGATGCATTGGTCGCTGTCTATTTTATGCGGCTTTTTCACTTCGCCTGATATCGCGCCGACCGGGCATTTTTTGCTGCACAGCGTACATCCGCGGCACTTATCCGAGTCTATGTGATAGCTTATCAGCTCAGGACATTCTCCGGCTGGGCAGCGGTGTTCTTTTATGTGAGCCTCGTATTCGTCGCGAAAATATCTGAGCGTCGTGAGCACGGGATTGGGCGCAGTCTGACCGAGTCCGCAGAGCGAGCCGTCCTTTATCTGGGCGCACAGCTCTTCAAGCAGTTCGATATCTCCGTCTCTGCCTTTGCCTTGGCAGATCCGCTCAAGAGTCTCTTTTAATCTCATAGTGCCGATACGGCAGGGGACGCACTTTCCGCACGACTCGTTCGTTGTGAAATCGAGGAAGAATTTCGCCATGCGCACCATGCAGGTGCTCTCGTCCATAACGACCATTCCACCCGAGCCCATTATCGCGCCAGTTGCCGAAAGAGCCCTGTAGTCTATAACGGTGTCGGCAAGCTGCGCGGGGATGCATCCGCCCGACGGACCGCCGAGCTGAACTCCCTTGAATTTTTTTCCGCCGCGTATTCCGCCGCCGATATCGAAAATAACATCCCGAAGCGTCCTGCCCATCGGAATTTCAACAAGTCCGCCGCGATTTATCTTGCCCGTCAGCGCAAAAACCTTCGTGCCCTTGCTGCCATCGGTGCCTATGGCGGCAAACGCCTCTCCGCCGTTGTTGATTATCCAAGTTACATTCGCGAAGGTCTCAACATTGTTTATGTTCGATGGCTTATTCATATATCCCGACTGCGCGGGGAACGGCGGTTTGAGGCGCGGCATACCGCGCTGACCCTCAAGGGATTCAATGAGAGCCGTCTCTTCGCCGCAGACGAATGCTCCCGCGCCTGCCTTGATTCTGAATTTGCACGAGAAGCCGGAAGAAAGAATATTTTCGCCTATATAGCCCTTTTTCTCAGCCTGTTCAATTGCGTTGCGAAGCCTTTTTATAGCCAGAGGATATTCGGCGCGGACATAGACTATTGCCTCTTTTGCGCCTATCGCATACGCCGCTGTAAGCATACCTTCTATCAGAGCATGCGGGTCGCTTTCAATAACAGCTCTGTCCATAAAAGCACCCGGATCGCCCTCGTCTGCGTTGCATATCAGATATTTTTCGTCCCCCGCGCTCTGTCTTGCGGCGTTCCATTTGAACCATGTCGGGAAGCCCGCGCCTCCGCGTCCGGCGAGCCCGGAAATTTTTATCTCTTCAATGACCTGTTCGGGCGTCATTGTTTTGAGAACCTTTGAAAGCGCCGTGTATCCGCCGTGCTTTTCATAATCCTCAATGCTCTCCGGCTCGGTTATTCCGCACCCGCGCAGAGCTATGCGGGTCTGCTTTTCAAGAAAGCCTTTGTCCTCGTCGGATATAACAAGGGCACTTATCTGCGACATGTCGCCGCTTTCCGTGAAGCTTATAATTTTGTCAATGTCATCGGGACTTACTTTAACGAGCCTCGCCGTGAGCGTATCGCCGTCATAGACATCAACAATAGGCTCAAGAAAACACATTCCGATGCATCCGACTGAGTGAACCGTATAATTCCCGCTGTTCTTTTCATCGAGCAGCTTATGTATCTTTCCGGCTCCCGCCGAGATGCCGCAGCTGCCTTCTCCGATTTTTATCTTATACATCGGCGCCTGCCTCCTTTGTCTTTTCGGAAATTATCTCTCTGACCTTCTGAGGAGTCAGACTGCCGTATGTCTCGGAATTTATCATCATAACGGGGGAGAGCGAGCAGCAGCCGAGACAGGCGACGGTTTTCAGTGTAAAAAGCCCGTCGGGAGTTGATTCCCCGTCGTGTATGCCGAGCGTTTCAAACACGGCTTTTTCTATCATCTCGGAGCCGTTGACATGACATGCCGTCCCCTGACAAAGCATTATAAAATATCTGCCGACCGGCGTAAAACGGAACTGCGCATAGAAAGTCGCAACGCCGAAAACGGTTGCCGGCGTTATGCCAAGCTCAATCGCCGCATGGCACAGTGCGTCCTCGGGCAGATAGCCGTAAATATCCTGAATTTCCTGCAGGACGGTTATAAGCGAGCCGGCGGTGCTTTTATATTTGTTTATGACAGGATCAATAAGTCTGAGGTCGCTTGCCTTTGCCGTATTTTTCATGTTTTCGTCTCCATTGAAAGAGTGTCGCCCCCGACGGGGACAACACTGCGTTAATTATACGCTATTATACGCTATGAGCGGGAGCTTTTCAATATAAAGTAAGCCTTATTTATATGTAAAATCAGACGGTGTTTTTTTGTGCATTATGCGCGTTGAAAAAGTGTGTGACTTGTTGTACCATTGTATTGGTTTTGTGCCTATATGGTGCAACACAGAGCGTTTTATGAAAATCTCGGCAAATAACGCGCAATTTACCTGCTTCTGTCGGTTGAATAATGTGACAAAATGTGATAGAATGTAAACGCAAGATATTACGCATCAATCGGATGTGTGCGGCAGAGCCGCAAAAGGGAGATTTAAATGGTAGAAAAGCTGGTTTCAATCATAATGCCGGCGTATAATTGCGCGGACTATATCGCAGAGAGCATAAGATCCGTGCAGAATCAGTCCTACCGTAACTGGGAGCTTATCGTTGCCGATGATAAATCTACGGACGGTACGGTCAATACGGTGCGCAGCATTGCAGCAAGCGACAACAGAATACATTTGCTCGAAACCGATGTCAACCTCGGTCCCGCGGCGGCGCGCAACAGAGCGATAAACACTGCGCAGGGTGATTATATCGCATTCCTTGACAGTGATGATATCTGGTTTCCGGACAAGCTTCGCAGGCAGATAGACTTCATGGAGCAAACGGGATACGAATTTACATATACTGCATATGAAAAAATAGACGAATGCGGCGAGCGTATGGGAATCATTGTTTCCGCGCCGAAAAGCGTGACCTATTCTTCGATGCTTTATCAGGGCGATCCGATAGGCAATCTGACTGTTATCTATGATGCGTCAAAGCTCGGAAAGTTTTATGTTCCGGATATAAGGAAGCGCAACGATTTTGCACTTTGGCTGAAAATGATGCGCGAATGTGACCGTGCATACGGACTCAACGAGGTTCTTGCAAAGTACCGCGTTCGTGCCGGAGCCATTTCTTCCACACGCAAGAGCGAGTTGCTGAAATATTATTGGAAGCTTTATCGCAATATCGAAAATTTATCGGGCGTAAAAGCTTCTTACGCCATGGCATCACTCGTGTTTTTTAAATCCGTAAAGCAGGTGAATCAAGGTATTCAGAGAGCCGGAAACATTTTCGGGACAAAGCGGACACGCGACAGCCTCGAAAATGCAGAAAAGAGCTCCGACAGTGCTGCAAAAACAGTGGGGGCCTCGGATGATGTCATCTTTGTACGCACAAGCGAAAACGGCGATTCGGTGACTGTCGGTGACGGTGTAGGCGTTGAGCGATGAATAGGCAGGAGTAAAGAGGGGGCTTTTAAAGCTCCCTTTTTTCATTAGCGAAAGAGCCGGGTCTGCGGGCTGTCAACCACACCCGCAGAGCTCCGGCTCCGTCAAAGGCAGCAAATGCTGAAATGCGCTGTTGAAAAGATAATAAACAGTAGCTTCTTCATTTAAAAGCGCCCGAAATAATATCAGCTTCGGCTGCCTGTATAATTATGTGCATCCTGCGGTTTAAAATACATAAAAGCCGCAGGAAATTTTTTATTTTCCGGATACCGTAACTCCGTCGAATTCCGCCCACGGCATGAACGAGAGCCCGTCCGTAGTCTGCTCCCTGGATATTGCAACGATACTGTTGAGCATATTGATAATATTGCCGCTTATCATAGTCTCGCTGACCGCAGAGCTGACTTTGCCGTTTTCTATAAGGAAGCTGTTCTTTGCAACTCCGGAAAAATCGCCGTTTGAGGACGGTTGACCGCCGGAGAAGCGGTTGACTATCAGCCCTCTGTCTATCCCGGATATCATTTCATCGAGCGTTTTGTCTCCGGGGAGAACTTCAAGGTTGCTTCCTCCGTTGAGCGCACGCGGGAAGCCGGTCTTGTTCGCTCCGTACTGCGAAAGAATGAAAGTTTTGAGGATGCCGTCAACAATGATGTCCATATTCTCGGCAGGGTATCCGTCGGAGGTGAAACGCTGACCGACAACCGTTCTGTCGTCGAGCGGAACGCTTCTGAGGTTCAGCTTTTCGCTCGCTACTTTCGTATTCAGCGCGTCTTTCCAGGGAGATGTGCCGTCTATAAGCACGCCGGACGATGCAAAGTTTTCGAGTGCCGTCTGCAAAAGCTCGTTGAAACAGTCGGGGGAATAAATTACCTTGCCGACAAATTTTTCGCTCGGAGAAACGGTGTTTAGCTGTTCCTCGCTCTCTTTGAGCAGCTGCCTCTGCATTCCTGAATCCATAAACGGCTTGTCGAGATTGTCAAGTGCGCAGAAATATCCGTTAAATGACGAGGCTTTTTCACCCTCGTGTGCGGAGAACATCGTGTTAAAAGAGTATTCTCCGTGCTCGTATCTGAGGCTTGTTCCGTTGGTGTTCATGTAGAGCTTTTCGCTGTGCTCATAGTCGGAGATAAGCTGCTCGAGAATGATTTTCGGATATTCTTTTTCGGTCTGACTCATGAATTCCTCTATCCTGTCAAACAGTCTGTCAAGGTCAGGCTCGAAAATTCCGGTTTTGTATTCGGCTTTTGCCGTGAAGGGTGCTACCTGCTCGGCTTCATCGGGAACGGAGGATTCCGCTGCGGCGATGCACTGAGCCGCAGCTTCGTCAATTGCTTCTTTTGTTGCCTGATTTATGCTTGTGACGCCCTTTTTGCCGTCTTTTATCGCCTTCATCGAGATACTCGTGTTGAATGTGGAGCGCATCAGGCTGAACTTTCCGCCGTCAACATTCAGCTCGTCCTTTTTACTTCTGCTGACGGTGCACTGAGCCTCGTCTGCTCCGCAATCTTTGAGTGCTTTAAGTGTATATTTCGCTATCTCATATATATCAGTCATTTGTATCGCTCCTTTCTCAGCGTCCGCCGATATTTACTTTGCATTTGACGGCGGGACCGCCCATTCCGACGGGCATCGGCTGTTTCTTGCCGCACATGCCCGAGCAGGTCCACACCATGTCGTCGGAGAGCATATCGACAGTCTTGAGCATATCGAAAGCTATGCCCGATATCGTGGTGTCTCTTATGGCTCTGCCGAGCTTGCCGCGCTTTATCTCATATCCCATGCAGACGCCGAACATGAACTCGCCGGTCGTGTCTGCCTGACCGTTGTTGGTCTCAGTGAGAAAATAACCGTCGTCTATAGAGGCTATCATGTCTTCAAGTTTGTCCTTGCCGGGCAGAATCGCGGTGTTTCTCATTCTGATAAGCGGCTCGTCCGAGAATGCGTAAGCTCTCGCGTTGCCCTGCGGTTTGACTCCGAAATGCTCCGCGCTCTCGCGGCTGTTCATGTATCCTCTGAGAATGCCGTCTTTTATGAGAATTGCATCCTCCGCAGGAGTGCCCTCGTCATCGACGAGAACGGGCAGGGGAGCGGGTGAGCCGTCCGGCAGGGTGTGAGCGAAATCGACCATGGTTATAAGCTCGCTTGCGACCTGCTTGTTCATGCAGTGCGCCGCAACCGAACCGCCGAGCACCAAATCGGCTTCAACCGTGTGACCGACCGCCTCGTGCGCGAGTATTCCCGCGAGGTTAGGATGCATCACGACATCTCTGTATCCCGCGTCCGCATATACGCCCTCCGCCTTTTTCATAAGGTTTTCGTAAAGCATGTCTATGCCGCCGAAAAGCTCGTCGGGGGAGGAGAACACATCGGTGAAGAATCCGCGCCCGCCGAATACTTTATAAAGCTCAACATTTGTGCCGTCCTTGGCTTCGGCAGTCAGAAAAACATAGACAAAGCTTCGCGGCACGAGCGAATACGAATCGAATCCGTCGTTGACGCAGAGCCTTTTTTCCATTGAATCCGACCTGATGCTTATCGAGCGGCTGACGAGATCGGGATATTTCTTTGCGATATATTCGTCGATCTCTTTTGCAAATTCGATATATATTTTCTGCTCGCAGTCGTTTATGTCGCCGTTCATCGTCTTTATTCCGGCGGGAATAGGCTTGATTATTTTCGCCTCGCGGCTGACTCTTGAGCTTAAAAACACTGCGTTGTCGCTTGCTGCCTTGAGCACATTTTTTATGCTCTCCTCCGAGTACTCCGCGCTTGAAGCAAAGCCGTAAACTCCGTTTTTGTATACTCTTGCGTTTATTCCGCTCTTCTCCGTGCGAGCGTTGCCGACGAGATTTCCGCCGAGCATCGACACTCCGCGAGAGGTGTTCTTCTGCGCACGCAGCTCGGTATGGTCGCTGAGCAGCGCCCTGTGCGGCGAAAGAATATCCTTTATCATATGACTTCTCCTTTGCAAAGAATTTTTCTATCTTCGTCCCTGACTATATAGTATATCACTATTATCAGATTTTTCAACTTCGCGCAAAAAAGAAAACGCAAAAAGACGGGCAATTCAATTGACTTTGATACCCTTAAATGTTATCATTTTAGCGCGAATTTATTGTGCGGAGGAAGTGCTTTGGGAAAGTTTGAAAAAGTGCTCATAGCGAGCGATTTTGACGGCACACTCAAGAACGACGACGGAATAATAACCGATGATGTCCGTTCGGCGATAGCCTATTTTATCGCCGAGGGCGGATATTTTACGGTCTGCACCGGCAGAACATACCAGGGCTTTCATCTCTATGACCCGTCTTATATCAACGCCCCCGTTCTGCTGACAAACGGTTCCATGGCGTATGACTATGAAAAAAACGAGCCGGTGTTCGTAAACGGCATAGAGGCGGAACAGGGCATACCGTTCGTCAGGGCGATAATGGAAAGGTTTCCGGATGTCTCGATAGAAATGTATCCGTTTGACAGCACATATGCAATACATCTTGATGACATTTCTCACCGTCATTTCACAAGTCAGGGCATACCCTATAGGGTTGTCGGCGACCCGTCAGAGACTGAGTTCCCCTGGGCAAAGGCAATGTTTGCCGCAGAGGGCGTCTCGCAGGAGGTGCAGGCGTTTATGCGCGAGAATTTTGACGATCCCGCTTTTTTGCCGACAAACGGCGGATATATCGAGGTTATGAAGAAAGGGTCGGACAAGGGCACGGGTCTGCTCTCCCTTGCAGACGCTCTCGGCGTCCCGCATTACAGAACCTTTGCCGTGGGCGACGGATATAACGACATTGAAATGCTCGTTGCTGCGAAAGCCGGATTTGTCCCGAAGAACGGCTCTCCCGAGGCTCTTGAGCACGCCGATTATGTCGTGCGCTCGAACAATGACGGCGCAGTGGCACATGTGATAGAGATACTCGATAATATTCTCTGAAACGCGGTTTATTTTTGCCAATTACCTTGCAGTATCGTCAATAAAGTATTATAATAACACTCGACATATGAGCCGAATGTGTTGTAAAAATCCCTACGGAGGAATTGAACATGGAGATAAAACAGACTAATTTTGCAATAATAGGTCTCGGCGGACGCGGTCAGGGCAACCTCGGCGAGCTTCTGTGCATCGACGGCGTTAAGGTCGTCGCGGTTTGCGATAAGTATGAGGACAGAGCGCGCCGCGGAGTTGAGATAGTCAAGAAGAGAACGGGTGAGGAGCCCGATATGTATCTCGATTATAAAGAGCTGCTCAAGCGTGACGATATCAAGGCTGTTATGGTTGCCACTACTTGGATAACCCACGCCCGTATAGCGGTCGATTGCATGAAGGCGGGCAAGCATGTCGCCATGGAGGTCGGCGGCGCGGCGTCCATTGAGGAGTGCTGGCAGCTTGTCAGAACCTCGGAGGAGACAGGCAAGTTCTGTATGCTCCTTGAAAACTGCTGCTATGACCGCAACGAGATGGCACTCCTGCGCATGATGCGTGAGGGTATTTTCGGCGAAGTCGTGCATATGCAGGGCGGCTATGAGCATGACCTCAGAGACGAGATCGGTCTCGGACGCGAAAACCGCCACGGCAGAATACATAATTTCAAGAACCGCAACGGCGAGCTTTATCCTACCCATCAGCTCGGTCCGATATCAAAGGCACTGCACATCAACCGCGGCAACCGCTTCCTCACTCTCACCTCAATGGCGAGCAAGGCGTGCGGACTCAACACATGGCTCAAGAACACGCAGGGCGAGGATTATGACCTTGCAGATTATAAATTCAATCAGGGCGATATAGTCACTACTATGATAAAATGTGCCCACGGCGAGACAATAACGCTCGTGCATGACTGCACACTTCCGCGTCCGTATTCGCGCAATTACAAGATTCACGGCACCCGTGCGGCTTATAACGAGGATGCAGACGGAATCTATATCGACGGCGTGACTAAGCACGAAGACGGCGACTGGATGCACAGCTGGGAGCCGTTTGAAAAATATCTCGAAAAATACGAGCATCCGCTTTGGAAAACCTATGCCTCCGAAAGCGTGCAGCACGGTCACGGCGGCATGGACTATCTTGTTTTCTCCGCATTTGTCGAGAGCGCAATGTATGACCTTGAGCCTCCGATAGATGTCTATGACGCGGCAACATGGATGGCTATAACCTGCCTTTCGGAGCAGTCGATAGCAATGGGCAGTATGCCCGTGCCCGTGCCCGATTTCACAAACGGCATGTGGATAGACAGAGCTCCCGCGAGGCGCAGCAGATATAACGCGGAGGAGATCTGCGAAGAGTTTTTCAGTGATGAGGAGAAAGGTGAATGAGCTTTTACATCGGTGTTGACGGAGGCGGAACAAAGACGGCATTCGCTCTCTTTGATGAGAATAAAAATACGGTCAAAACGGTCTATGGGACGGGAAGCAACCATGAGAATCTCGAGGGCGCGTTCGATGAGGCGAGTGAGGTTATATGGAACGGCATAACAAGGCTTGTCGGTGAAGCGGGAATATCTCTTGACGATGTAGCCTTTTCGCTGATGGGTCTTGCGGGAATCGATCATCCGTTCCAGCATGACATCATGTGCGAGAAGCTCTCCGAAAAAGGGCTTCGAAACTTTGCTATCTATAATGACGGCTTCATTGTCGTTCAGGCGGGCTCGGAGAGCGGCGCGGCAATTGGCTATAACTGCGGAACCGGCACCTGCTGCAACGCGATCGATTCAAGTGGCAATATGCTCCAGCTCGGCGGGCTCAGCGAGTGCTCCGGCGATATGGGCAACGGCAACTGGATAGCTCAGACTGCGTTCAGACTCATATACGATGAGGTCTATCTCGGACTCGAACCAACGCTTATCACAAAGATGTATTACGACGCTTTCGGCATTGCTTCGCGTGAGGAGTTTGTCGGAACGGTCGCAAAGCTTGAGACGGAGGAAGCTCCGCTTTATATCAGGACGCTTATAAGCTCATTTTTCAAGGCGGCGGAAATGGGCGACGCTCCCGCGCTTTTTAAGACGGATGAGATGGCAAAGCGAGGCGCACAGTTCATCGCGGCGCTTGCAAGGCAAATGGAGTTTGACGGCGACGAGATCGAGGTCGTCCTCTCCGGTTCAATGCACACAAAGCTTCCGAACGATGCCTATATAAAAAAGCTGCACGGGTATGCGCAGCAGATGAGCGGAAGGAAGCTGAAGTTTATAAAGCTCGACAAAGAACCTGTTACCGGCTGCATAAACTGGATATTCAGGCAGTATAAATAAGGATTTTTTACAGAAAAGGGAGTAGTATATATGAAAGAAATTACAGTAGCGGTCATCGGTTCGGGCAGCACATATTGCCCCGAGCTTGTGGACGGATTCATAAAAGCTCAGTCCTCGCTCAAGCTCAAGAAGATATCCTTTATGGATATCGACGAGAGGAAGAGAACGATAGTCGGCAACCTCTGCCTGAGAATGCTCAAGAAGGCGGGCATAGAGTGCGAGACTCTTCTCACCGATAACCTCGATGAGGCTCTTCAGGGCGCAGACTTTGTTGTCACTCAGATAAGAGTCGGTATGCTTCATGCCCGTTATCTCGACGAGACCATACCGCTCAAATATGACCTCATCGGTCAGGAGACCACCGGTATCGGCGGCTTCTTCAAGGCTCTGCGCACTATTCCGGTAATGCAGCATATCTGCGACCGTATCGAGGCTATCTGCCCCGACGCATGGCTTATCAATTTCACCAATCCCTCCGGCATCATCACCGAGTTCGTTCTCAATCACACCAATGTCAAGTGCATGGGTCTTTGCAATGTCCCGATCAATATGATTGACGATACAAAAGAAGCAATGGGCGATGATTGCGATATCACATATGTCGGTCTTAACCACCTCAGCTGGATAACCTCCGTCAAAAAGGACGGCAGGGAGCTTATTGACGATATGCTCGCGCAGGGCTTCTCGACAAAGGTTATGGCGAACATAAAGGATGACGGCTTCTCGCTCGATTGCCTCAACGCTGTTCACGGAATCCCTTCGTCTTATCTCCAGTATTATTATTGCAGAGATGCAAAGCTGCAGCATCAGAAGGAGGATGAGAAGTGCCGCGCCCGCGTCTGCATGGAGATTGAAGAGGATCTGCTTGAGATGTACTCCGACGAGACTCTTGTCACCAAGCCCGATCTTCTCGATCAGCGCGGCGGTCACAAGTATTCTCTTGCCGCGGTTTCTCTTATCGATTCCATCGCCAACGATAAGCGCGACGTTCAGATAGTCAATATCAAGAACAACGGCACCGTCGATTTCATGGAGGATGACGATGTGCTTGAAATAGCAGCGGTTATCGGCAAGAACGGCGCGGAGCCCGTCGCTATAGACAAGGTAGACAACAGACATATCATCGGTCTTATGCGCGTTGTAAAGGCGTATGAGAAGTACACCGTCGAAGCGGCTACCACCGGTTCGGAGTCAGCCGCTCTCAATGCGCTGCTTGTGCATCCGCTTGTCGGCGACTGGGAGAAGGCGCACAAGTGCTTCGAGGAAATGAAGTGGGCACACAAGGCTTATCTTCCCGAGTTCTTCCCCAACGATGTTGTCATAAAGTGCTGAATTTAAATATTTTTATCCCGCCGATTGGTTCGGCGGGATTTTTATATATTAAAAAAACGGGCTGAAATTATAGAAAGATTACGAATGTATATACTATCAATGTCATCAAAATAAAGTAAAAAGAAGCAACAGACAAAATGTTACAGTTTTGTCATTGTATGTAACCGTTTTTTAATTATATTGTAAACGAGAATTAATTGCATTATATTTCGTGCTGTGGTAGGATGTCAGACGGTGGTTTTATTACCGAAAAATCGGAGGAAATTGCAGTGAACAGTCAAAAAGTAACCGTAAGTCGTGAAACGGTAATAAAAGTTACGGCTGTAGCCGCTATTGCAGCGCTTATGTTCGGTCTTATACTCGTTTTTAACGGCATGACAGGGTATGCCGCCGACGATTATCTCTATTTCTTCAAATACACCGGACATGTTGTCAAGGGCACGCCGGAGCGCCTGACCGGAATAAGGGATATTTTTACGGGCATGGTGACGCATTATAAAGTCTGCAACGGCAGAATACCGGCGCATTTTCTTTTGCAGCTGTTTACTTTGTTTGACAAATCGGTTTTCAATGTTGTGAACTCGCTGTTCTTCACTTTACTCGGTCTGCTTATATATTTTCACGCAAACTATAAACGACCGATAAATATACCGTTGCTCGTCTTTATTTATGCCTTTGAGTGGCTTGGGATGACCAGACCCGCCTCGGCCTACATCTGGTACAGCGCGGCGTTCAATTATCTGTGGACAACCGTGTGGATACTGACCTTTCTTATGTTCTACCGTATTCATGGCGCAGAGTCCGAAAAGCCTAAAGCCTCAAAAGAACTCCTTCTCTCGGTTCTTATGCTCATTGCCGGCGTTTTCGCGGGATGGACAAACGAGAATATGGGCGGCGCAACGATGGGAGCTGTCATACTTTTTCTCATCTATTTCAGGATAAAGAAAATGCCTGTCAGGACGCATCATTTTACCGGTCTGCTCGGAGTTATATTTGGCTTCGGAATATTGCTTCTTGCTCCGGGCAACAGAGTGCGTATTGATAATACTCACCGCGAGCGAAATATCGTGAAGCACTTGCAGTGGTCGATAAAGCAGGTAACGGCAAATACATGGCGCGCCATGCTGCTTATGCTGGCGGTTTTGATAGTTGTCCTGTTGATTGTGTGTATAAAAAGAAAAAAGCTCCATAAGCTTGACTGGCTCCTGCCGTGCATATATCTGCTCACGGGTGCGGCGGCTGCGGGTGTTCTTATACTTTCGCCCGAAGCACCTCCACGCTCGTTCTTCGGAGCGAATATAATGTTTGCGTGCGCCGCGTTCGTTTTGGCGGCTCAGCTTTTCAGCGGCAAAACAGACGGTGTCAAAAGGTTTGCCGCCGTGCTTTCGGTTTTGGTGGCTCTCGGCTTCGGTGTGCTCTATGTCGGAGAATATTATGCTCTTAAATCCGACAGCATCGCTTATGCAGAGGTCGAGCAGGCGATATATGAGCAGAAAGCAGAGGGCGTCAAGGACATTAAGCTGCCGCGCAGCAAAACACGCAAGTCCTATTGGTCGCTCAATTCGTATATGATAAATATCACCAACGACAACGCGAATAACAAATGGTTTAATGCTTGGGCTGCCGAATATTACGGCGTTGACAGCGTTACTGTGGTCAAAAAACCTAAAAAGTAATACAAACAGAATCTCGGTTGAAAGGTCAGGGGAATGATATGGCTCAGAAAATAAAAAAGAAAAAAAGAGCGGCATTGATAGTCCTTATGACACTTGTGCTCGCTGTTCTTGCGGCCGTTTGCGTTTATGAGACCGAGCTTAATAAGCTGGATTCAAATGACGGTGTGGACAACAGCTTCTATGATTCCCAGTTCAAAGACAAGAAGATAATGGTTATCGTCCCCCATGAAGACGACGATCTGCTTATCTCCGGTCAGGTGCTTCCGTATATGTACAAAAACGGAGCCGATGTTCGCGTTGTGTTTGTAACGAACGGCGATAAATACTATTCGGCTTATACCCGCCAGACCGAGGCGTGCAAGGCTCTCGAAAAGCTCGGAATCCCTAAGGAAAAGGTGATTTTCCTCGGCTATCCTGACGGAACAGAGCTATACAGCGGCAAAAAGGCTTATTCTTTTTCGTCCGGAGTAGGTCATACTTATGCGGGAAAGGGCTTTGTAGATTATCACTTTGAGCGCTTTGGAACGCATGCGGAATATACTGCCGAAAATATGGTTAGTGATATAGAAAATGTTATTCTCGATTATCATCCCGACTATATTTTTGCAATAGACTTTGATACCCACACAGACCATCGCGGCGTGAGCATGTCGTTTGAAAAAGCGATGGGACATATTCTGAAAAGCAAAAAAGATTATACGCCGAAGGTGTTCAAGAGCTTCGGATATTCTCTGGCGTGGAAATCAAAGTCGGACTTTTATGCCCTGAATATCAAGAGCACCGTGAGGCAGGACAGAGAAAAAAACAATGACCCTTCCTATGAGACGGATGTTCCGCAGTATGTCTGGAACAACAGAGTAAGACTTCCTCTATACAAAGGCGCCATCAGCCACTCCATTCTCAGATGCGATGAATACAAGGCACTGAGCGAGCATCTTTCGCAGTTTGCGTTCTGCTACTCTGAGCGCATAGTAAACGGAGACTCTGTCTATTGGAACCGGCGCACAGACAGTCTTGTGAACGACGCAACCGTCGCGGTGTCCTCGGGGGACGCGTCGCTGTTGAACGACTTCAGGCTCGTCAACACGGAGCAAACAACATGGACGCACACCAAGCTTACAGGATGCGTGTCGAGGTTCGACCAAAACGATTCCCGAAAGACCGTGACCGTGACCTTCAACAGTCCGAAAACGGTTTCCTGCGTGTCGCTGTATGACAACTTTGGACTGAACTCAAACATACTCGGCGGAGTCATTACATTCAGTGACGGAAGCACGGTTGACGTTCCCGCCCTTAATGCCGACGGCAGCGAAACGCGTGTTGTGTTTGAACCGAAGCATAATATTACTTCCTTTACTTTCAGAGTAACTGAATATGAGGGCGTGGCGGGGCTCGGCGAAATAGAGGCTTTTGAAAACGCCGACAACGATCTCGGCTTCTCACTTATAAAGCTCAAGAACGCAGACACGGATGATTATATATATAATTATTTTATCGGCCCCGATGATAAGTCGATGAACCTTAGCGCATATGTATCCGGTTCAAGCTCCGGATACAGCATTAAGATAGTGGAAGGCGACAGCGTGAAGCTCGAAGGAAACAGGCTCGTGTTTGACGACGACTTTGAAAAGTGCACCGTCCGCGCAGAGCTCAATGACGATCCGGATACCTATGACCAGATAACGGTGACGCGCCTTACGCAAAAGGAGCTTAAAGCATACGAATCGTTTGAGAAGGTTAACCGTGTTTTCTTCAAAATTGACACTGTTCGTCTCAAAGTAAAGAACATTTTCGTAAACGGACATTTTTACGAGGAGCTGCGTAATTTTATCAAGTCGGACGAAAAGAAAACAGAGGAGAAAATTGAAAAGAAAATCAAGAAGAGGGCAGAAAAGCATGTCGGCATAAATATAATGCGACTTATTGTTGCAAATAATGAAATTTTGTGATACAATTTAGGAGCTATATTCGTGCATTTCAGGAGGAAAAGATGAAGCTGTCTTTGGTAATTCCTTGCTATAACGAGCAGGACAATGTTGAATTATTTTACAACACCGCAACCGAGGTCTTTAAAAACAAGGGCTTTGACTATGAGCTTATCTTCGTCAATGACGGCAGCCGCGATAAGACCATGGACAGGCTCCGTCATATCTACGAGGTTGCCGATGAAAAAGTGAAGGTGATTGGATTTTCGCGCAACTTCGGCAAGGAGTCGGCGATATATGCCGGTCTAAAGGAGAGCAGGGGAGAAATGGTCTGCCTTATCGATGCGGATATGCAGCAGCGTCCCGAGATTGTGCTTGATATGATGGAGGTTCTCGACAGAGATTCCAACTATGATGCAGTGGCATGTTATCAGAAGAACCGCCGCGAATCAAAAGTTCTCTCGGCGTTCAAGGATTGTTTTTATAAGGTAATCAACAAAACCTCTGAGATAGAGTTCAGGAGCGGCGCAAGTGATTTCAGACTTCTCAGACGCTGTGTTGTCGATGCCGTGCTCAGCATAAGCGAATATCACCGCTTCTCCAAGGGAATTTTTTCGTGGGTCGGGTTCAACACATATTATATGCCTTATGTTGTTGAAGACAGGGCGAGCGGCACGTCAAAGTGGAATTTTGCAAAGCTCTTCAAATATGCGATGGACGGCATTATTGCGTTTACCACCATGCCGCTTAAAATCGCAACCTATGTCGGAATGATATCTTCTGCCGCGTCTATCATTTACATGATAGTCGTCATCATTCAGAAGCTGGTGTTTGATATCAAGGTTCCCGGCTACGCCACCACGGTCGTGCTTATCCTCCTGCTCGGCGGACTTCAGCTCTTCTGCATCGGTATGGTCGGCGAGTATCTTGCCAGAACATATATCGAGACGAAGCACAGACCGATATATATCGCAAGAGAAGTTCTTGATTACGAGGACAAATAAAAGAAAAACAGGACTGCGGCGGATATTCGTGCGGATATTTACCGCAGTCCGATTCTTGTCGCGTTATGGCACGAGTTTTTTTGAAAAAACTATTGACAAATCCGCTTCTTTTGATATAATAGATAGCGTTCCGAACAAACCGAATATTTGGGGGTATAGCTCAGCTGGGAGAGCGCTTGAATGGCATTCAAGAGGTCAGCGGTTCGATCCCGCTTATCTCCACCAAACGAAAAGCCTTGAAATTCAACAGTTTCGGGGCTTTTTGCTTTTGTGTACGATTAGAAAACACATATTTTCTAACACTCCTTCTAACACTTGAGTAAAACGACAAAAGCAAAAGCGCAGATAACCGGCTGTGGTGTGAATTATATTTCTGCCGGCTTTTTCTCACCAATGTGACAAAACAAAACCTTGCCTTCGAATTTTATGCGATGTATAATAATATTTAAAATGTATTATTACAGGGGGTATATTATATGAAGATAATCAGAAATGCAATAAGATGCAAAAAATGCGGCGAGGTTATCGAGAGCAAATCCGTACACGATTTCAAATTCTGCTCATGCGGCGCATGTGCCGTTGACGGAGGACACGAATATCTCCGCAGATGCGGTGAGCTCGAGGATTGGGAAGAGCTGGCGGAGACAGAGGAGACTGATGACGACTGATTGAGCCTGACAGAATGCAGCATGTGCGGTGCATGTAAAATTGTGTTAAAAAGTTAAATGACAGCTCTGAGGCTTAATCGCTTCGGGGCTGTTATTTTTTGTCTGCGCCGTTGGCGATTAAGTCTAAAAAGTGTTGCGTAAACGCAGCATTTCTGTTATCATTTACTTATATTTTCGGAAAACTCGCAGGCTTTTGCCTGACGGCGAAAGGATATGGCGTAACAATGAAAAAAGCGGGCGTTTGTGGCCATTTCGGATTTGGGCGCAGCTTGCTCAACGGTCAGACGGTCAAGACAAAAGTTGTGACCGACGAGCTCCAAAAATATTTTGCCGATGCTCAGGTGGCTGTTGCGGACAGCTGCGGCGGAATAAAAGCCCTGCCGCGTGTGGCGGTCGATGTCTTGCGGCTGTTCAGAGGCTGCGAAAACATAATAATGATGCCCGCTAACAGGGGACTGCGCGTTTTTGCGCCGCTGTTTTTGTTCTATAACAAGCTTTATCACCGCAGGATACACTATGTGGTCATCGGCGGATGGCTCGATTCTTTTTTGGATGAGCATAAATGGCTTGTCGGATATCTTAAAAAATTCGACGCAATCTATGTTGAATCGGATATGATGAAATCCGCTCTGCAGAGACGAGGCTTTGAAAATGCGGTTGTTATGTACAATTTCAAAGAGCTTGAGCCGTTGGCAGTGGGTGATATAGAATATCCCGAAAGTGAACCGTATAAGCTTTGTACTTTTTCGCGTGTGATGAAAGAAAAGGGTATAGAAGACGCAATAGATGCGGTTAAGAGCGTCAATGCCCATTTTGGACGAACCGTATACACGCTCGATATTTTCGGGCAGGTTGACGCCGGATATGAAGAAAGATTCTCGGAACTCAAAAAGTCTTTCCCAAGTTATATGAGCTACGGCGGAGCGATTGAAGCAAACAAGAGCGTCGAAATACTGAAATCATATTTTGCGCTGCTGTTCCCGACCTATTATAAAGGTGAGGGCTTTGCCGGAACGCTTATCGACGCTATGTCCGCCGGAGTGCCGGTTATTGCGAGCGACTGGAAACATAATCCCGAGTTTGTCGTGCCCGGTAAGACGGGAGTCATAATAAAAAACTGCAATGGCGAAAGGCTTGCCGAGGAGCTTATAAATATCGCGGCTGCTCCGGAAAAATGGAACCCAATGCGCCTTTCTACGCTGAAAGAGTCGGAAAAATACAAGCCTGATATTGCAGCTCGCCCACTCATAGACAGAATAAACGGCTGAGACCGTAATAAAACAGAACAAATTCTTCGAGGAGGAAAAATATATGTCGAATGAACCGAAAGTTCATCTTATAGGCAACGCGCACCTTGATCCTATCTGGCTCTGGCGTTGGCAGGAGGGATGCGGGGAGGTGCTTCAGACCTTCCGCAGCGCGCTCGACAGGCTCAACGAATATCCGGACTTTGTGTTCACCTGCTCGTCGGCATCGTACTACAAATGGGTCGAGGAGATCGACCCGTATATGTTTGAGGAGATAAGAGCGAGAGTCAAAGAGGGGCGCTGGGTTCCCGTCAACGGCTGGTGGGTTCAGCCGGACTGTAATATGCCCTCGGCAGAGAGCTTTGCCCGTCAGGCACTCTATTCCCAGCTATATTACAACGAAAAATTCGGCAGGACATGCAAAACCGCATACAACGTGGACTCTTTCGGTCACAGCGGAATGCTGCCTCAGCTTATAAAAAACGGCGGGATGACAGCGTATGTCATGATGCGTCCGGGCGACCATGAAAATGCCGAGATACCAAATATGTTTATGTGGGAGAGCCTTGACGGCACTCGGATACCGACCTTCCATATCCCGAATGCAAGCGGGTACGGTTCGGGCAACGTCGAGGCTGTTGACAGGTCCCGCGACCTTATGGAAAAGCTGATAAACGAAGAGGGTCACGGAATGATGCTCTTCTACGGCGTAGGAAACCACGGCGGCGGTCCGACAAGGGGTCTTATTGAACACATTCAAACTCAGCTCAAAAAAGACGGATATCATGACATGTTTTTTTCTTCGCCCGATGCCTTTTTTGAGGCGCACTGCCTCGAAAAGGTTGAGTTGCCTGTTTGGAAATACGATCTTCAGCACCATGCGAGCGGCTGCTATTCCGCAACGAGCCTTGTAAAGCAGCTCAACAGAAGGCTTGAAAACTCACTTTATTTTTCCGAGGTCTTCGCGACCGTCGCTTCGAAGACCGCCGGTATGCGCGACAGAACAGGAGCTTTCAAAGAGGCATGGCTCGATGTCTGCTTCAATCAGTTCCATGATATACTCTGCGGCTGCTCGATAATGGAGGCGTATGACGATGTTAATGCCTCTATGGGTCACGCTCTGACGATATCCGACAGAATACAGAATGAGGCACTCCTGCGTATTGCGCGAAGAATAGACACATGGATAGACGGCGTTTCCGACCCTGTCTGCGAGGTCAGGGGTCACTCGTGCGGCAAATTTCCGCGACCCGTGGTCGTGTTCAATCCGCTCTCTTTTCCGGTCAAAGTGCCGGTCAGAACATATCACCCGTCAAAGCAGGTGACCGATGACGACGGCAACGATGTGATTTTCAGCAATGTCCGTTCGTCGCGCTCAAACGATTCTCATCTTGACACGGTGTTCATCGCCGATGTCCCCGCAATGGGCTATGCCGTCTATTGGCTCAAATCCTGCTGGGACGAAAACCGCGATTTGCCGGAGATACATGTCGATACGGATGTTTCTGCTTCCGGCTTCTCGATGGAGAACGAATATTTCAAAGTCAAGTTTGACGAGCAGACGGGATTTATAACCTCGCTTGTTGATAAAATAAGCGGATATGACTACGCATCCGCAGACAGACCCATCGCAGTGCCGACTGTTATAGATGACCATGAGACCGATACATGGGCGCATATGGTATTCAGATTCCATAACATCAAGGGCATTATGAAGCTCGAAAAAATCGAGCTTGTCGAGAGTGGCAACGCGAGAGCCGTTATAAGAACGCGCCACAGCTTCGGCGGATCGTATCTCGTTCAGGACTTCATTCTTGCGAGCGGACAGAAAGCTCTTCGCTCCAAGTGTAAGGCTCTCTGGACGGAGGACTTCACGCTCCTCAAGATGAGCTTTCCGGTCGGCGGAGAAAACAGGATAAACACTTATGAGATACCCGGCGCATATATCAAACGCCCGACAAACGGTGAGGAAGAGCCTGCGGGGCGCTGGGGCGCGATAAGCTTTGACGACGGCGGCAGAAGAACGCTCGCCGTAATAAATGACTCGAAGTATTCATACGACTGTCCGAACAACGACCTGCGCCTTACGGTTATCAGAAATGTTATATTTGCCGATCACTATTCAGATCGTCCGGCGGCAAACTTCAATTTTACCGACGAGGGAATGCAGAGGTTTGAATACGGAATTTTCGTCTGTGACGGAGACACCGAAAAGAGCGGTATTATGAATGAGGCGGCAAAGTTTAATATCCGTCCCGTGGCTGTGCCGGAAAGCTTCCACAAGGGCACCTTGCCGCAGAGAAGGAGCTATCTGTCTGTTGACAGGGACAATATTATAATGACCGCCTTCAAGCTCTGTGAGGATGGCAGCGGCGACTGCGTCATGCGCTTCTATGAGACTCGCGGTGAGAACACAAAAGCGCATATTATCTGTGAATCGTTCAATGCCGATTTTGAAGCCGAATTCGGACACAATGAAATAAAGACCTTCCGCATCTCAAAAGACGGCAATGTTAAAGAAACGAACTTCCTTGAGGGCATAGTGTAATAAGAAAAAGTCGGAGCTGACAAACTCCGGCTTTTTTGCTTTAGATAACTTGTATCAACAAAATCTTGTGTTATAATCATATTGAAACCGATATAATTAATTTTGAATACCTCTGTTCTCATATCTCTTAGCAGTTGGGCTGTCACCGTGAAAGCGGCGGCAGTCCTCTGCTTTTTACATTTTAAAAGCAGGCGAGAAATTATCCCACCTGCTTTTTTGCTTTACCAACCTGTTACATATCTGTTAAGTACATCCTCGATGCCGCCGGTGACTGAGCTTGGGTCGTCCGTCAGCTTGTCGCAGTCCGCACGGAAGACCATAACTCCGCCCGCTCCACTGAGCAGGGCATATGCCGTTTTGTCGCCCGCAAGAGCGGGGGAACAGAATGTGCCGTCATATATCTGATCGGCGTCAGGAATGTTGTAATACTTGCTGTCCCAGTAGTTCGCGCTTTCAAGCTCGCGCCACGATGCCCAGTAAGGCGCGCTGTTTACCGGTCTGCCGTAAGCGGCGATTCCGATATTTATCTTGCTGATATCCGCACCGTTTGCCTTGAAGTCGCGCAGCCCCTCTTCGGCCTGCTGGAGAGAGCTCTGGTATCCGTCCGTGTCGTTTCCGTCATATGCCATGAACTGAATCTGGTCGAGGCAGTCAAAAGTCTCCTTTGAAAGTCCTAGAGTCCACGCCGAAAGGGCGGCGGATATTATTGAATCTTCTTTATATGCTTTCAGGTCGCGGTGAAGCTTCTGTATGAAGCTGTCATATGTTTTCCAATCGTCCGCGCTTGCGGGATATTCCCAGTCAATATCCACGCCGTCAAAGTCATATTTTTTCACGAGCGCGATTATCTGATCGGCTACCTTTTCCCAATGGGCTGCCATATAGACATTGACTCCGTTGTGACCGTCGCCCCATGCGCCGTCGGCAAGTGCGGTGACTATAAGCTTCACGCGGTGACTTTGATTTTGCCGTTTGGAGATTATTTCCTTGAGTGCCGTTATCTCCTGAGCAAATTTTTCTTCGCCCATTTCACCGAAATTGATATTGCCGTTTTCGTCCCAGTGAACGGCGGCAAAAACGATAATCGTGCTGTACACATCGTAGAATCTCGCATAGCTTTTGACATATTCGTCGCCCTTTGCGAGAATCTCGGTCGGAACATCTCCGTCAAGCCGCTGATAAGCTGATACTTCAAATCCCGCCGCATTGCGCTTGGGTTCATTATAAAGCTTGAGCGATTTTATGTTTGCCGGCACTTCATCGTTGCGGAATTTGTCTATTGAGAGTCTTATACGGTCTGTAGTTACTGCGTCAAAGCTGCACAGACGCATATCCTGTATCTTTTCGCTCTGATATACTGTTTTCCATTCTCCGTCAACGAAAGCCTGAAGTCTGAAATACTGCACCTGATTGCCTATTTCCTCAATCAGCGCGGTATTTATCGTGCTTTCGGCTGCGAGCTTTATCTCCGCATAACTGTTAGTGGTATTGTTAACGCCCTCGGCGGGGGATCCGTTCGGACACTGAGCCGTCCAGCAATTGTCGCTGTTGTCAAGCAGGTTCACGGCATCCGCTTTTTCGTCTTTTTTCAGCGTCTCAAAAACTATCTGTGCGCCGCTTGCGGCGTCAGAAGAAGTGAGTTGAGGCTGAACAAAGCTGTTTTTCTGAGAAGAATTGTCTGCAATATTTGCAATCATAGTCATTGACATTATAACGGCGCAGATAAGCACGCCGGACACAAGCGCCGCGAGAGCCTTTTTGCCGCTGTCGCAAAAGACGGGTGCGAGACCGAAGCCTGCAGCGAGCGCAAGACAGATGAGCTTGTCGGATATGGCGTTGAGTCCTTTTGAAAAGGCTGCCGCAGATATTCCGTTATCAAGCCCGAAGATGAGCACAAAAGTATAAATGAATGTCGCGACGCCGAGCAGGGCAAATACCGTATGAATTACATTGACGGCTTTTATGCCCCTGAGACTGTCTTTTTTACCCCCGGCAAACGCGCAGATGAGCAGATAAATAAGATTGACTGCCGCGCAGGCGCATATTATACCGAAGAGGGTAGGAACAAATTTGTCCCCGAGCGGATAGAGGTCGGCTATCCAGCCGTATGTCCATGTCGCACTGCTCAAGAACAAAGCTGCACAGACGCTGAGCACGAAGCTTGTGTAGGCGAAAGCGCGGGCATGAATCACGCTTCCGAGCTTTTTGAAAAACTTCATATCAGGACTCCTTTCAATTCTTTTTCTGTCAATTGCAGTGTAACATACCGATATATTTTAGTCAAGCGATATTTTGATATAAAAAATGCCCGACTGCACAGCTTTTATGCTACGCAGTCGGGCGGTATAATATTGTTATTTGCAGACAAGCTCGCCGTTTTCGACATCGACGGTTATAGTAGAATCCGCGTCGAGGTCGCCGGAGAGAATCTTTCTCGCAACGAGAGTCTCAAGGCTGCTTTGCAGGTATCTGCGAAGCGGTCTTGCGCCGTAAACGGGATCAAATC
This sequence comes from bacterium, assembly GCA_963620555.1. GTDB lineage: Bacteria > Bacillota > Clostridia > Oscillospirales > Acutalibacteraceae > CAG-177. Next base: position 95,012 of record CAVFAN010000001.1, read on the forward strand.
CGCGGTCGATGACGAGCTCCTTGGCGGCGTCGGTAACTTCGAGTCCGAGGCTCTTGTCCGCCAGACGCTTCTTGAGAGAATCAAGCATGATGTCAATGATGCCCTTGAGGTTGTCCTTTGTCAGCGGGCGGAAGAATATAGTCTCGTCAAGGCGGTTGAGAAACTCGGGACGGAAGCTGCGGCGCAGCTCGTTCATGACGCCTTCGCGTGCCTCCTCTGAGATGTTGCCGTTTTCGTCGATACCGTCGAGCAGATACTGACTGCCGAGGTTCGAGGTGAGGATGATTATTGTGTTCTTGAAGTCTACCGTGCGTCCCTGACTGTCGGTTATGCGCCCGTCGTCAAGAACCTGGAGCAGAATATTGAACACATCCGGGTGCGCCTTTTCAATTTCATCGAACAGCACGACGGAGTAGGGCTTGCGGCGTACCGCCTCGGTCAGCTGACCACCCTCGTCGTAACCGACATATCCGGGCGGTGCTCCGATAAGACGGGAGACGGAGTATTTCTCCATATATTCGGTCATATCTATACGAACCATGTTGTGCTCGTCGTCGAACAGACAGTCTGCAAGAGCCTTTGCAAGCTCCGTCTTGCCGACACCGGTGGGACCCAAGAACAGGAAACTGCCGATGGGCTTGTTGGGGTCGGAGATGCCTGCACGGGAGCGGAGAATGGCTTCAGTGACCTTCTGAACCGCCTCGTCCTGACCGACAACGCGCTGGTGGATAACATCGTCAAGATGGAGCAGCTTCTCGCGCTCGCCCTCCATGAGCTTTGCGACGGGTATGCCGGTCCATTTCGCAACTATGGTCGCTATCTCTTCCTCGGTCACGGTGTCGTGGACAAGAGTGTTTTCGCTGCGCTGCTCGCTTTTCTTTTCAGCCTCTGCAAGGCGCTTTTCAAGAGAGGGCAGATCGTAATATTTGAGCTTTGCCGCTTTTTCGTATTCGTAGTGAAGCTGAGCCTGCTCAATATCTGCGTGTGTCTGCTCGATTTCAGATTTGAGCTTCTTGACCTCGTCAACGCTCTGCTTTTCAGCCTCCCAGCGCGACTTCATCTCGTTGAACCTGTCTTTGCATTCGGCAAGCTCTGCGCCGAGCTTCTCAAGACGCTCCTTCGAGAGCTTATCCGTCTCCTTCTTCAGAGCCATCTCTTCGATTTCAAGCTGCATTATCTTGCGGCGCACATCGTCAAGCTCCGAGGGCATTGAGTCGATCTCGGTGCGTATGGATGCGCACGCCTCATCGACAAGGTCGATTGCCTTGTCGGGCAGGAAACGGTCGGTAATATATCTGTCCGAAAGGGTAGCGGCGGCGACAAGCGCGCTGTCGTGTATGCGAACGCCGTGATAAACCTCGTAGCGTTCTCTGAGTCCTCTGAGTATAGAAATCGTGTCCTCGACAGTGGGCTCGTTTACCATAACAGGCTGGAAACGACGCTCAAGAGCGGCGTCCTTTTCAATATATTTGCGATACTCGTCAAGCGTAGTCGCGCCGATGCAGTGCAGCTCGCCTCTTGCGAGCATGGGCTTCAAAAGGTTTCCCGCGTCCATGCTGCCCTCGGTTTTGCCTGCGCCGACTATCGTGTGCAGCTCATCGATGAAGAGCAGTATTCTGCCCTCGGACTTCTTTATCTCCTCAAGCACGGCCTTGAGTCTCTCTTCAAACTCGCCGCGATACTTTGCGCCGGCAATAAGCGAACCCATATCAAGGCTGAAAACAGTCTTATCTTTAAGCCCCTCCGGCACATCGCCGCGTACTATTCTCTGCGCGAGGCCCTCGGCTATAGCGGTCTTGCCGACGCCGGGCTCACCGATGAGCACAGGATTATTTTTTGTCTTTCTCGAGAGAATACGGATAACATTTCTTATCTCCGTGTCACGGCCGATAACGGGATCAAGCTCGTTTTCGCGTGCGCGTTTGACAAGGTCGGTGCCGTATTTTGAAAGTGCGTCATAAGTATCTTCGGGGTTGTCGCTGGTTATCGGACTTGTCTTGACCTTTGAAAGCTCATCGATAAAAGCGTTCTTGGTTATGCCGTGGGCATTGAATATTTTTCTTATCTCCGGAGTCATGTTCGCGAATATACCGAGCATAAGATGCTCGACCGAAACATATTCGTCGTTCATGCTCTTTGCCGTCTTTTCGGCGGTGCGGATAACGCGGTCGGTCTCCGAGGAGAGATACATCTCGCCGCCGGAAACCTTGGGGAGAGTAGCGATATAAGAATCAAGCTCGCCGAGAACGGTGTTGCAGTCAACGCCCATCTTGCCGAAAAGGGAGAGGATGAGTCCGCCGTCCTGATCGAGCAGAGAGTAGAGCAGATGCTCGGGGACGAGCGACTGGTTGTCGTTCTCTCTCGCTATGTTCTGCGCGTTCTGTATTGCCTCAACGGTCTTTTGCGTATAGTTTTGAGTGTTCATAAAATCACCTGCTTAGTCTTATATTATTATTGACTGCCGCGCGATGTATTCGGCGTAGCAGTGCTCGATATCTGCCGGAGAATATCTGCCGGCAAGGAAGCCTTTCATAAGTTTGTCAAACAGTTCTATATATCCGGAGATAGCCTGCGCGAGTTCCTCGGTCGAGGAGTTTTTTTTCGGCACGATTATACTGCGGCAGAACTTGTTATAATAGAGGGCGTAGTCAACATTCTCCACGCCGTAGTGGGGGAGATACTTTTGCTCTATGTTGTGCCACAGTCGGAAAAAGTCGGTCATGTCGGAGATGAGCGCGGCACTCTGCGTGCGGAATATCACCGAAAGCTCGCCGATGGAATCTTGCCCGTTTTCATACAGCTCCACTTCATATTTGACGGTGGGGCGGTATTTATATTCCAGACTGCTCTTGAGCGACATCGTAAGGTCGTTCGGAGTGAAGAACGGCACAAGCTGTCCGTATGAGGCAACCGCTTCTTCAATAGCCCGAAACACATCGTTTATGCGCCTCTGCGGCGTGACCATGCCGAAATATTCGGCGAGTATCTGGTTTATCAGATTCGATCGGTTGGTGCCCTTTTGGTGCGCGAGCCTATCAGCTTCACGGACGACTTCATCGCTGAGCATCAAGCTGTATAATGTTTTTTTCAAGGGTATCAACTCCTTTTGCTTTCTGTTCACATGATATACCTATTTTAAAAACTTGTCAATAGATTTATATAAATATTCACACAAAGTTAATAAAAATCAAAGCAAGTTTATTAAAAAAGCTGCCATTGCGGCAGCTCTTTAAATGTAAGTTTTAAGCTTTTGAGCGTTTTCTCGGCGGTATCTTTTCTCCCAGCATAAAAGGCGCGATTTTGCGTATGGGTAAAGCCGCCAAAAGGCACAGTCCGATAGAGAGCAATGCAGTGATAAAGCTCCAGAAAAGAGATTTCTCGGCGAGCTTTTCCGAGATAAACGGGCACATTGTGTGGAAAAATACTACCGGAAATTTGTGCATAAGAAGTATGGGCATCGTGTTGGAGCCAATATACGATATAACCTTAAGCTTCGGAATAAAGAAACACAGCAGAGTGAATCCGAGTGCAGACATAAAAGCTGACAGATAGAATACCGATATCCTGCCGTATTCGCTGCTCTGATATCCAACGAGAATATTCAGTTTCAGTGCCGAAAAGCCTCCGGCGGCAATGCATAACAGCGACAGTATAAATATGTATGGCTTGCGCACGGCTTTTTGATTTGACACTGCCAATTTAGAGAATAAAACTCCGCTCAGGGAAAACGGGAGCATGGCTACAGCGACATCCACCTTGAATATCGGCACTTTTGTCGGGAACAGCGAAAATTTATATATGACACATTGTATCACTATTGCCGCAATTATAGATATGCCGAACAGAGCGTATGACAATCGGCTTTTTGCGGCAGCTCGGTCAATTATAAATGTTATGGCATATAAAATCAGAAGCTCAAGAAGCAGACACGGTAAGAACCAAAGCGGAGTATTTGCGGCGCAGTATCCTCTTAAAGTGCTTATGATTACGGCGGCAATACCGCTGTCGATTGCTTTTTCCGCGAATGACGAGACGAACTTGCCGAGCAAAGCATATGCGCCCCAGCTGACTGCGGCAAATATATAAAACGGCACGAGCAGACGCAGTATTTTCCGAATTAAGAACTTCCAAAAACCGCTTTTTCCGCGTGAAAATGTAACGCCGGTCAAAAAGAAAAACAGCGGGACATGAAATGAATATACATATTGGGCATAAACGCCCTGGTCGTGAAACACATGCCCGATGACTATGAGGAGTATACCGACAGCCTTAGCGGCATTGAGTGCGAATACCCGCTCTTTTGAGGTGTTGTTTAAAGTGCTCATTTTTCTCCAATCAATTTGCGGTTCTGTGATGTTTTACAATATAAATGTTATATTTTAATACTAACAGGATTCCTTTTATGTGTCAAGGTCTGCAAATTTCAATTGAATCGGATTATATGTAAAGGAGCATAACCTTTTTATTGCACCGTATAGGATGTTTCTGCTATACTTGTAGGCATAGGAGCTTAGTTTTAAGAACAGAGCCAAAATAAAATGTAAAAACATCATATAGGAGATGACAAATATGATTTTGTTCTTTACGGGAACAGGCAACAGCAGGTATATCGCACGCAAAATTGCAGATTTACTCGGCGACGGGCTGCTGAGCATGAACGAAAGAATTAAAGCGTGGGATACCTCGGAGATACGCGCAGACGGTCGGCTCGTTTTTGTCGTTCCGACTTACGGTTGGCGTATACCGCGTATTGTCGAAAAGTGGATAGACGAGATATCGTTCAGCGGAAAGTTTAAAGTGTGGTTTGTCATGGATTGCGGCGGCGAGATAGGCGACGCAGACAAATATATCAGGCGTTTATGCTCAAGGAAGTCATTTGACTATATGGGTGTCAAACAGATAGTGATGCCTGAAAATTATGTTGCTATGTTCGGCGTGCCGAATGCTGAACAGGCTGCACGGATAATCGAAAGGGCTCAGCCGGATATTATCGACGCTTCAGAGGTTATAAAAGCCGAAAAGAAATTTGCCCGACCGCGAAGAAATGCTTACGATAAGCTTATGAGCGATATAGTCAACCCGATATTCTATAAATTCTTCGTCAAGGCGAACGCCTTTACAGCAGACGATAAGTGCATCGGGTGCGGCAAATGTGCGAAAATGTGTCCGCTCAACAATATTGAGCTTAAAAACGGTAAACCCGTTTGGGACGATAACTGCACTCACTGCATGGCGTGCATCTGTTTTTGCCCGACAGAGGCTATCGAATACGGCAAAAAGAGCGTCGGCAAACCGAGATATCATCTTGATTAAAAACACAATGGAAGTATGATTCAACACCATACTTCCTGTTTTTTATTTTCGCTTGCCCAACGCTATCATAAGCGTGCCGACAGCGGCGGTTGCCGCGGTTCCCGCCCATATGCCGTATTTGAGCTTTTCCTTGTCGTCCGCGTCGTTTATGTATCGCATGACCGACAGCGGAGTCTTTTTGAAAAGGTCGAAATATGTCGCTGTCCTTGTTTTATACTCAAACGGCTTGCTTTCATCGAGCTCAAAGATACGCACGCCGCGCATACCGTTGCCGTAGCATCTGAATGACGCACAGGCGGTTTGGATTATGTCCATATCATCGACTCTGCCCTCAAAGCAATTGAGATGGTCGTGACCGGCGACTGCTGCGAGCACTCCGCCCATTTCTTTCAACGCTTCAAATTCGCCGACATTTTCAGAGCACACATCGGGATATTCGCCGAGAGTACCGCGTGCTTTTTGGGGGTCGAGCTCATAAAATCGCCCGTTATACTCTATGCAGTCGTTGCTTTTTTCGCACTCCCGTATGAGCCGCACAGTTTCCGGAATCGGTACGTGCTGAAACACAAGAGAGGGGAGAACACCGAAATCTTTTTTGATTTCTTCATTTTTTCGGAGCATCCAATCTATTTTATGACGGCTTACGGTCGTGTACCATTTGCCGTCCGAGTCTTTGCCTGCGGAGTCGAGCATCCACACGGTGAAAGCGCGTCGAGTTCCGTCAGACGACATTATCGGAATATCGTAAGTTCCGCATCCCGCGCCGACATCCGCCCCGCTTCCGACGCACGAAGAATAACTGCCGTATATTTCCGACTGCTCGGATTTTTCTATGCAGTTCATGTCGTCGTGATTCCCGTAGAGTATGGCAAACGGAATTTTTCTCGCTTCAAGCGGCAGAACGATATGACTTATCGCCCGCTCCACGCGTACTCTTGTTGCGTCATGACCGGAAGCTACTTGCCTTGTGCCTATCACGGCATCGTTTATATGGTTGCCGAGTATGTTGTCGCCCGTGAACAGCACGAGATCGGGGCGCAGAACATCGCAGGCTCTGTTTATCATCTGAACAAGGCTTTTGCGAACGAGCGGGAGATCCTGCGCGTCGCTTATCTGCATTATTGTGAACTTGCCGTCACTGTTGAATTTCAGCATTCATTTACCTCTTTTGAAATGCGCCGCCGCAGTTTATACGGCAGCGCATGAGCTTTTTATTTATTCGGTTTCATCGCTTTTGTCCGATTTCGCTTCATCTGTTTGATTTTCTGACACCTCTTCGGCAGAGCCGTTGTTATTTTCCGATGCTTCTGTGGATGCAGTGGCGGACACAACATTTCCGCTTGCTGCTGCGACGGGCTGAGGCTGCTGCTTCTTTCTCTTTTTCAGAAGAATCGCAACGGCAACAAGAATCAGTGCCGTGACTGCCGATATGCCGAGTCCGATAATCATTCCGCGCGGAGTGTACTTGAACTTCACGCTGTGACTTCCCGCGCTGACTCTGACCCCGAGCAAGGCGTCGCCGACGGCAACAATATCATCCCCGCTGACTTCTTTCCCGTCAATCGTAACCTTCCATCCCTCGTCATACGGGATTGAGGTGTAAATGATGCTGTCCTCTGCGGCATTCAGGGAGCCTGTTATCTCGGTATCGGTGAAGCTCTCGATATTCAGCGCACCGCTGTTAAGCTTGTTATAGCCCTCGACAAATTTGTCCGTATCGAGACCGTAGACGAAGAAGTTGAGCGCACTGCTGTTGGTATCCTCCTTGACGGTCATTTCAACGGTTATCGGAGTACCAGCCTTGCACATACCGAGGTCGTAGACATATTCGCGGCTCGTATTCTGAGAGTACTGATCATATCCGACCGAAATAAGGACGTCTTCAATTCCGGCAGATTCAATGAACAGGTAAACATTCTGATCCTCCTTGGGCGATACGGTGAAGGAAATAGCTCCCGTGCCGTCCGAAGAGGTCTTGTAGTAGTTCATATAACCCGTGTCGAGACCTATCGAGATGGGATCAATGTTATAGAAATAAGAATCCGTTATGTCAAGTCTGCTGAAGACTTCATCGATTCCCGTTGCGCGGAAGAAGTAATCATTCTGCACCTCAAACGGATTGTCCGAATCAAAGCTCCACGCGGTAATATCTTCGTTCACGCAATATGCTATCGGAAGCCAATATTTGTTGCTGTAGGCATGGAACTTACCGGAGGAGCCGACATATTCATAGAATTCATCGTTCAGCGGCGGATTGTATTCATTGTTATCAACGATATATTTGAGCGACATCATCGCATTGTAGACAGGGGTCTGCGGATTGTAGGTGTAGCTGTTGATATAATTGCCGAAAAGCCCGAGCTGCTCCTGGAGATTTGCGACCTTTTCGTATGCCATGGAGGAGAAGGTGGATACGCCGTTGTAATTGTACCATGCGGGATCCATGCGCGCTCTGAGTGAGGTTAGCTCCATGCGGTATGTGTCGTTGCCTTCAATCTCGTCAAGTTCGTTTTTTAGGTCTCTGAAATCCTGATAATCTCCCGCGTATTCGGTTTTGGTTCTGTCCATGCTGTAGTTGTCGGTGTCGGCGCTTATGGCCTCGGCGCAGACACAGCAGAGCATCAGAACAGCCATAGTCGACGCCTGATATTTCTTAGTCGAGAAGAGATAGAATATAAGTGTGTAAAGCACAACAAACAGCAGACTTATGATTACCGTTGTTTCGTCAACATTCTTTGAACCGACCTTTTGAATTATAACTATTCCCGAAAGAGCGGCGACTCCCACGCCGAGTATCTCCTTGCCCGAGAATTCGGTAACATGCCTGAACGCCTTATATGCCATGGTGAGCAGGACGAACGAATACATGAAAGAGAATCGGTAGGGCAGATCGTTCGGAAAGTGGAATGCGTGCCAGATGTAATTGAGCACATTGAGATTGAAGCTGAAGTATATAAGTCCGAGAAGAAGCACGTTCGCAACCTTTTCTCTTACGGGTATGCGCTTGCAGAAAAGATAGAGAGGGACGAGCATTACCGTTGCCATTCCGCAATAGACATTGGGCAGAACATCGGTTCCGCTGCTTCTTATTGTGGGGGTGACGCTTGCAAGATGGTTCGCAAGGAAGTCAAATATTTTGAAATATGATTTGACGGTCTCGGGCCATGTCCCGCTCGTTGCGGAGCAGCTTTGGAGAATGAAATAGACGGGAATAAGCGCGAACGCGACAAGAGCCGCACCGGCTACGCTCGAAAGAGCAAATGCTATTCCGTCGGACAGGAATGAGTTGTATCTGATTTTGTCCTTTAACTTGCTGTACCGTTCGCCGTCCGGATCGGTATAAACCTCGAGAACTTTTGTAGTGTCGGAGATATTGTAGCGGCTGAAATAATATACGAAAAAATAGAGCACTGCGAAGATACATGCCATAAAGCCCATATAGTAGCTTGTCAGCAGAGTCATCGACAGCGAGAAAATGTAAAGAGCGGGTTTACGCTCGTTGATGATGCGCTCGATGCCGAGAATCATCAGCGGGAACAGAACCATGGCGTCGAGCCACATCAGATTCCAGTAATAAGCTATAAAAAATCCGCAGAAGGAATAGAGCACGCCAAAGGCCGCAGTCACGGGTGAATGCTCGCCGAATGACTTCTTGAGATAATAACAGAAGCTCGCGCTTGAAAACGCCGCCGCGAGAAGGATCATAGCAGCAATCGCTTCGGGCATATTTTCGTGACCGAAGATGAGCATAACTATCGAGAGCGGGCTGCACAGATAGTTATAGAAGTTGCCGAGGAAGCTGCCTCCGAGACCTGTGTTCCACGAGTAGAGGAAACTTTTCATCTGCGTAACACGGTCATAGAACTCCGCAAAAAGAGGACCGTACTGGTGATAGAGATCCATTCTGAGAATTGTCACGTCGCCGAACGGTATGAGACTGTAGCAGATATAAACTATCAGCATTATGACTGCCGAGCAGCCGAAAGCGAGCCAACAGTATTTGTTGTCCTTGAAAATTCTGTTGATAACAGACCCTTTTTCATTTTTTATCTTCATCTCTTTACCTGCCTTATTTCTTTATCTTTTTGATTGCCTTCTTTGCCGTGGGCAGAAGCTTTTCAAACCCGAGATACATGATTTTGTCAACCGTCATATCAAACTCGCCGACATATTCAAAAATATGAGGCGCGAACTTTATCTTGAACTTTGAAAGGTGGTCTTCAAAGCTTCCGTCAACGCCGCCTAGGTTGAAATAGTCGCAGCCGGCATCTATGGAATCGCAGACACCCGCGTATATAAGCCCCACCGAGGCGCAGAGAGTCGAGAGCACGGAGAGATCCGACCCGGCATAGAGATACTCGGCAATTTTGAGCTTCGCCTGCGGATCAGGCATAATAACAAGACTTGCGGCAAGATTCACGGTGCTGCCTTTTTCCTCAATGAGAGCTCTTGCCTCATCGAGCTTGCGCGTGTTTTCGGGAATGTTCTGCTTCTTCGCAATCAGCCCTTCGAGATATTCAACATATCTGTCAAGGTGCATACGAGCATAATATACGACCGCTCTGTCGCCGAATGCGTGGCGTATCTTTTTGAAATATTCCTCGTTTCTCAGCGAGATGCCCTGGCGTTTCTCGGTCTGACCGAGCAGTCGGACAAACTCCGAAAGATCGTCGTCTGGGTCTGCTTTTATGAACTCAATGCCCTTGGATTTGTGAAATGAGCCCATATAGTAGCGGGTCTTTTTGGGAACGGCCTTCAAAAATCCTGCGCTGTCGATAGGTCCGTTTTCGTTAAAGAGCGGGACAGCCATATTGAATCTCGGCTGAAAATACGCATTTATGTCGGTGCTTAAGCCCCTGTGAATGAATCCGCACTCCTGCATGACTCTTATTGTCCCGTCAAATGAGTTGCCGAAATCGGCGGCGTTCTGACCTTCATAGTTTTCTCTTATTACGAACGGGTCTGCCTTTACGGCAATCGCACCGAGCTTCTTCGCATATTTTTTCAGCTGAACCGAAAACTCGCGCATTGCCTCCGCGTCGCCGAAATCGCCGACCGGACCGCGAGGGGAGTAAAAGAGCTTCTTGCCCAGCGGCAGATGTCTTATCAAAAGAAGTGCACCGACTGCGGGCGTTCCGTCTTTATAGAGCATACATATGTCGTGATCCCAGTTGTCCTTGACCTCGGACCATTCTGGCAGCTGTGTGAAGCAATAGGCAGGGGCGGCATTGAGAAAGTCTCTGTATTCACCGGCATCCACACCTGTTTTGAAGTTGTATTCAGCCATTTGCGATTAACTCCTTGATGCTTTAGTTTTCGGGCGATTTGTCATTATCTGGTGCAACACAATAAGCACATTTTACCACAAGTCGTGCAAGTATGCAATAAATGCGGTATACATATAAAATAATTTACAAATCATATCGTTTTATATCACGGTTGACAACTTTTAAGGTATGGGTTATAATGGCTGCATATTTTAAAAGCTGTGACGGGAAGAAGTAACCGTGTTATGCCGGCAAAGAGAGTCTCCGGATGCTGTGAGGGGACGCGGCAGAGCGGCGAAATACATCTCCGAGCTGCGAGGCTGAACACTGCACAGTAGGCCGAGCCGTAGGCGTGCGTTATACGCAGAGCGCAATGCTCCTGAGACTCCGCAAGGAGTAAACAGAGGTGGTACCGCGGTAATTCGCCCTCTGCACGGTTCTCCGTGCGGAGGCTTTTTAATTTTTTAACAAAATGAAAGGAAACATAACCATGGGAATTTATGAAGAACTCGTTGCTCGCGGGCTTATCGCGCAGGTGACGAACGAACCGGAAATCAAAAAGATGATAAACAGCGGCAAGGCTACGTTTTATATAGGCTTTGACTGCACCGCAGACAGCCTCACCGCAGGTCATTTCATGGCTCTTACGCTTATGAAAAGACTGCAAATGGCAGGCAACAAGCCGATAGCTCTTATCGGCGGCGGCACCACGATGATAGGAGATCCCTCGGGGCGCACCGACATGCGAAAGATGCTCACCCGCGAGGATATCGATCACAACGCCGAGTGCTTCAGACGCCAGATGGAGCGCTTTATTGACTTTGGCGAGGGCAAGGCTCAGATGGTCAATAACGCCGACTGGCTCCTCAATCTCAATTATATTGAGCTTCTGCGTGAGGTCGGCGCCTGCTTCTCGGTCAATAATATGCTCCGCGCCGAGTGCTATAAACAGCGCATGGAGAAGGGTCTTAGCTTCTTTGAATTCAACTATATGATAATGCAGAGCTACGACTTCTACTATCTGTTCAAGAACTACGGCTGTAATATGCAGTTCGGCGGCGACGATCAGTGGAGCAATATGCTCGGCGGAACCGAGCTTATACGCAAGAAGCTCGGCAAGGATGCTCACGCAATGACCATAACGCTCCTTACCGACTCTCAGGGTCACAAGATGGGCAAGACCGCGGGCAATGCAGTCTGGCTTGATCCTAAGAAGACTTCGCCCTACGAGTTCTATCAGTATTGGAGAAATGTCGCGGACAGCGATGTTCTCAAATGCATCCGTATGCTCACTTTCCTGCCTCTTGAGCAGATCGATGAGATGGAAAGCTGGGAGGGCAGCCGACTCAACAAGGCAAAAGAGATACTCGCATATGAGCTGACAAAGCTCGTACACGGTGAGGATGAGGCAAACAAAGCACAGGATGCCGCAAGAGCACTCTTCGGCGGCGGAGCAGATTCGGCAAATATGCCGTCCACAAGCCTTTGCGCGGACGATTTTGCCGACGGAAAGATCGGTATTATAGATATTCTTGTCAAAGCCGGGCTTGCAAAATCAAAAAGCGAGGCGAGAAGACTTATCGAGCAGGGCGGAGTCAGCGTAAACGACGAAAAGGTGAAGAGCATCGACGCTTCGCTTTCTGCCGATGAAATAGCCGCAAATCCGGTTATAATCAAGAAGGGAAAGAAAATTTTCCACAAAATTGCTACGGCTTAATTGTGAGTAATTACTATTGCAATAGCCGAAAAGAAGGCTATAATATAGGCAAGGATTTTTCCTATTACTTTGATTGGATGGAAAATTAAATGAAAATTGTTATTGTCGGCGATGGTAAGGTCGGTTACAATATCGCAAAGCAGCTGCTTGCTGAGGGACATGATATTGTGGTTATTGACAACAATCCCGATGTGCTTGAGGATTCTCTGCAAAAGCTCGATGTGCTTGTTGTTGACGGAAACGGAGTCACGCTCAAGACGCAGGAAGAGGCAGATGTTGCAAACAGCGACCTGCTCATTGCCGCGACCTCCGCAGATGAAATAAACCTGCTGTGCTGCATTCTTGCAAAGAAGCTCGGATGCCGCCATGCTATTTGCCGCATGAGCAACCCGGACTATGTTCAGTCTATCCAGTATATGCGCGACGATTTCGGTCTTTCCATGACCGTCAATCCGGAGCTTACCGCTGCGCGGGAGATATTCCGTATCCTGCAGTTCCCGAGCTTCCTTAAGCGCGATACCTTTGCAAAAGGGCGCGTTGAAATAGTTGAGCTCAAGCTCAAAGAGGATTGCGATCTGGTCGGCAAAAAGCTAGAAAAGCTCTCGGATGTTCTGAGCGGCTTAAAGGTGCTTGTCTGCGCAGTTGACAGGGGAGGCGAGGTCTGCATCCCCGACGGCAGCTTTGAGCTTCAGGCGAATGACAAGATAACCGTCACAGCCCCTCGCAGTGAGCTTGTCAAGATGCTCAAGGCACTCAAAATAAGCAATCAGAAGATAAAGGATGTGTTGATAATCGGCGGCAGCAAGATAGCCGTCTATCTCGCCGAAGAGCTTATAAAGAGCGGAGTCAACGTCAAGATAATCGAACAGAAGCTCGAAAAGTGCCGCACTCTTTCGGAGCGTCTGCCGGGTGCGGTTATAATCAACGGCGACGGAACTCTCCAGGATTTACTCTCCTCCGAAGGTATTGAGGATACTGACGCAGTAGTCTCGCTGACAAATATCGATGAAGAAAACCTTATTATATCAATGTATGCGGATGTCTGCAAAGTGCCCAAGACCGTCACAAAAATTAACCGCACCGAGTATATAGACCTCTTTAAGGACAGAGATATCGGCAGCGTAGTTTGCCCGAAGATGCTCGCGAGCTATGAGATAATACGTTATGTCAGAGCGATGGATAATACCACCGGCGGTTCGGTCAAGACTCTGTACAGGATAGTCGATGAAAAGGTCGAAGCTCTTGAATTTGCGGTGACCGACAGTACAAGATGCATCGGCGAGCCGCTCAAAAAGGTCAATCTCAAAAACAATATTCTTCTCGCCTGCATAACCCGTATGGGGAAGGTAATTATCCCGAGCGGTAATGATTATATAATGGCAGGGGATACGATAATCGTTATCACCACCGCCGAGGGCAAATTCAAGGATATAAACGACATCTTTGCCGAGGACTGAGCGGGGAGACGCGAAAATGAACTATAAACTTATTGCAAATTATATAGGCAATATTCTGCGGATCGAAGGACTTTTTATGATTCCGGCACTGCTTGTGTCGCTGTATCACAACGAGTTCAAATGCGTTCTCGCTTTCGGAATCAGTATCGCGGCACTCCTTATTATCGGACAGCTGATGCACATGCTAAAAACCAAAAAACGCAACATATTTGTGCGCGAGGGCTTCGCCATAGTTTCACTGTCATGGATTGCGATATCGCTTTTCGGTGCGCTGCCGTTCTTTATAAGCCGTGAAATACCGAACTTTATCGACTGCTTTTTTGAGACCGTCTCCGGCTTCACAACGACAGGCTCGAGTATACTCTCAAATGTGGAGGCTCTTTCAAAGGGGCTGCTCTATTGGCGAAGCTTCACTCACTGGCTCGGCGGCATGGGTGTTCTCGTGTTCATGCTTGCGGTCATACCCAAGGGTAAGGACAACGACGCTCAGTCGCTCTACATTCTGAGAGCCGAAAGCCCCGGACCCACATTCGGAAAACTTGTATCAAGGATGCGCCAGACTGCGCAGATTCTTTACATCATATACATCGTACTGACAATTATCGAAATTGTTTTGCTTTTTGTCGGAGGAATGCCGTTTTTTGACAGTGTTTTGAATTCGTTCGGAACGGCAGGAACCGGTGGATTCGGAATAAAGAACGCAAGCATCGGTGCATATGACAGTTATTATCTTCAGGGCGTTATCGGTGTGTTTATGCTGTTGTTCGGAGTGAACTTCAACATCTATTATCTTTTGCTCGCAAAGGATTTCAAGCAGATATTCAGGAATGAAGAGCTGCGCTTTTATATAATAACCGTTGCGGCTTCGGTCATCGTAATCACCGTAAATGTACACTCAATGTTTCCGAGCTGGTTTGACGCGTTTCATCACAGCTTCTTTCAGGTTTCGTCAATCATCACGACGACAGGCTATGCCACGACAGATTTTTCGCTTTGGCCTGAGCTCTCGCGGTATGTTCTCGTCGTGCTCATGCTCTTAGGCGCGTGTGCGGGCTCGACCGGCGGAGGACTTAAGGTTTCGAGAGCACTGATACTCTTTAAGTCCCTGCGCAATGAGATGCAGCGTGTCGTGCATCCGCGCAGCGTCAAGGTCATTCGCGTTGACGGAAAGGTGCAGAACGAAGCTCTTGTCAGAAGCGTCTCTATGTATCTTGTTGCTTATGTCATAGTTTTGATTGTATCGACGCTTTTGGTTTCAATCGACAATTTCAGCTTCACAACCAATGCGACTGCCGTCATTTCTTGTATGAACAATATCGGTCCCGGACTCGATCTCGTCGGTCCGACCGGAAACTTCGGCAGCTTTTCGTGGTTGAGCAAGCTTGTTCTCAGCGCGGACATGATAATCGGGAGATTGGAGATATTCCCTGTTATCGCTCTGTTTTCACCTTCGCTCTGGAAGCGCTGCAATTAAATAGATATATCGGATCTGTGCGCCGCATGGATCCGATTTTTTAAAAAGTTTACAAAATATACTTTAACTCGCCGCGACATAAGTGTAATATATAAGAAAACACATGATGGAGAATTGGGATGACAAAGAAAATACTGAATAAGAAGCAGAAAATCGCCATCAGCATCGTTTCCGCTGTCATTATTGCTGCGCTCGGTATTACAGCTTATGTTTTCATAAGCAAAAAAACACGCACAACCGTTGTTTTGACGGATGTGACTGCCGGCGATATCACCGAAACGCTCAAACTTTCAGGCACCGTGAACTCCGAAAATCAGGTGTCGTTTGAAATACTTGACGGCACTTATGTTGAGAGTGTAAATGTCAGAGTCGGAGATTCAGTCAAAAAAGGCGATGTGCTCGCGACATTTGACACGAGTTCGCTCAGTGATGTCGTTTCGCAAAAAAGAGAGAACTATAATGCCGCCATGTCGCAGTACAGGAAATATGCCTCAAACGCGAACGCCTCCGTTGCTCAGCTTGAAGCACTTTCAAAACAGATAGAACAGAAGCAATCGGAAATTGAGGAGCTCAGTAAAAAGGTTGATGCGGCAGATCCGAGGGATGACACAAATGAAACAGTCTCCCTTAAAAAGCAGCTCACCGAGCTTCTCGGAGACAGCAAATTGGCGGCGGAAATCGTTGACAGGCTCTTTTCCTCCGGCACGCAGGTCTCGGAGATACTTGAGCATCTTGAAAACATAATTAACGGTGCGAACAATCAGATATCGTCCATTCTTGCCCTTATATCCGCTTCGAACGAAGAAAGGCAGCTTATTTCGGCGCAGCTGGAGCTTGTTGAGCTTAAGGCGCGTCAGAGTATACTGAAGCTGCAGTCCGGCGATACGCTCGCATCGCTCTATCTCTCCGTTGCCGAGTCAGCAAAAAACGAGCTCGACAGCACGGTTGAGGCAGTAAATGCATTGAAAAATGGCTGGATAGCCGAGAGCGACGGCGTTGTCAGAGAAATAAATATCGTCAGCGGCGAAACATATCATACGCCGAAAAGCGATTCGACCGTTTCGCTTGACAATATTGACATATCCTCGCTTCTTTCGTCCGTGACCTCGGACACAACGGATTTTTCAGGCATAATCAGTCAGCTTTTCCCGGGCACTCCCGGCGGTATAGTGGTTGAATATTATCCGCTCTCGGCAACCTTCAGCGTCAGCGGCAAGGATATATATAAGATAAAGCTTAACCAGTCTGTCGAGATAACCGGCGCAACCGGGAAAAAATTCAGCGGTTATGTCAGCTTTATAAGCCCCACCGCCTCCGAGTCCGCATCTTCAAGCATAACCTCACTTCTCGGTTCTGCCTCCGGCGGCAGTGAAGTTGAGGCGAAAGCGATGATAGAGCAGCCTGATAAGAGTGTGATAATCGGTCTTTCGGTCGATATGTCCATAAAGCTCGAAACTCAGAAGGATGCAACTCTTGTCCCCGTCGAGTCTATACAGTACGAAGACGGCAAGTCATATATCTATCTCTATGATAAGGATTCAAAGACTGTTAAGAAAACCGAAGTTACAACGGGTCTTTTTGACGGAGAGCACTATCAGATTCTTTCCGGCTGTTCGGCGGGGGATAAGATAGTCAAGATACCGTCCGAGGATATCGAAGACGGTCAGAAGATATTCGCAAAGTAATGGCACTTACACTTTTTATAAATATAAACGAGTTGACCGACGAGCAATATGAGCGCGAAACGGATTTTCTCTGTCCGCAGAAGCGAGAGCGCGTTTGCGGTATGCGGTTTGAAGATGACAGAAAGCGGTCGCTTGCCGCAAATCTTGCCGCAAGACGAGCTGTTGCCGACTTTTTGGGTGTTGACGAGGGTGAAGTCAAAATAACCTGCGACGGCAGCGGAAAACCGTTGTGCAATGGGTGTTATATCTCACTGAGTCATTCCGGAGACTATGCGGTCTGCGCTGTGAGCAGCTTCCAAATCGGAGTTGACATCGAGAAGAAGCGTAATGTCAATCCAATGCTTATAAATAAAATATGCGTCAACGATGCCGAAAGACGATACGCGGCGGACGCGCAGGGCTTGCTTACGCTGTGGTCAGTCAAGGAGGCCTGCTTTAAAGCACTGAGTCCGCAGATGGATACCGTCAGCGATATTGCACTCAAAATAACCGAGAGAGGCTTTGAGTGCAGCGGCATATCCTTTATTGAGACGGAAATTGTGCACAAAGATTACGTTTTTTCGCTCGCGTCAGTCTAAAAATTTCAATAAATGCTTGCATAAATATGAAACAGCAGTTATAATTATTTCATTATCATTTGGAGGTTCGTTATGAATTTTGTACAGTTTTTAGACCTTACCAGCGGTGCAGCTTCGAGCTCTTCGACTTCCGGCGGCAGCCAGATTTCTCTTATCGTCATGATGGTTCTTCTGTTCGCAGTTATGTATTTCGTCATGATCCGTCCTCAGAAGAAAAAGCAGAAGGAAGAGCAGCAGATGCGCGACAACATTGAGGTCGGCGATGAGATTACCACCATCGGCGGCATCGTCGGACGCGTTGTCACTGTTAAGGATGATTCTCTTATCATTGAGACCGGTGCTGAAAGAAACAGAATCAAAATAATGAGATGGGCTATCAGCACCAACAACACAGCTAACGAGAAGCTTGAGGCGGAGAGAGCTGCCGCCAAGGAGGCTCAGGAAGCCGAGAAGGCCGCAAAGATGGAAGAGGCCAAGGCAAAGAGCAAGGCAAGCCGCAAGAAGAGCAAAAAGAACAAGGACGCGGACGCCGAATAATCTGACATAAAAACGACCTTCCCCTCATACCCTTAAACAAACGGTATGAGGGGGATTTTTTATGTCTGATAAAAGGGGAGAGCGCAAGGAGACAAATGCGAAGAAAACTTTCATAATAAGCCTGCTTGCAGGCAATGCAATCGGTGCCGCAATATTTTTTATCCTGCTTTCAATTGCTTCTGTAGTTATATTCAAAAAAGGCGTTTCGTCCGGAGCTTATGCGCCCGTTTCGATTGTGTGCGCTGCAACAGCGGCGTTTATTGCCGGACTCTCTTCTGTCATCCCGATAAGAAAGAACGGGCTTCTGATTGGACTGTGTTCGTCTGTTTTGCTCATCGCCTGCATTGTTATGTCCGCTTTGACTGCGGGCGGCGGTGTGGGTATAAAAACGGCAATAGCGACGGCGGTTGCCGGCATATGCGCCGGTGTCGGAGGCATATTTGCCGCAAATATGAAAAAGAAAACACGCTGACCGTGCCTCGAGGCGCGGTTTTGTCTTGTAAAATATAAAAAAGATGGTATAATATATTAGGTATTTACATACGAGGAGGAAAACAAATCATGTCCAAAGAAAAATATTACATCACAACTGCGATCGCTTACACATCGCGCAAGCCTCACATAGGCAATTCCTATGAGATCGTTCTCACCGATGCCATAGCCAGGTATAAGCGAATGCAGGGATATGATGTGTTTTTCCTTACCGGTACCGACGAACACGGTCAGAAGATAGAGGAGTATGCTAAAAATGCGGGCGTATCTCCGAAGGAATATGTCGATAAGGTGGCAGGGGAGATACGCGGTATTTGCGATTTGCTCAACACTACCTATGACAAGTTTATCAGAACTACAGACGATTACCACGAAAAGGTAGTTCAGAAAATATTCCGCAAGCTTTATGATCAGGGCGATATCTATAAGAGCGAGTACGAAGGAATGTACTGTGTGCCTTGCGAGAGCTTCTTCACTGAGTCCCAGGTCGTTGACGGCAAGTGCCCTGACTGCGGCAGTGAGCTTGTTCCGACAAAGGAAGAGGCTTATTTCCTCAGAATGTCAAAATATCAGAAGCAGCTTGAGGATTATATCGAAGCGAACCCGAACTTCATCTATCCCGAAAGCCGCAAAAAGGAAATGGTCAACAATTTTATAAAGCCCGGCATTCAGGATCTCTGCGTTTCCCGCTCGTCATTCAAATGGGGCGTTCCGGTCGATTTTGACGACAAGCATGTTATCTATGTCTGGATAGACGCACTTTCGAACTATATCACCGCTCTCGGTTACGATCCCGACGGCAGCTCAGAGCTGTTCAACAAATATTGGCCGGCGGATGCGCACATAATCGGTAAAGATATTCTTCGTTTTCACACGATTTATTGGCCTATCATGCTCATGGCACTCGGTCTTGAACTGCCTAAGAAGGTATTCGGCCATCCGTGGCTGCTTTTCGGGACGGACAAGATGTCAAAATCCAAGGGCAATGTCATATATGCGGACGACCTCGTGAGACATTTCGGCGTTGATGCCATAAGATATTATCTGCTCTCCGAGATGCCCTATGCCGCCGACGGCTCTATAACCTACACCACTATAATCGAGCGCTACAATTCCGAGCTTGCAAACACTCTCGGCAACCTTGTCAACAGAACGATTGCAATGTCGAATAAATATTTCGGCGGCGAGATACTTGCTCCCGAAGCTCCCGAAGCAGTTGACGAGGATCTCAAAAATACTGTTCTCGACAGCGTGAAGACAGTTGACAAATGTATGGATGATTTCCATGTTGCGGATGCGCTTGAGGCTATTTTCAGTGCAGCAAGACGCAGCAACAAATATATCGACGAGACAACCCCGTGGCTGCTCGCAAAGGATGAAGAAAAGCGCACAAGACTCGGCACGGTGCTTTATAATCTGCTCGAGAGTATCAGGATAATTGCCGTTCAGCTCAAGCCCTTTATGCCCGATACCTCGGACAAGATTCTTGAGCAGCTCAACACGGATATCTCTTCTTATGAAAGCATCCAGTCCTTCGGCGCACTCAAGGTCGGCAGACATGTCGGAACGGCGACTCCGCTGTTCAACAGAATCGACGCGGAAAAGATGCTTGAAGAGATAGAGAAGGAGACCTCTGTCTCCGAAACGGCACTCGAAGAGAAGAAGGAAGAAATTCCCGGAGTTGCAACAATAGGCATTGACGATTTTGCAAAGGTCGAGCTCAAGGTTGCCAAAATCAAGGATTGCGTGCCCGTAAAACGCGCAAAAAAGCTTCTTGAGCTGACTGTCGATGACGGCAGCGGACTGCGCACTGTCGCTTCCGGAATTGCCAAGTGGTACAAGCCCGAGGATCTTGTCGGACACAATATAATTCTTGTGTCAAATCTCAAGCCCGCAACGCTCTGCGGCATTGAAAGCTGCGGAATGATTCTTGCGGCTGACTGCACTGACAATGATGTCAAGGTGATTTTTGTTGACGATATTCCGGTCGGAGCAAAGATAAGATGATAAATAATATTTTTGACAGTCATGCCCATTACGATGACGAACAGTTTGACGGCGACAGGGACGAATTGATAGCGTCCTTGCCATCAAAGGGTGTTTGCGCTGTTATAAACTGTGCAAGTGACCTGAAAAGCTCCGCAACATCTGCGGAGCTTTCTGAAAAACTTCCTTTTTTCTGGTATGCGTGCGGAATCCATCCACATGAGGCTGAAAAAGAATTAAAAAGTGCTGATATTAATGAAATAGAACAAAAAATAATTGATTTCACAAAAAAGAAAAAATGCATCGCAATAGGGGAGATAGGACTTGATTATCACTATGATTTTTCGCCCCGGGAGCTTCAAAAAGAGGTTTTTGAGTTTCAACTGAAGCTTTCAAAGGAGTTGAAGCTGCCTGTTATAATCCACGACAGAGAAGCGCACGAGGACACAATGACTTTGCTCAAAAAATACAAACCCAAAGGCGTGGTTCATTGTTTTTCCGGCAGCGTTGAAATGGCGCAGGAAGTTCTTAGGCTTGGAATGTATATCGGTCTCGGTGGAGCAGTTACTTTCAAAAATGCGAAGAAGCCGGTTGCAGTCGCAGCGGCAACGGATATCAGCGGAATCCTGCTTGAGACCGACTGTCCTTATATGGCACCGGTGCCGTTCAGAGGAACCCGATGCTCATCTGATATGATTGCATATTCTGCGCAGACGATAGCAAATATAAAGAACATCGATGTGCAGACACTTGTCGACACCGCAACCGAGAATACCAAGCGGTTGTTTGGGATAGAGTTCTGATTTTTCTATCGGAGAGGAGGCTTTGAAAACAGTATCGCGACATATACAAAATGGATATTTTGTATATGTCGGGGGACGAAATGTCTTCTTTAATACTGTTGCTTAGTTTATATGAAGACTGAAGATTTTATTTACCTACCTCAACCGGTTCAAGATTACTTGAATTATTTATCGAGTATAAAAGGCAAATCTCAGCTTACTGTATGTGAATATGCATCTGATTTAAAGCTGTTTTTTGCATATATGCTGCGGCAAGAAAACTTGTCAAAATATAAGAATACCCCCATTGAAGAAATAGATATTTCAAAGCTTGATATTGATTTCATTTCTTCGGCAAGAGTTACCACTGCTTACGCCTTTTTGGACTATTGTAGAATTACAAGAAAAAATGATGCCGCCGCAAGAGCTCGAAAGGTCGTTTCAATTAAAAGATTTTACAGATTTCTTAGAATTCAAAATTTTATCGATGAAAATCCTATGCAAGACCTTGAATCGCCTAAAATAAAGAAAACACAGCCAAAGTATCTTTCACTGGATCAAGCGGTCTGCTTGCTTGAATCTGTCGATGGCAAATATAAAGAACGTGATTATTGCATATTGGTTCTTTTTATGAATTGCGGGTTGCGCTTGTCCGAATTGGTCTCAATTAATTGTACGGATATAAGATCCGATAATACAATTGTTATTACAGGCAAAGGAAACAAGCAACGAACAGTTTATCTTAATGATGCATGTATTCAGGCTATAAAAAATTATATGAGGGTGCGTCCGGTTGACGGTGTAAAAGACAAAGAGGCGTTGTTTATAAGCAGACAAATGAATCGAATAAGTCCAAAGACCGTACAACATATAGTTAATGAATACCTTGAAAAATCGGGTCTCGGAAATTTAGGATTCTCTACTCACAAATTGCGTCATACAGCAGCTACACTCATGTATCAGTATGGCAATGTTGATGTACTTCAGCTGAAAGAAATATTAGGTCACGAGAATATATCCACTACCGAAATATATACTCATTTAGTTGATAGCCAATTGAAAGCGTCTGTTGACTCCAACCCGCTTAATAAAGTTAAAATTAACCGCCAAAAGTCCGAATCCAATTCCGATTCTGACAAAAATTAAAAGCTGAATAGCCTGAAAAAAAGTCTGCTTGCGGCGGCATCGGTTACAGCGGCAAGAACTATAAGAATGCATATTATCAAAAACCGCATACAGTAAATTTTTATGCTCCCCTCCCCTCTTTGTGCTTTAGCTGAAGAAAGTGAGAGGAGCATTTCATATGATGAATTTATTCCTGCACTGCAAGCGAGCAGGAGCGCAAAAATAGCCGGTATAAGCCCGGGATATATCACCAAAACGCAGTACCCAAGCCCGCGCAGAGCAAAATTTGAGTATAGATAGCCCGACAGCATACCTATTCCCACGCCACGTATTATGGGCAGAATGCATATCAGCGGCAGCCCGACCGCACACAGCCCGAATACAAATACCGCAAGCATAAATGCGGCGTTGACAGCCAGCGAATTTATAAAATTCATACCGAGAGACTGGCTGCCTTTTGATTTTATATAAACCGAAAACATATCCGAAAATGCGCCGGAAAGGTAACTGTCAGCCCTTTTAAGAGAAACCGCACCTATTATCATTCCTGCCGCAAAAAGAAGCATCATGATAATTATTCTACGGTTCTTTTTCAGTGAAGTTATAACACCGTTCCCGTATTCCTTTGCCGCCGCGTTTATGTCCATAGCATTTTACCTCCATTATTTTATCTAATAATATGAGGCTTTGTCCCGAAAAATACCAATGTCCCCGCAGTATCTATGCGGGGACATTTTAGCTTATCTATTAATAATTATTCCGTTCAGTTTATCGACGAAATCGGCGGGCTTTACGGTCAGCTCCGCCCATGCGGGTCTGAATCCGCTTTTTATTGCGTTTCCGGCAGATTTGATGTTTGACCATGCACAGCAGTAAAACGGGACTTTGCCGCGTTTTATAATCTCCAGTGCCAGTCTGCTGGTCAGCGCGCCGGCTACGCCCTGCCTGCGATATTTCGGCAGAACATCGACTCCTATCTGCCACATCGTGTCGCAGTCCGCAGAGGCTCCTGCAAGCCCTATCAAAGTATTGCCGTCGTATGCGCCGACGCACAGTACATCTATATCTTTTCTGTCAGCGCACAACGCGTTGCTCCACTGCGGCAGATATAAGTTTTTAAAGTCATTCGGATGCATAACTTTGAGTTCATATCTGCACGGCAACTCGCGAAGCGACTCCATACGCGGCAGAAAATACTCAGCCATGAAGCAAACCCGTATACCGTGCGCCTGAAAAGCGTCGTTTAGAATATGCATATTCGGCGTTTCGAAACAGTGCTCCGGCGCAAATCTGTTTATATACTGCTCCACAATTTCCTTATATTTCATGTCAACAGAAGCTACAATGTTGTTTCCATATGACACGAGGTCGCATATAAACGGAAGCTTCAAATATTTTCGCGCATTTGGGTCGGTCTTTGATTCAACGATAATATTTTTGTCTCTTATAAAGTCTTCCGGCGTACATCCGAGATCTGTTGCGGACTGCGCCATGGCAATAGAAATAATTTGACTGTTATTCATCAATTCCAATCCTGTCCTTAAAAATTCAAACGCCCCTGATCTTCGGCCAGAGGCGTTTGAAAATTGTTATTCCTTAAATATATCGTCCTGCTCAATGAGTGCGATTCCCGCGCTCTTGAGTATCTCCGACGCCTTGTCGTTATCTTCGACTCTGATGATAACATAGGCGTTGCCGACCGAAGGCGTGATGAACGCATAGGCATATTCAACGCTTATATGCGCATCGGAAAGCACCTTGATAGCGCGTGCAAGTCCACCGGGCTCATCGGGAATGATTATGCCGAGAACCTGAGTCGCGGAAGCGGTCATCCCCTCGCTTCTGAGTGCCTCAACCGCCGACTTGGGGTCATTGACGATAAGTCGAAGAATGCCGTAGTCCGAGGTATCCGCAACGGAAAGAGCGCGGATATCAATGCTGTTCTTGGCGAGGACTGCCGTTATGTCGGCAAGTCTGCCGGGTCTGTTTTCGACAAAAACCGAAATCTGACTGATTGCCATTTGGTTTTCCTCCTTTATATTTTTCTGTTATCAATAACTCTCGAAGCCTTGCCTTCGTAGCGCGGCAGAGAGTGCGGTTCAACAAGACGTACCTTTGCGGAAACTCCGAGAACGGACTGCATAGCACCGCAGATCTCTTTTTCTTTAGCCTCTATCTGCTTGATCGAGTCTGAGAACATATTGTCTGACATTTCAATACATACTGTCATTATATCAAGGTTGTTCGCTCTGTCAACTATGATCTGATAGTTCGGATCCATGCCGAGCGAAAGAATAACGTGCTCGACCTGCGCCGGGAAAACATTGACGCCGCGGATAATAAGCATATCATCGCTTCTGCCCTTGGGTCTGAGCATCTTGACGAGCGTTCTGCCGCAGGCGCATTTCTCATGCGTTATTGCGGAAATGTCGCGGGTTCTGTATCTGAGAAGCGGAAGAGCCTCTTTGCCGATGCAGGTGAACACGAGCTCGCCGTATTCGCCGTCGGGCAGCGGCTTGAGGGTCACGGGATCGACTATCTCGGGATAGAAATAATCCTCGCAGATATGCATTCCGGACTGCTCACAGCATTCGTATGCAACGCCGGGACCGGCTATCTCGGAGAGGCCGTAGATATCATAGGCCTTGATTTTCAGCATATTCTCAAGCTGTGTGCGCATATTCTCGCTCCACGGCTCCGCACCGAAGATACCTATGCGAAGCGGCAGCTCGGCGGGATCGACATTCATCTCTTTGAGAGTCTCTGCTATAAACAGCGCGTATGACGGAGTGCAGCAGAGCACATTTGAACCGAAATCCTGAAGTATCTGAACCTGTCGCTTCGTGTTTCCGGAGGACACGGGAATGGCTGTTGCACCGAGCTTTTCGGCACCGTAATGCAGTCCCATGCCGCCGGTGAAAAGTCCGTAACCGTAAGAGACATGGACATAATCCGAGGAGGTCGCGCCCGCGGCAGCGAGTGCTCTTGCGGTGCACTCGGACCAGCGGTCAATATCACCCTTGGTGTAGCCGACAACGGTCTGCTTTCCCGTTGTACCGGACGAAGCATGAACTCTGACAAGCTCCTCTCTCGGTACGGCAAAAAGTCCGAACGGATAGTGATCTCTGAGATCCTGTTTTACTGTAAAGGGCAGCTTGCTGATATCGTCGATTGAATGGATATCCTCGGGCTTGAGTCCTATTTCATCAAATTTAGCCTTATAAAACGGGATTTTCTCATAGCATCTTTTTACCGTCTTTATCAGCCGTGCGCTCTGCACTGCGTGCAGATAATCACGCGACGCCGTTTCAATTTCGGGGCTGAAATATTTTGCCATCGTCTATTGTCTCCTTTGTGTCTCTCTTTATCTTTGTTCTGCCCTTCAGCAGTTTTTTTCGTGCTCATAGCCGAGACGAAATGCCTCGAGATTCATATCAAGGAACTTCTCGGGCACTGTGTTCTTTATGGCACTTATCCATGTCTCGTAGCTCAGCTGCATATGGCTCGCCATCGCACCGATGAGAACAACATTGACCGCCTTCGCCGAACCGGCTTTTACGGCGAGTGAAAGCGCGTCAAGCTCTATCATGGAAGCTCCGGTCGCATTTATTGCTTCGGATATGTTCTGAGGATACTCCGCCGCGCCGGTTATGACCGGCATCGGGTCGATACACTGGTTGTTGACAACCAGCTTGCCGTCCGGCTTAAGGAAGCTGAGCCATCTTGCGGCTTCAAGCTTCTCAAAGGCGAGGATTATATCGGCTTCACCCTGCTCAATCGTGGGCGAAAAGACCTCATCGCCGTATTTAACATATGTAACAACGGAGCCGCCGCGCTGGCTCATTCCGTGTATTTCGGAAACCTTGACTTCATATCCGCTGTCGATAAGCGCACTGCCGAGGAGTCTGCTCGCAAGCAGCGTACCCTGACCGCCGACACCGACTATCATAATTGATTTAACTGCCATTTTTACCGCTCCTCTCTTATTCTATAGCACCGAATTTGCAAAGCTGCTTGCAAACATCGCAGCCGACGCAAAGGGTGAAATCAATGTGAGCCTTGCCGTCCTTCATGCTTATCGCGGGGCAGCCGATCCTCATGCACATCTTGCAGGAAGCACACTTGTCGGTGTTTACCTTGACGGGAGGCTTGGTCTTGACATATTTGAGAAGCACGCAGGGACGGCGGGATATGACTACCGAGGGCTCGTCCGCTTCAAGCTCTTCTTTTATTGCTTTTTCTGTTGCTGCAAGGTCATAAGGATCGACGACAACAACGCGGTTTATTCCGACTGCGTGCGCGAGAGCCTCAAGGCTGACCGCCGTTGTCGGGTCGCCCTTTATTGTAAGTCCGGTAGTCGGATTCTGCTGATGTCCGGTCATGCCGGTGATGCTGTTATCGAGGACGATAACAACTGAATTGCTTTGGTTATATGCGATGTTTATAAGACCCGTAACACCGGAATGGATAAATGTAGAATCGCCTATAACGGCTACGCGCTTGCGGCTGCCGGCTTCGTCAGCCTTGTTCATGCCGTGGAGCGCGGAGACGGATGCGCCCATGCAGATGCAGGTGTCCATCATGCCGAGGGGAGCCATTGAGCCGAGCGTATAGCAGCCGATATCGCCGCTGACGTTGACCTTGAGCTTCTTGAGGGCATAGAACAGACCTCTGTGCGGACATCCGGCGCAAAGTACGGGCGGACGAGCAGGAACATTTATATCTGCCTTGAGATAATTATTCTCTTCGCCGAGTATGACTTTCTTTATCATGCTCTGCGAATACTCGCCGAGAAGCGTGAACTGCTCCTTGCCGATAACATGGATTCCGAGCTTGCGGCAGTGATCTTCCATGTAAGGGTCAAGCTCTTCAATGACATAGACTTTCTCGCACTCAGCTGCAAAATCGCGGATTATCTTCTCGGGGAGCGGATAAAGGCAGCCTATCTTGAGATAAGACGCTTTATCGCCGAGAGCCTCTTTGGCATACTGATAGGCAATGCCGCCGGCGATTATGCCGATTTTTTTATCGTTATATTCAATCTTGTTGATGCCGAGGTCAACAGCTTCACTGTCGCCCCAAGCGGTGAGAGCCTTTGTTCTCTCTTCAACTATGACATGCTTCTTCTTCGCCATAGCGGGCATCATGACATATTTCTGCGTGTCCTTGACATACTCCTTGAGTCCGTTGTCAGCTCTCTCCCCTATCTCAACAAGGCTGCGGGAATGGGAGATTCTCGTGGTAAGTCTGATTATAACCGGCGTATCATAACGCTCGGAGATATCATACGCAAGCTTTGTGAAAGCGAGACATTCCTGCGAATCGGCGGGCTCGAGCATTGGGATCTTCGATGCCTTGGCATAGTTGCGCGAATCCTGCTCGTTCTGGGATGAGTGCATACCGGGGTCGTCCGCGACGACTATAACCATACCGGCGTTTACACCCGTATAAGAGAGCGTGAACAGCGGGTCGGCGGCAACGTTCAGACCGACATGCTTCATGCCGCAAAAGGAACGCGCTCCGGCTATCGCGGCACCGCCCGCAGTTTCCACAGCAACTTTTTCGTTCGGAGCCCATTCACAGTATATCTCATCATATTTAGCCGCGCTCTCCGTCACCTCGGTGCTCGGGGTACCGGGATAGCTCGATGCCACGCGGCATCCGGCTTCATAAAGACCTCTTGCAACGGCCTCATTTCCTAAAAGTAATTTTCTCATTTTTTGCCTCCGGATTTATTTCTTCTCATTTCTCAAATCAACAACCCTGTGTGCCTTGCCGATAAATCTTTCGAGCGTCTTGGGTTCAAGCAGACTGACCTTGCACTGGATACCCAGAGTGGTCTGGAGATTATGTATTATCTTCTTCTGAAGCCGCTCGATTTCGCCGTAGCTTTCAAGCAGAGATGCGTCAACAAGCTCAACGCGGACTTCAAGAGTATCTGAAAATCCCTCGCGGCGGACAACAAGCTGATAGTTTGCACCGATCTGCTCCGTGCCGATAAGCACGCTTTCGATCTGCGACGGGAACACATTCACGCCGCGAATCTTGAGCATATCGTCGCTTCTGCCCTTTACCTTGTCCATCCTGACGCCTGTTCTTCCGCACTTGCAGGGAGAATAGTTGAGCCTTGTAATGTCGCGGGTTCTGTATCTGAGCAGAGGCAGCCCCTCTTTGGTCAGCGTAGTCACGAGCAACTCACCCGTCTCGCCCTCGGCAAGAGGCTCAAGCGTTTCGGGATCGACTATCTCGGGATAGAAATAGTCTTCGCAGAAATGCAGCCCGTCGCGCTCCTCACATTCGCCGGAAACGCCGGGACCCATAAGCTCGCTCATGCCGTAGTTGTCGGTGGCGAACAGTCCCCAGCCCTTTTCGATCTGAGTTCTCATCTCGGGAGTGCAGCCCTCCGAGCCGAACAGACCGAGACGAAGCTTGTAGTCGCTCATCGGATAGTCAAGCTCTTTTGCCGTTTCGCACATATAAAGCGCATATGACGGAGTTGCGACGAGCGCGGTAGTGCCGAAATCACGCATATACATCAATGCCTTTTCGGTGTTGCCGCTTGAATTGGGAACAACTGTTGCGCCGAGCTTTTCGAGTCCGTAGTGAAGACCCAAAGCACCTGTAAACATGCCGTAGCCGAAGGATATCTGAACGATATCTTCGTCCGTGGCACCCGCAGCGGCAGCAAGGCGGGCAACGCAGTCCGACCACAGATCAAGGTCGTGCTTCGTATATCCGACGACTGTAGGCTTGCCTGTTGTGCCGGACGAGGCGTGGATACGCACCATCTCCTTCATGGGTCGTGCAAACAGACCGAACGGATAGTTGTCTCGCAAATCGGCTTTTGTCGTCGGCGGTATGTATTTGATATCGCTCAGGCTCTTGATTTTGTCGGCGGAAACTCCCGCTTCGTCAAGCTTCTTTGTGTAGAACGGCACATTTTTATAGCAGTAATCAACCGTCCATTTCAGCCTTTCGAGCTGCAGTGCTTCCAGCTCGCTGCGCTTCATTGTTTCAATTTCCTTTTGAAAAAACATCTTGAAGTCTCCCTCTTTTATACTTCTACAGGGTATTTGGAAATCATTTATAAATTATACCACTGTTACTCTTTTTCGACAATACCGTTATAAAATAATTCGGTCACATTTCTGTCATCTTTTTCTGTTGCCGCGCTGACGATGAAGCAGAGCGCGAGCGAAATAAGCATTGCCATGCAGGCGAAAAGCGGTCCGAATCCCGCAAGAGAAGACACCGTGCCGTTGTTGACCCCGAACTCAACGAGCAGTTTGCATATCGCGGGAACTATTGCGACGGTGAAACCGCCTATCATCGCAGCCCATGCGCCGTGTCTGTTCATGCGCTTCCAGAAAAGCGCAACGACATAGGGCGCGAGGAACGAGCCGGAAATTATGCCCCAGGAGTAGCTCATCATGTCGAGAATGGGCGTGTCGGTGTTTGCAACAACATAGGAGCAGAGAACGAACACGACACAGAGAATTTTTGTGAGAACCGTAACCTTCCTCTCTTTCATTTCCGGCTTGAGAACACTCTTTACAAAGTCCATGGAAAATGTCGAGCTCGCCGTGAGCGTTATGGAGCAAAGAGTCGAAACTGACGCTGCGATAAGCAGGACAAGAACGATTCCGAGCAGTATGTTCGGAAGGTTCGCGACCTTGAGCATATTCGGAACGACATAGTCCTGAACCGGCTTTTTGAATGATGCTATCTCGTCGGCAGTGAAGAATCTGTGGCAGAGCGAGCCTATGAAATATCCGCCGCCGGCGACGAGAAGAGCGAAAAATGTAGATATTACTATGCCGCGCTTCGCCTGCTTGTCGTCCTTTATGCCGAAATATTTCTGTATCATCTGCGGCAGTCCCCATGTGCCGAAGCTGGTCATGAGAACGGTTGCTATGAGCGAGGTTGCGGATTGGAGTCCGAGCTTTGGAAGTCCCTCGACCGAATTTGCATATTCCCTGAGACCCTCTATACCGCCGACTCTGTCGCAGCGGATGACAAAGATTATAAGAAGGGTTATGCCGAACATCATAACGATGCCCTGAACAAAGTCCGCCCGTGCCTGAACAAGATATCCGCCGAGCAGCAGAAGAACTGCGGAGAGAACCGCGATGATTATCATGCATATTTTGTCATCTATTCCGAGCAGGACATCTGCGACCGATGCGAGCCCCTTATAGACGGACGCAGAATACGGAATCATGAAAATAAAGATAACCATACAGGCGAATATTTTCATGGCATGGCTGTTGTATCTCAGTTCAAAGAACTGCGGCATCGTTTTTATTTTGAGCCTGTCTGAAATATCGCGCGTTCTTCTTGCAAGCACACACCAGGCGAGCCATGAGCCGAACACGGCGTTGCCTATTCCGGCGGCAATTCCCCAAAGCCCAAAATTGAGTCCCGTGCCGCCGGCGTAGCCGACGAACATAACCGCCGAAAAGTATGCAGTGCCGTAAGAAAGCGCCGAAAGCCATGCTCCGGCGTTTCGTCCTCCGACTGTCAAATCGGCTATGCTCTTTGATTTTCGCCCCGATACAATGCCAATTATTATCATAACAGCAACATATACCGCGATAGTTAACCAGACGGTGGTATTTCCCATTCTTTTTTCCTCTGCTTTTCCTTTGTTTTGCGCTTTAAAGCTTTTATCTGATAAAGTGCAGCAATATAATACAATAAAAAGCAGAGTTTGTCAAGCTGTTTTAAAAAGAATTGAATATGTCGCGCAATCCCCCGCCCCTTTTTGGCGGCGCACAGCATGTCTGTTGATTGTAACACACGAGCACGGTGTCCTCGCCTATAATCTTTATGTCTTCCCAGCATATTCTTATATCGTCGCACCGTCCGAGCAGCCCCATGCATCTCGGTCTGCCGAATACGATAATTGCAACTACTTTTCCCGAACAGGTGTCAACTTCAATATCCGACACGGGACCGAGCATATTCCCGTCTTTTTGATTTATGACCTGCTTGTTCCTCAGATCCGTAACGCAGCAGTTCAAAAAAATCACCCCCAACGGCATTATATGCCGCCGAGGGTGTGGCGAATCACACGATATTCATTTCTCTTTTCAGGCGTTCTATTATCCTTTTTTCGAGCCTTGATATATAGCTCTGCGATATGCCTAGCATATCCGCGACCTCCTTTTGCGTGTATTCCTTCCCGCCGCCGAGCCCGAACCGCATTCGCATTATAAGCTTGTCGCGGTCGGCAAGGGTGTCAACGGTGCGCAGGAGCAGACTTTTTTCGTCCTCTGCCTCTATGCCACGATTTACCGTATCCGGCTCGCTGCCGAGAATATCGGACAGAAGCAGCTCGTTTCCGTCCCAGTCCACATTCAGCGGTTCGTCGAGCGAAATCTCATTTCTTATATTATTTGTCTTTCGCAGGAACATAAGTATCTCGTTTTCGATGCACCGCGAAGCATATGTTGCAAGCTTTATGTTCTTTGACGGTCTGAAGGTGTTGACGGCCTTTATCAGCCCGATAGTGCCTATGGATATGAGATCCTCGATACCTACTCCGGAATTTTCAAACTTCCTCGCTATATAGACCACAAGCCTGAGATTGTGCACTATTAGCGGCTCGCGTGCGGATTCGTCACCCGCTTCTATGCGCTCAAATATCTCACGCTCCTCATCTTTTTTCAGCGGGGCGGGCAGTATCTCATAGCCGTTTATGTAGTGTATCTCGCCTCGGTCTCTGCGGTTGAGAAAACGGTTTATAAGTTTTTGTATTGCCACTTTCAGCTTTTTCATTTTTTGAGCCTCTCCTTTCCGCTCTGTCAAAGAAATTGTTTCCTATAAGTGCCGAATATTCGCCGCCGGACAGCGAGCCGTTATATATCGCGGCATAAGTCTCGCCGCACACCCAAATACCCTTGGCGGTTTTTACTGTTGCTTTATCAATTTTTATTGCCGGAAGAAGTCCGCTCCCGCCGACCGATCTGAAGCTTATAAATCTGACTCCGCGGCAGGCGCAAGCCTCGTTTCCGTTTATCTCCCCGCGCACAAGTTCTTTTATTTCATCGGGCAAAGCAGATGCTATTGCGCCGTATTCAAAAACTATCGCGGGATATGAGGAGAACGGCTCTTTCAGCGAGCTTCCCGTGTCTATGAGAGCGGCGCATTCAGCCTCTTTTCCGTGATAATTTATTCTTACTGTTGCCGTGTGGCTGTCGGGCGCGTTTCGGCGCATAAAATAGGAGATGAGTCGTATAACAGCATAGCAGGCGGCGGAGGTCAACAGGAGCGTAACAGTGCTGATATCAAAATACACCGCGCCGTTTTTATATGTAAGTCCGTCAGGTTTGAACATCAGCCATATGGCGAGCGTGATTCCCGCAAAGGCGAAGTTCGCCATCAGAAAGCCGCCGCCCGCTCTGAGAAAGTCTTTAAACGAGCGTATAGAGAACGCAGTAAAAAGCATAGCCGCAAAACAAATAACTCGCAAGGCTATCGAAAAGAACAGATTCATATCGGGCAGAAAGATTATCAGCGAATAAGCCGCTCCTATTGCGGCGGAGAGCAAAATACGCCAACTGCGCGTCGGAGTTTTTATCAAAAGGTCCGCCGCCAACAGCATCAGAAAGTTGACGAGCAGATTTATCATCAGCAGTATATCGACATATATAACATTGTTCATCGCGCACCTCCCCGAGTCGGTATGACTCAATTATATTCCGCCGCTGAGGTCTTTTTTGTCAAATCAAAGGGCAAAAAAATAAAAAGCCCCGCGCTTTTTAAAAGCAACAGGGCTGTAAAAGTATTAAAGATTTGTTCAGTTCAGATTGTCTACCGCCGCACGCTCAATGGCGAGACCCGCTTTGTAACGCTCCATATATTTTTTGAATCCCTCGGAATCCCCCGTATCTGGAGATACGCTGTCTCCGAGCATATCGCCGAATACTTTTGAATCGAGGAAGCCGTCAAGCGGTTCGCCGTCCGCACGGTTCTTCATATATGATGCAAGCAGGGCAATTCCCCACGCGCCGCCCTCGCCTGCCGTTGACATAACGGCAACGGGAGTTTCGAGCACGGCAGCCATAAGCTTCTGACCGACTACGGGGGTCTTGAACAGTCCGCCGTGTCCGAGAAGTCTGTCAACGCGGACAAGCTCCTTTTCGGTCAGTATGTTCATGCCGAATTTGAGGGTAGCCATTGAAGAGAAGAGTGTCGCACGGGCGAAGTTTGCAAGATCCATTTTGCTGTCCGGAAGCTTTGTGAAAAGCGGTCTGCCGGCTTCAAATCCAGTGGTGTGCTCGCCGGAATAGTAGTTATAGGAGAGCAGTCCTCCGCAGTCCGGAGCACCCTCAAGGGCTTTGTTGTAGAATATGTCGTAGAGCTTCGGCACATCGACGCTCCCACTCATCAGACCCACAGTCTCTTTAAGCAGACCTATCCACGAATCAAGGTCTGTCGTGCAGTTGTTGCAATGCACCATCGCAACGGGACTGCCGTCGGGCGTTGTTACCATATCTATCTCCGGATACACCTTAGAAAGCGGCTTTTCGAGGACTATCATTGCAAATATCGATGTTCCCGCAGATACATTGCCCGTTCTCTGCGCAACGCTGTTCGTAGCCACCATGCCGGTGCCTGCGTCGCCCTCCGGCGGGCAGAACGGGATACCGGGTTGGAGCTTTCCTGTCGGATCGAGGAGCTTTGCTCCCTCTTCCGTAAGCTTGCCGGCGAATTCTCCGGCGCAGTGTACTTTAGGCAATATGTCGCGCAGCTTCCAAGGAAGATTCTTGTCCGCAACTCTCAAATCGAATTTATCTATCATCGCTTCATCGAAATTGTGAGCTTCACCGTTTATCGGGAACATGCCGGACGCTTCGCCGATGCCGATAGCCTTTTCTCCTGTCAGCATCCAATGGACGTAGCCTGCGAGCGTTGTCATAAAGTCGATATTTTTGATATGATCCTCGCCGTTGAGTATGGCGCGGTCAAGATGAGCTATGCTCCAGCGCTGAGGGATATTAAATCCGAAAAGCTCTGAAAGCTCAGCTGCCGAGCGCTTGGTAACAGTGTTTCGCCAAGTTCTGAAATCGGCTAACTGTCGGTCCTCTTTGTCAAACACAAGATATCCGTGCATCATGCCGGAAATACCCATTGCGCCGACAGAAGTCAGCTCAATGCCGTATTTGACTTTGACATCATCGGCAAGTGTTCTGTAGCACTCGCGCATACCCCTCCAAACATCGTCGAGATGATATGTCCATATACCGTTTTCAAGCCTGTTTTCCCATGAATAGCCGCCCGACGCGATGACTTCGTTGTTTTCGTCAACAAGTATACCCTTGATTCTCGTTGAACCGAGTTCGATACCGAGCGATGTCTTGCCGCCGAGTATCGACTCTCTTATTTTTTCAGTTTTCATACAGCACTCCTTCTTGCATTTTTAAACAACAAAATTTTATCACATTAAACAAAAAAATAAAAGAGAAAAAGCAGAACTAATTCATTTTATTGAAATGGGTGTCAATTTATGTTACTATTGTAAAAAATGGACAGGAAGTGATCGGCTTGACTTACGGCGCGTTGAGCAAATATCGCGGCTTTTTGATGGGCTTTGCCATACTGTGGGTAATGTATTTTCACATACCGCTGAAATTCGCTACCGAAGTCGGCTGGTTCATTCACAGAATCGGCTTTTACGGAGTCGATATTTTTCTTTTTCTCTCCGGGCTTGGAGTATATTATTCGCTGACTAAAAGACCGAATGTGCTCAGGTTTTATAAGGCTCGCCTTATACGCATTCTGCCCGCCTATATTATAGTCGCCTGCGCTTCATATTGTCTGCTGAGGCTCGACAGAGCGAGCGCGCTTGACTTTTTCTATTATATATCCGGCATAGGATATTGGACGCGGCACACACGATTTGACTGGTATATCCCGACCCAGCTGGCGTTTTATCTGATAACTCCCCTGTTCCTGTTTTTCTATAAAAAGCTCAGCGGCAAAAAGCAGATAATATATACTGTAGCGTGTATGTCCCTTTCTGTTCCGCTTTGCGTTATAATGTACTATAACGACTTGATCTATCTTTGGGGAACGGCTGTAAGGCTCTCTGTTTTCCTGCTCGGAATACATACGGGAAGGCTTGCTGCGCAAGATAAAAAGGTTACTAAAACATCGCTGATACTCAATATTGCGGCACTTATAGTCGGAACCTTTCTCGCCTATTATCTCAACGGATGCGTCAAGGAGCCGGAATATATAAAAAACGGTCTCAACTGCTATCCGGCTCTGCTGATGATGCCGTCATTCTGCCTGCTTGTCTCTCTCGGATTTTCGGCACTCAATAAAAAACTGCCGAAACTTGAAAAAGTCATTACTTTCCCGTTTGACTTTTTAGGCAAATACAGTCTTGAGCTTTATCTGCTGCACCAGCGTCTGCAATCGATAATTCCTAAATATTTTGAAATTAAAAATCAGTGGATAATTTTACTTGTTACACTCATTATTTCGTCACTGTTCGGGATGGCGATAAACGGCGTCAGAACCGCCGCAAAGAAACGCAAAACACGAAAGGAGGCAGCATAAAATGTTTGATGTCACCGCAATAGGCGAACTGCTCATAGATATGGCACAGTCGGGGGTGTCTGATATCGGATCGCCCGTTTTTGAGGCAAACCCCGGCGGCGCACCGTGCAATGTTCTGGCAATGCTCAACAAGCTCGGCAGGAGCACTGCGTTTATCGGCAAGGTCGGAGACGATATCTTCGGCAAGAAGCTCAAAAATATTGTCGAGAGCAGCGGCACGGATATCGGCGGACTCGTGTTTGACGAGAATGTCCGCACAACGCTCGCTTTTGTTGAGACGGACGAATACGGCGACAGAAGCTTTTCTTTTTACCGTGCTCCCGGTGCGGATATGATGCTGCGCGAAGATGAAGTCAATGTAGATATCATAAAGCAGAGCCGCGTTCTTCACTTCGGAACGCTTTCGATGACACACGATGTCGTTGAAAAGGCAACGGTAAAAGCCGTTGAGACAGCGAAAGACTCGGGCTTGCTATTGTCGTTCGACCCCAATCTCCGTCCTCCGCTCTGGGACAGCATGGACAGGGCGAAGCAAAAAATAGATTACGGCTGTTCGGTGAGCGATATTGTAAAAATCGAGACAAACGAATTGCGCTTTTTGACCGGCTGCGACGATATAAAAAAAGCAGCCGAAATATTCAAAGGTCGTTACCCGAATGTTGCATTACTGACTGTGACTGCAGGGCGCAACGGAAGCCAGGCATATTATAATAATATTTATGCCGAAGCGCCGACTTTTCTCAATGTAAAGACGATAGATACCACCGGCGCGGGCGATACCTTCTGCGCCTGCTGTATAGACTGGTTCCTGAATAACGGCGGAAACAAAGTCGAAGAAAACGAGTTCAGAAATATGCTCATTTTCGCCAACGCCGCAGCGTCTCTTGTGACCTGTAAAAAGGGTGCGCTGCTCTCAATGCCGGAGATAACGGATATAAATACTCTGATAAGCGAAAGCCGAAATAACAGCTGAGCGGCACCGTTGCCACAGCGCGATATGATATCTAAAAATAACACAACAGCACCGCACGGCTTTCAATGCGATGCTGCTTTTTGCTCAGATGTTAAAATCTGCGAAGAATCTATACGCTGCATAAAGTGCCGCCGCTGCCGCAATGCCGATGCCAACCTTTATGAGTATCGGCTTGACAGCACGCGGACTTGTCGGTGCGTGCATATAAATAAACTCCTTGACCGGGGTCTTTATCTTTGTTCTGCAAAGTTCCTTGAATGTGGCGGTGTAGGTTCTATATTCACGGGGCGCGGTCTCGTCGAGCTCAAAGATTCGCACTCCCCTGTTTTCGCCCGGACCGTACACATTGAAGCCCGCACCCTGAGTATAACCGAGGTCAACATTTTTGTATTTCACAACAAAGCTGTTATTGTGGTCGTGACCGACATATATTCCGAGCACATCGCCTTTTTCGCTTATCGCCTCAAACTCGCCGGTATTCACATCGGGAGAGGCAGGTGATTCGAGCATGAACCCTCCCTCGGCGATAGTCTCGTCATTGAGCACAAAATACTCGTTTTCGTGCGCTCCGTATGCCGGAACAGCGCCCTTTGTGCCCCTGGGTACTTTCTTTATAACATCAAAAAACTCAGGTACGGGAATATGCTGGAACACGAGCGACGGCAGATAATCTCCGCTTTCGGCTTTAAGCTGTTCGCGGCGCGAAATATACCACTCTATCTGCGCCTTGTCCACCGGAGCATATCCCGCTCCGTCTTTTGCCTTGCCGTGAGAGTCAATTATATATAACCCAAACACGGGTTTGTCTTCGTTGCTTGAATATATTTGTATGTCCGCCGTTCCCACATCGTCGGCGTTCCTGAGATTACCGCTTATAAAGTTATCATATTTCGAGTAGAACCGATACTGCCCGCGATTGTCAACACCGCACTGCGCGTCATGGTTACCGTAAGTCACCATAAAAGGAATATTTCTCTTTACAATCGGCTCAACAAGAGTATCTATAGTGCTTTCGATTATAGCGTGATCTTTTTTGAATTTCTTTGAATAGCCTTTTATCTGATCTCCGGTAAAGATAACAAGGTCGGGCTTTTCACGATCGAGGGCATTGTTTATAAGACTCAGTGTGTCGGGTGACACGGCGGGAATCTCCTGCGTGTCGGCTATCTGCATTATCTTGAATTTATGGTCGGAGTTGAATCTGAGCATTATTCCGGTCCCCTTTCACTTTCTATAGTATTTGTTAAAAAGCTCCTCGAGAGCATCTCTGTTACTTGTTATACCGCGAAGTCTTTTTAGGCTTCCGGCGTTGAGCCACAGCCAAAATATTTTTTGGAGTCTTTCGTCTGTTTCCTGTATACCGAGGCTCCTTTCGTGTCCCGCTTATATATTACCACCAAAAAAACGATTTTTCAATTCATTTTGTCTTTTTTGGCTTGACGGAAGCTTTGATTTGAATTAATATTGTCTTATAATCTTTAATAAGGATGTGAATCGATGAAAGAGAAAAAAGTTAAGCGCAGCTCCGGCGGTATATCTTGGATTTTCGGATATCTCGGCTTCGGTGTAGGTGCCATAGGAATGGATTTGAGCTACGGACTGTTCAACTCGTTCCTTACAAAATATTTAACCGACATTCTGCTGCTAAATTCAACTTTCCTGCTTATTGTGCCGACGCTCGCCCGTATATGGGATGGCATCAACGATCCGATGATGGGCACGATCGTTGACAATACGAAGTCAAAGTTCGGCAAGTTCCGTCCGTGGATAATGTGCGGCGCCGTGCTCAACGCAGTCGCGCTGACCTTCCTATTTACCAACCCCGGCTTTGAGGTCAGCACCGATTTCGTAAATGCGAAGCTCTATATCTATGCCGCCGTCATGTATGTTCTCTGGGGCATGACAAACACGATGATAGATATCCCCTATTGGTCTATGGTTCCCGCGCTGACAAGCGACCCGCAGAAGAGAAATGTCGTCTCCGCTATTCCGAGATTCTTCTCCGGCTTCGGTCAGATAATAGTCAGCGTATTTACCGTTCAGATGGTTTCTCTGCTCGGCAAGGGTAACGATTCCGTCGGCTACAGCCGCTGGGCAATGATAGCCGGTATTGTGCTTATTATCGGCGCGTTTATAACAGTCACCACCACAAGAGAGCGCGGCTCTTTGCCCCCGAAAGAGAAATTCACGCTTGCAAAAGCTTTCCAAACCGTCAAGTCAAACGATCAGCTTCTGATTTTCATGCTCACTGCTTTGCTCTTCAACACCGGTTGGTACATAACCAACGCGATGGGCATCTATTTCTTTGATAACGTTATGGGCAATAAATCGCTGCTCTCTTATTTCGCAGCGATCGGCGGAGTCGGTCAGGCACTCGGTCTGTTTTTACTGCCGGTGCTCTCCAAGAAGTTCACACGCCGCAAGGTCATTCAGGGTGCGATGTGTATGACCGTTATAGGCTATCTCGGAATGTTCCTGTTCGGTCCCATACTTCTCTCGTCGAACGCAAAAATGTTCATTCCGTTCGCTGTTTTTGCGCTTATAGGCTGCATGGGTATCGGATGCATATTCGTTTCGCAGACCGTTATGCTCGCAGATATCGTCGATTACGGCGAATACAGCCTCGGCTATCGTTCGGAATCAATCGTTTTCTCAATGAAGGGATTTCTCCAGAAGCTCGCATATACCATACAGTCGATAGTCATCGCTCTCGGGCTTAAGTTCTCCCACTATAATGCTACTCTCCCCGTTCAGACGGAGATTACCAAGAACACAATTTCAGCAATGATGTTCATTATTCCGCCGATTTTCGTTGTGCTTTCGCTCATCATCTTCACGAAGAAGTACAAGCTTCACGGCGAGCTGTCCGACAAGGTAAACGAGTTCATTATGAACAGAAAATCGAAGCCTGAAGAAGAATAATAAATAAAAATATGTCACCGCGGCCTTTGTTACCGGTCGCGGTGATTTTTATATATTTTCTTTTATTGCTTTGTTTATGCGTTCTCTGAGAGACAAGAGATAGCTGCTGCCGTGCGGATATTTCTGAAATGTGAGTTCGTCATCCCGAACCGCAATTTCAAGCGTCTTTTCGCGCCCGACAAGACTTTCAAGCAGGCGCATCGCGGAAAGATCCTGAAGCCCGTCATAGAAGACCTTGAGTCTGAGCGAGTTGAGAGGCAGTCCGTTTTCGCCGGGATATACGACAAATGCATCGCCGGACGGGAACGCCTTGCCCGCGTCGGTCACGATAAACGGGTCTATCTCATGCTTTGAAAACTGCGAATACCAGTAGTTATAGCCCCACTGGAGGAAGCCGACTGCATTGTATTTATAAAGCAGAGTGCCGAGAATACGATTCCGCGCCGACGGCATTGCAAAGAATCTGTTCGGAACATTCTTGCTGTGCTGACCGCAGCAGTAATATGTCCAGAATTCATCGACCTTGCCGACAAAATCCTCAACATGATCCTCGGACGGAACAGGATATTTCACAGCACTCTTGTCGAAAAACTCAATATCCGAAAGTGCGTCTATGACTTTGAAGCCCGGAAATATCTCCGCAATCAGGTCGGCACGCTTTTTGTATACCTCATACTGCTCCAATGACGGCTCATCCGACACATGGAAACGGCAGAAATTTCTTATACCCTTTCTGTCGATAAATTTGGTCAAAGCCACAGCAAAGCGACGCAGAAAATCACGATATTCGTCGCTGTCCGCATCGGTCTCCCAGCCGAAAATGCGTTTTTCCTCTCCATTGACATCGGCGATTATTTTCGGTGCGTGCTCCGCACCCCACTGTGTGAACAGATGCGACATTTCAAAATATTTAATTCCGCAGCGTTTGCACATATCTATCCATCGGTCAAGCTTATCAAAACCGAACTTGTAACTGCTTTTTGTCTTTTTAACATCAACAAGCTGAACGGTCGGTCGCTCTCCCCCGACCTCGGTATCAAGCGGCGGAGTGAAAAGCGGAGTGAGGATGAAATTGATGCCGTGATCTGCGGCATTTCTGACATAGTTTTCGATTATCCTCCAGTGCTCTTCGCTGAAAACATCGACTTTATAATATGTCGCGAGGCAGTCGCAGTGAAACCACATTGTACACATGAGCTCCTGCTCGGGAAGCTTTGCGGAGATAACATCGACTGTGACGATATTCGTGACAGTCTCCTTTCCCTTTGAAACAGTGACAAAAATATCATGTCTGCCGACTGACTCGCCCGACGCATCGAGCTCAATCCAGACGCTTCCGTGATGTCCGCTCTCCGCGAGGAATGAACTGTCTTCAATGGGTTCAAGCATATCAGGATAGAGACCCGAAG
Organism: bacterium; assembly: GCA_963620555.1. Classification (GTDB taxonomy): domain Bacteria; phylum Bacillota; class Clostridia; order Oscillospirales; family Acutalibacteraceae; genus CAG-177. The sequence continues at coordinate 136,298 of CAVFAN010000001.1, forward strand.
CTTTCTTGAGGAAATAAGAATCCGAGTCCTCAAAGGCGGGAAGATCCGAATTTATCTCAACAACTTTGTATATTCTCATATTTTCGGGCTTCCAGCCGGATACGGATATCCCGCAGCGGGTATCCTCATCGGAGAAATACGCAAGCTGGAAAGAGGCACGCTCGTTGCTGAGCATAGACATCTCCGACAGTGATGCGCAGGTCGGTTCGGAATCGTGAAAAATCTTTTCAAGAGAACTGACGGTTCGTGCGGTTATCATTCTTTTATTCCTCCGTATTTTTCAAGAGCTTTTTGAGGTATTGTCCGGTGTATGAGCCTTCTGCGGCGGCAACCTGCTCCGGAGTGCCCTGCGCTATTATTTTGCCGCCCTCGTCGCCGCCCTCGGGACCGAGGTCAAGGATCCAATCGGCGGTCTTTATAACATCGAGGTTGTGCTCGATAACAATGACCGAGTTTCCGTTGTCAACGAGCCTGTGAAGCACTTCAATGAGCCTGTGCACATCAGCCGTGTGCAGACCCGTAGTTGGCTCATCAAGAATATAAACGGTCTTTCCTGTCGAACGGCGTGAAAGCTCGGTTGAAAGCTTGACGCGCTGCGCCTCGCCGCCGGAAAGGGTCGTTGCGGGCTGACCGATTTTGACATAGCCGAGACCTACGTCGTAGAGAGTCTGCAATTTACGCTTTATCTTCGGTATGCTTGAAAAAAATTCAAGCCCCTCTTCAACGGTCATTTCGAGCACATCATAAATATTTTTGCCCTTATATTTGACTTCAAGCGTTTCGCGATTATATCTCGCGCCCTTGCAGACGTCGCAGGGCACATAGATATCGGCGAGGAAATGCATCTCTATCTTCACTATTCCGTCGCCCTGGCACGCCTCACAGCGTCCGCCTTTGACATTGAACGAGAATCTGTTTGCCTTATATCCCCTCATTTTTGCTTCGGAGGTTGACGCGAAAAGGTCGCGTATATCATTGAACACGCCCGTATAAGTTGCGGGATTCGAGCGCGGCGTGCGCCCTATCGGGGACTGATCTATGGCAATAACCTTGTCGAGATTGCCGATCCCGAGAATATCCGTATGCGCGCCCGCAACTCTCCTTGCACCGTTGAGCTCGGTCACGAGGCGTTTATACAGTATCTCGTTTATAAGCGACGATTTTCCGGAGCCGGACACGCCTGTTATGCAGACAAACTCGCCGAGCGGGATTTCGGCATCTATATTTTTAAGATTGTTTTCGCGTGCGCCGATTATTTTCAGGCTCTTGCCGTTGCCCCTTCTGCGCTTTGCGGGAACAGGTATCTTCTTGCGTCCGCTGAGATACTGACCGGTTATCGACTCCTTGCAGTTCATTATATCTTCCGCCGTGCCGGTACAGACTATATTGCCGCCGTGGATACCCGCGCCCGGACCGACATCGACGATGTAGTCAGCCGCACGCATGGTGTCCTCGTCGTGCTCAACGACTATAAGCGTGTTTCCGATATCTCTGAGACTGCGGAGAGTATTGAGAAGTTTTTCGTTGTCGCGCTGATGCAGTCCGATGCTCGGCTCGTCAAGGATATACAGAACCCCGACAAGCGATGAGCCTATTTGAGTGGCAAGGCGTATTCTCTGGCTTTCGCCTCCGGAGAGGCTTGCGGACGAGCGTGCAAGAGTCAGATAACCGAGTCCGACGCTACGCAAGAATGTCAGCCTGTCCTTTATCTCCTTGACTATAAGCTTTGCTATCATCTGCTCGCGGTCGGTTAAAGTGAGCGAGTCGAGAAATTCTATGGCTTTGACAATAGATTTATTTGCAAATTCATCTATATTTATTCCGCCTACCGTGACGCACAGCGACTCTTTTCTGAGCCTTGCGCCGTGGCAGTCGGGGCATTTTACAGTTGTCATGCACTGCTCAAGCTCGGCACGGGACCAGTCGCTCGCAGTCTCCTTATATCTGCGTTCGATGTTGTTGCAGATGCCCTCAAACGCGGTTGTATATGAGCCTGTGCCGTATTCGTTTCTGCGTGTGAGCTTGAGCTTCTCGCCTTTTGTGCCGTACATTATGGCGTCAACGCCGTCCGCAGGGATATCCTTGAACGGGGTATCGAGAGTAAAGCCGTATCTGTTCGCAATACCCTCCATATACATCTGCGCAATTGTGCCGCCATCGGCACTGCTCCAGCCGCTTGCCTTTATCGCACCCTGCCTGAGCGAAAGGCTTTTATCGGGCACGATAAGCTCGGGGTCAGGCTTCATAAATACGCTGAGTCCGGAACAGGTCGGACAGGCGCCGAACGGGTTGTTGAACGAGAACATGCGCGGTTCGAGCTCTTCAATGCTGACTCCGTGCTCCGGGCAGGCATAGTCGAGTGAATAAAGCTTCTCTTCGCCGCCTATCACATCGACGAGCAAAATGCCGTCCGAAAGACCTGTTGCCGTTTCAATGGAATCGGCGAGCCTGCTTCGAATGCTCTCTTTTACAACGAGTCTGTCGACCACAATTTCTATATTGTGCTTTTTGTTCTTGTCCAGTTCGATTTTTTCACTGAGGTCATATATTATTCCGTCAACGCGCACGCGGACATATCCGTCCTTTTTTGCGCTTTCAAGTTCTTTGACAAACTGACCCTTTTTGCCGCGCGCAATAGGCGCCATGACCTGAATTTTTGTGCCCTCTGGCAGTTCGAGCACGCTGTCAACGATATCATCAACAGTCTGCCTCGATATCTCTCTGCCGCAGACGGGACAGTGCGGAATACCTATGCGGGCATAGAGCAGGCGCAGATAATCATATATCTCAGTCACCGTTCCGACGGTTGAACGCGGGTTCTTAGAGGTCGTTTTCTGGTCAATTGATATTGCCGGAGAAAGCCCCTCGATATAGTCCACCAGAGGCTTCTCCATCTGACCGAGGAACTGTCTTGCGTATGATGAGAGAGACTCGACATATCTTCTCTGCCCCTCGGCGTATATGGTGTCAAACGCCAACGACGATTTTCCCGAGCCGGAAAGCCCTGTAAAGACTATGAGCTTGTCACGCGGGATCTCAACGTCAATATTTTTTAAGTTGTGCTCTCTTGCGCCTTTTACGATTATGCTTTTCTGGGGCAAGAATATCGCCTCCGATTACTTTCCTTCTCTTAGTTTGTTTATCTTGTCGCGAAGATATGCCGCGTGCTCAAATTCAAGTATTTTCGCCGCCGCTTTCATTTCCGCAGTAAGGCGGACTATCATGTCGTCGCGCTCCTTGCGGCTCATCTTTTTTATCGGCTTTTCGCCCTTATCCTTCTTGCTTGTTATCTCGATGACATCGCGGACACCCTTGATTATTGTCTTGGGCACAATTCCGTGCTCTTCGTTATATGCCATCTGCTTTTGGCGTCTGCGCTCAGTCTCAACTATTGCGCGCTCCATCGACGGGGTGACGGAGTCGGCATACATAATAACCTCGCCGTTCGCGTTTCGCGCCGCGCGTCCTATCGTCTGTATCAGCGATGTTTCGGAGCGCAGGAAGCCCTCCTTGTCGGCGTCGAGAATTATAACGAGCGAAACCTCGGGAATATCCAGCCCCTCGCGCAGCAGGTTTATACCTACAAGCACATCAAACTCACCAAGGCGCAGATCGCGAATGATTTCCATTCGCTCTATCGTATCAACATCGTGGTGCATATAGCGCACCTTTATGCCGAGGTCTTCGAGATAGTCCGTCAGATCCTCCGCCATCTTCTTTGTGAGCGTAGTCAGAAGAACGCGTTCTTTTCGCTCGACTCTGATGTTTATCTCAGATATAATATCGTCTATCTGACCCTCGGTAGGTCTGACTGAAATCGAGGGATCAACAAGACCCGTGGGACGGATCAGCTGTTCGGCAATCTGTGAGCTTGTCTCACACTCAAACTCTCCGGGCGTTGCGCTGACAAATATCTTCTGACCGACCTTTCCGTAGAACTCGTCGAAGGTCAGCGGTCTGTTGTCATATGCGGACGGCAGACGGAAGCCGAATTCAACGAGCGTATCTTTTCTTGAGCGGTCGCCGCCGTACATTCCCCGCACCTGCGGGAGCGTCACATGAGACTCATCGACAAACAACAGAAAGTCCTTCGGGAAATAGTCAAGCAGCGTAAAAGGCGGAGAGCCCGGTTCACGCCCGGACATAACTCTCGAATAGTTCTCGACTCCCTTGCAAAAGCCTGTTTCACGAAGCATTTCGATATCATATTCCGTGCGCTGCTTTATACGCTGAGCTTCGAGCAGCTTGCCCCGGCTTTCAAACTGAGCGACGCGCTCAGTCATCTCATCATATATCTCTTTTATCGAGCGCTCCATCTTTTCCTGCGAAACGACATAGTGAGACGCGGGATATATTGCGACGTGGGACAGCACGCCCTTAACCTCGCCTGTCAGGGCGTTTATCTCGGATATGCGGTCAACCTCGTCGCCGAAAAATTCAACTCTGATTGCGTTTTCGCTCGACTGCGCCGGGAATATCTCAAGCACATCTCCGCGGACACGGAACTTGTTTCTGATGAAATTTATATCATTGCGCTCATACTGTATCTCAACGAGCTTGTTTATAACTTCATCGCGGCTCTTTTCCATTCCGGGGCGGAGCGAAATGACCATGCTGCGGTAGTCAATAGGGTCGCCCAAGCTGTATATGCACGACACACTGGCGACGATTATAACATCGCGCCGTTCGGAGAGCGCAGAGGTCGCTGAATGGCGGAGCTTGTCTATCTCGTCGTTTATAGCGGAATCCTTTTCTATATAAGTGTCCGTAGACGGGATATAAGCTTCCGGCTGATAGTAGTCGTAGTACGAAACAAAATACTCGACTGCGTTTTCGGGGAAAAACTCGCGGAACTCGGAGCAGAGCTGAGCTGCGAGAGTTTTGTTGTGGGCAAGAACGAGTGTCGGGCGGTTGAGATTGGCAATGACATTCGCCATCGTGAACGTTTTGCCCGAGCCCGTTACGCCAAGCAGAGTCTGCTCGGTGAAGCCCCTGTTAACTCCGTCGGTCAGTGCGGCTATTGCCTGAGGCTGGTCACCCATGGGTTTGTATTGAGAATGAAGGATGAACCTGTCCATATTCGTATTCCTTTATATAAACAGCGGTGCAAATTTCCTCACCTGCGCCATTGAAAAGATATCCTCATCGGTATATATAAGATGATCAAGTAGATGAACATTTACGCCCTGAAAGAAATCACCGACCGATTTTGTGGTATTAAGATCGTCACGGGACGGGATGGGAACTCCGTTGACATGATTGTGAATGAGCACGACCGAACGCGCCTTGTTGCGAAATGCCGTTTCGAGCACAAAGCGTTTATCTATACTTGCGGCAGAAAATGTGCCATGTGATATCTTGTTTATCGCGAGAATGTTGTCATCGAAGTCGAGAGACAGCATATAGACCATCTCCTCACGCGCACCGAGGTACTTTGACATCAGCAGCTCCTTTACCGACTCCGGTCCGTCATATTTTTTCAGCTTCTTATCGGAGGCATTTTTCAAATACTTCTTTGTCAGCTGAAAAGCAAGTGTTATAAGCGTTGCTGAGGTTTCCCCTATTCCGTTCACCTGCATAAGATCATCTGCGGAAGCTTCAAGCACACAGTTGAGAGACCCGAAGTGATCTATCAGTTCGTGCGCCAAAGCATTGGTGTCTTTTCGCGGTATCGAAAAGAACAAAAGCAGTTCGAGCACCTCGTGATCGGGCATATTCTCTATCCCGTCTTTAAGAAAGCGCCCCTTTACTCTTTTTCTGTGATCCTCATGCATGATTACCGCCTCTTTCCGAGCTATGAACAAATGTTTATCCAGTTAATATTAGCACATTTATGAAAGTTATTCAATCACTTTTTGAAAAACCCGGGTCTATTATCCGAAAAAAGATGCCCTCCCGAAGGAGAGCATCTCGTCTGTCATGCTTTGATTATTTCTTTGCAAAAACGCGGTCTTCGGGGCAAACCTTGACATTCTTGAAAACATCTTCAAATCTCTCAAGGGCACCGTCGATGACTTCATCGGTGTCAGCCATTGAAGTGTAGAGACGGCTGCCGGCAAGGGTAACGATGCCGTTTGCCATGTAGGCTGCACCCATCTCCTCCATAGCGGACTTTCTGCGGAGCATCTCAGGCTTCGTCTTGAGCATCGGAAGAGCCGACTTGAGGATGTTCATCGAGCTGAAGTCGTAGCTCATTGCACCGGTGCACTCAAGGTGAACGATGGAGCCCTGGTTGTAAACAACATAAGGAAGACCGTACTTGTTGACAAGATCCTTAAGACCTGCCGCAAGTCTGTCGCCGGCTCTGCCCGCAACCTCGCAAGCGTTGGTTCTTGCGATTTCCTGGATAGCGCAGTAGCCTGCATAGGACGAAAGCGGGTTGGCAGCGAGAGTACCGCCGACATAAGCGCGCTTCATCATGGTGCCGACGCCGGCAGCCATGCCGCTGACAAACTCCTTCTTACCGCCGACACCGCCTGCGGACGGATAACCGCCTGCGACGATCTTGCCGAAGATGGTCAGATCGGGTACGACATCGAAGTAGCCCTGAGCACCGCCGAGACCGACGCGGAAGCCGGTAACGACCTCGTCGAAGATGAACAGGCAGCCGTACTTGTCGCAGAGCCTTCTGACTTCCTTGTTATAGTTGAAATCAACGGGTCTTGTGCCGCTCTCGGGACCGACAGGCTCGACGATAACGGCAGCTGTGCCGCCGCGCATCTTGTTGAGCTTGAGCATCTTCTCGAGCATATCGAGGTCGTTGGGTCTGACCTCGTCGGTAGTGCCGTAGCAGCTGTGCGGGATACCGTGGGACTCAAGGAAGAATCTGGAGCCCGGAATCTTCAAACCGTAAACCATCTGATCGGACCAGCCGTGATATGCGCCGCCGACCTTGATGATGCGCTTTGCCTTTGTGGCGCAGCGTGCAACACGGATAGCAGCCATAACTGACTCGGTACCCGAACCGAGCATACGGAACATCTCGACATTGGGCATATGTTTGTTGATTTCCTTGGCGAGCAGGAGCTCACCCTCGTGGAACAGACCGGTTACGGGACCGCAATCGTTAAGAAGCTCAATGACCTTCTCTCTCACGGGAGCATAGTTGCTGCCGAGGATTGTCGGACCGCCTGCCTGCAGGAAGTCATAGTATTTGTTGCCGTCAAGGTCATAAAGGAATGCACCTTCTGCCTTGGTCACGCAGATCGGGAAGGGATAGTTGAAAGCGAGGTTGTGCTGAACGCCGCCGGGGATGTACTGCTTTGCCTCGGTGGTTATCGCCTTCGACTTTGCGCACTTTGTCTCGAAATAATCGAGAACATCCTTAAGTGCATCTTCGGAAACGCAATAGATCGGCTTAGAAGTGAGCTCGTGAAGCTCATTGTAAATGGTCTTTGCGTCTTCCCATTTGCTGATTCCATATCCGTTGCTCATGATAATTCCTCCTGATTTTTCAGATATTTTATGAATTTCTGGATAGTCACGCTTGTTTCATCGGGGTTTGTGAAGCTTTCATCGTTTATCATCTTCTGGAAGATGAGACCGAAGAAGGCTCCGAGAATGAGAGCTGAAAGCTCTTTTGACGAAAACTCCTCGAGGGTGTTTGCATAGCTCTTGTCGGTCACTATTTCCTTGCGGAGAAAGCGATCGACCTGCGCGAAATTCGACTCGCCTTTTGAGAGAATTCCCCGCATGAGCACCTCGCACGAAAGGTAGGGATAGGGATAGGTGTCATCGTTGAGCTGCTTTAAAAGTGCGCTGACGGTAAGCTCGCCGTCGCCCTTCCTTGCCGCCTCAAAGACATCGTTTATCTCCTCGTCCGAAATCTCCTTGAGAAGATCGTCAACGGAAGCAAAGTGCGAAAAGAATGTGGAACGTGAAACATCTGCACTCTCGCTTATCTGCTCAATTGTAACATTGCCGATACCCTCTTTTTCAAAGAGCACCTTTGCCTGATGCAGAATAGCCTTGTGAGTGTTCTGCTTTTTTCTCGAACGCCTGGAGGGCTCCGCCTCCGCAGTGTTCTTCTGTTCTTTTTCTTTTTCTTTCTTCTCTTTCTTTTCCGACATTGGAAACTCCTAACCAAAGGCTATACGCCTTTTTCTGTATTATAGCACGAAAAAAATGCGTTGTAAATACTTTTTTGTACTTGAGTTCAAAAATAAATTATAGAACAGTCAAATGACAAAAGACAGAAATCTTTATCTGTTTGAATACATTTTTTCGTAATAATTTCGGTATTCGCCGTTGATGATGTCTTCCCACCACTGTTTATTGTTCATATACCAGTCAACAGTCTTCTTTATGCCCTCGTCAAAGGTGGTCTCCGGACTCCAACCGAGCTCGTTGTGTATCTTTGTCGGGTCAATGGCGTATCGCAGGTCGTGACCGGCTCTGTCCTTGACATGTGTGATAAGCGTCTCGGGCTTGCCCATAATGCGCAGAATCGTTTTGACAACATCTATATTGCGCTTCTCGTTATGACCGCCGACATTGTAGACCTCGCCTACCCTGCCGTTGTGTATAATGAGATCAATGGCGCGGCAGTGATCCTCAACATAGAGCCAGTCACGGACATTGAGTCCCTCGCCGTAGACAGGCAGGCTCTCGTTGTTATAGGCTCTCGATATCATCAGAGGTATGAGCTTCTCAGGAAAATGATAAGGACCGTAGTTGTTCGAGCATCTCGAAATCGTTACGGGCAGTCCGTAGGTTCTGTAATACGCGAGTACCAGCAGGTCTGCGGAAGCCTTTGAAGCGGAATACGGGCTCGAGGTGTGAATCGGTGTTTCCTCCGTGAAGAACAGATCGGTTCTCTCAAGCGGAAGGTCTCCGTAAACCTCATCGGTTGACACCTGATGATATCGCTTTACGCCTGTTTTTCTTGCGGCATCCATAAGAGCCGCAGTGCCCATAATGTTCGTTCTGAGGAACACCTCGGGATTTTCTATCGAACGGTCAACATGGCTCTCCGCCGCAAAGTTAACGACTGTGTCGAACTTTTCATCCCCGAACAGCCCGTCAACAAACTCGCGGTCTGCAATGTCGCCCTTGACAAATTTGAAATGCCTGTTTTTCATCGCCTCATCGAGAGTCTTGAGATTGCCGGCATAGGTCAGAAGATCGAGACAGACGATATCATAATCGGGATGCTCGCGGAGCATATGATAGATAAAGTTGCTGCCGATAAAGCCGGCACCTCCCGTGACGAGAATCTTCATATTCTTATCCTCCATATCAAATGATTATCCGATAAAACGGATATGTATTGCATAAGGCGTGACTTTCTTTGCCTTACAAAATCCTTTTTAAAGTCTTATCTTCGCTTTTTTCCACTTGCCGCTCCGTACAAATAGGAATCCTACGACTATGGACGCAGCGGATGCAAATCCCATGGCGATTCCAATGCCGTTAAAGCCGAGAGCGAAAACGCGCACAAGCAGATAAGCGAGCGGGACTCGTATGACTATCGAGCTGAAAACCGCGTTGAGCAGAGCGATATTTGTATATCCCGCGCCTATTGCGAGACCGTTCATGCAGAACACGGGCGTGACTATAATATAATCGACTGCGGCGAGCCTTAAAAATGTTATGCCTGTTTCGATAACATCCGTTTCCCCCGTAAACAGCGACAGCAGCTCACGCGGGAAAAATTCTACTATAACGAACACGAGCACCGAGATGCCCATTGCTATCGCGAGTCCGGTCGTCATGGTTTTCTTGGCACGCTTGAATTCGCCCGCGCCGATGTTCTGACCCGCCATTGACGATATCGCACTGCTCATCGCAAGTCCCGGCAGAATGGCGAACGAATTTATCTTGCCGACGATTCCCTGACATGCCGATGCGACAGCCGCGTTCGGCAGAGAATTGACGAGTGCCGTCAGCGTCAGAAACGAAAATGATACTACAACCTGTTGGACGGACGACGGCAGCCCCAGCTTTACTATGCTCAGAGCTTTCTGCCTGTCTATTCTGAAATCCTTTATTTTGTAGTCTGAAAAGAAGCCGCTGCCAAAGAGATAGATGAGCGAGAGAATAACGCTTATCCCCTGCGAGCCGATAGTGGCTATCGCCGCTCCTGCGGCACCCATTCCCAGCGGACCGACAAGAACGATATCTCCGACGACATTTACCGCGGCGGCTATCGCCACGAAGTAGAGCGGTCGCTTTGAGTCGCCCATGCCGCGCAGTATCGCGCTTATGGCGTTGTATAGGAACATAAACACCGTACCGAGCATACAGATAGTCAGATATCTTACCGCCTCGTCAAATGCGTTGTCCGGCGTTTTGAGCAAACGCAGTATCGGCTTTGTGAGCAGAACCATAACGACGGTGAGCACCGCGCTGAGAATAATATAGAGCGTGGTCATTGTGCCGATGGTGCTCTTCTGATCATCGTATTTTTTAGCACCGCCGTATTGAGCTATAAGCACCGTGCCGCCGATGGCGAGACCGAGAGCCGCACCGGTGACAAGAATATTTATCTGACCGCCTATTGAAACTCCGGTTATCCCCGATTTCCCGCAGAACTGACCGACAACCACCATATCGGCGACTGAATAGAGAGCCTGCAAAAGGTTTGAAAGCAGGAACGGTACGGAGAACCTGAGCAGCTGTTTTGTGACGCTTCCCTGCGTGAGGTCTTTTCTAAATTTTTCCGACAAAGCTTTTTACTCCTTAGGTTTCTGAACGCTATCCTTTTTCATCGTCAGCGATATGCGGTTTTTTCTGACATCGACCGCCAGCACCCACACCGTGACGATATCGCCGACCTTCAACACCTCTGACGGGTGCTTGATATATTTGTTGGTTATCTGCGAAATATGAACGAGTCCGTCCTGATGCACTCCGATATCGACAAACGCGCCGAAGTCGATGACATTGCGAACCGTACCTTTCAGCTCCATGCCGGACTTGAGATCGTTGATATCCATAACATCGGTGCGCAGGAGCGCAGGCGGAAGCTCATCGCGGGGATCGCGTCCGGGCTTCTGGAGCTCTTTGATTATATCCTGAAGAGTAGGCAGACCTATCTCCAGCTTTTTTGCAACTTTTTTCTCGCCGCCGTGCAGCTCAACGGTCGCCTTGAGAGCACCTGTATCCCCCTTTGCGACATCTTTTGCCGTAATTCCGCAAAGCTCAAGCAGTGCCTTTGCGGCGGCATAACTCTCAGGGTGAACGCCCGTGTTGTCAAGGACATTCTTGCTCTCCGGAACTCTGATGAATCCGGCGCACTGCTCATAAGCCTTTGCACCGAGCTTGGGGACCTTCTTCAGCTGAGCGCGGGAGGTGAACGCACCGTTTTCCTCTCTGTAAGCGACTATGTTTTTTGCGACACCGGAGTTTATTCCGGCTATGTGCGAAAGCAGCGATGCAGACGCGGTGTTGGCATCCGCTCCGACTGAGTTGACGCAGTATTCGACCGCGCCGTCGAGTGTTTCACCGAGCTCTTTCTTTGGCATATCGTGCTGATACTGCCCCACGCCGAGTGCTTTCGGATCGATCTTGACAAGCTCGGCGAGCGGATCCTGAAGTCTGCGGGCTATTGAAACCGCACTTCTGAGTGAAACATCGAATTGCGGGAACTCCTCCGCCGCAAGCTTTGAAGCGGAATAAACCGAAGCACCGGCTTCGCTGACCATCATATATGACACCTTGCGGTCGAGCTCTTTTATCAAATCGGCGACAAATATCTCCGTCTCTTTTGAAGCCGTGCCGTTGCCTATGGCTATCACCTCAACGCCGTATTTTTCAATAAAGCGTTTCACCGTCTGCTTAGCCTTGAGCTTCTGCTCCTCGGAATGAGTGACATATATAACGCCCGTGTCGAGCACTTTTCCGGTTTCGTCAACAACGGCAACCTTGCATCCTGTTCTGTACCCCGGGTCGAGTCCGAGAGCGTGCTTACCCTTGACCGGCGGCTGGAGCAAAAGCTCACGCAGATTGACATAGAATACCTTTAACGCAGATTCAACCGCGCTGTCGGTTATCATATTGCGTGTTTCACGCTCGACCGATGGGAATATAAGCCTGTCATAGGCGTCGGCTGCGGCGTCGCGCACCGTATCGGTGCAGGCTGAGCCGCTGTCGTTTAAAACACTTGCGTTGATTATATTCAAAGCCTTTACGCGGTCAACATTTATCCCGACCTTGAGGTATCCCTCGCTTTCGCCTCTGTTGACGGCGAGCACGCGGTGTCCCGCAATTTTATTGACCGGCTCTTCATATTCATAATACATCATGTAAACGCTCTCTTTTTCGCTGTCTGCAGCGTGCGACCGGAGCACACCGGCGGCGGTAAACAGCGAGCGCAGACGGCGGCGGATATCGGCGTCATCCGATATGTTTTCTGCGATAATATCCATCGCTCCGCTTACTGCGTCTTCGGCGGTTTCAACGCCTCTTTCGGCATCTATATAGTCCTTGGCGAGCTCCGACGGCGATGCGGAATCGGCAGTCTGAGCAAAAATTGCATCGGCGAGAGGCTCGAGACCCTTCTCTTTGGCTGTCGAGGCTCGTGTTCTGCGCTTGGGTCTGAACGGACGGTAAATATCCTCGATTTCCGCGAGCGTCGAAGCCTTATCAAGAGCGGCTTCAATTTCGGGCGTCATCCTCTCCTGTGCAGTTATTGACGCACTTATCTCCTCTCTGCGCTTGTCGAGGTTTCGCAGATATTCGAGCTTTTCCGAGAGCTCGCGCAGCACCTGGTCGTCAAGCGTACCGTGAGCCTCTTTTCTGTATCGGGCGATGAACGGTATTGTGTTGCCCTCATCGATAAGCTTCACTGTGTTTTCGACCTGCCAGTGCTGGAGATCGAACATTTTTGTCAAGCTGTTTATAATGTCCATATGGGCATATTACTCCTGTTCCATAGTTTTTATCTGTCTTATATCTTTTCCGCAGAAATAGAGGGAAATATAATTGCCTATTATTCTTGAAGTTATCCTCTGCGTGTATTTCTGTTCAAGTCCGTCGGGAGTGAGGTTTGTGCTGATTATGACAGGCAGACGGCTCATGATGCGGGTGTTGATTATATTATAGAGCTCTGCAACGGTGAACTGGGTCGAGAATTCCGCACCCAAGTCATCGATAACAAGAAGATCACATTCGAGTATGGCCTGCTCGCTTCCTTCATATTCATTATCCCGCCCGCTTGAAAAGTGCTCTTTTTCAAGCCGCGACATAAGATTTTGTGCCGAGCCGTATATAACTCCGTAGCCCTTTCTTATAGCCTCGGTCGCTATCGCGAGCGAGAGATGGGTCTTTCCGAGTCCTGTTGCGCCGTAGAGCAGAAGGCTCGGCGAATCCGTTCCGAAATCGGCGGCGTAATCCCTGCAGAAATCGAGTATTTCTTTCATTCTGCTGCGCGGATTCACCCCCGTGACGGGGTCTGCCGAATCGGGATAATAATTGACATTGAAGCTTTCGAAGGTCGAGCGTGCACTCGGAGAGAGCTCGTTGAGCTCGGCAAGCGCAGTGTCGCGCAGGAGCTCTTTATAGCAGTCGCACGTCACACCGCCGACAAATCCCGTATCGCGGCATTTTTTGCAGGTATAGTCCGCGTCAAGATAAGTCTCCGGATACCCGTTCTCTTTGAGCATATCCTTGCGGTGCTGCTGAGCGGCAAGATTCTTCTTTGAAAGCTCCTCGATAAAGCGTTGAGCATTTTCACCCATACCGATGGCACGAATGACCTCCGCACCCGCCGAGGATATTTCACGGTCTATTGATATAAGCTCAGGTATCTTCGCATATGCTTCCTCGCGGTGCATACTCTGTGTGTGCTCCGCCTTGCTGCGGCGTCTTTCAAGTGCCGCAGCGGCTTTCAAATATACCTTGCGACTGTAGCTCATTTGACTTCCCCTCTCAATCCTTGTTTTTTTTCTTATAAACTATAGGTCTCTGCATGGCACTGCGGTTGAACTCGTTGAGATCGTATGAAGACGCGGGGTTCGTACCGGCTTTGCCCTTGCTCTGCGGCAAGTTCGCCGCATTGGCGGGCTTGGTTGTCTTTTCAATATCGGACGGTGTTTTTATTCCGTTCGTATGCCACGATTCGAGCACTTTATTCATATAAGGAAAGCTCATTTTCTGACAGTGCTCCGCCATCTCCTCATATGCCGCAAAAATCATCTCCGGGGAAAATCCCCATTCGCGGTTCCAAGTGATAATATATTTTGTCTGCGCACGGGTCGGACGAGGGTTAGAAAGTCCCGCCATTGCGGCGAACGATGCCCAGACGCGGTTGACGGAATTGAGCCTGCTTATCTGTTCGTCGGCTTTTTCGATAGTATCTATTTCGCGCTCGCCCCAGTCTTTTCCGATAGAGCCTATGTAATGAAAGCTTGCTTTTCCGATCGAGACGGCATATTCAATTATCATGAGTATAACTTCGACGGGGATTCCGTATGTATCATGCAGCATTAAAAGAGTACACTGCCCATCATAGCCTATGGTTCTGCCGAGCTTGTTCTGCGTTTCGATAAGCAGGAACTTTATGTCTGCCGATTCCTCCGCCCGCCGAGCTATCTCGGCGGCTGTCGGTCTTGAAGGAATGATATCCGGCAATTCTTTTTTAACCGTCGCAGGCTCTTCCTTCTCCGGCACGGCTGGGACAAAAGCAGGTGCCGTTAAAGCTTTTCCGTCTGATACAAGTATCCCGGTCTCCACCCAATATTGGAGATAATCCTGCGCATCGGGGGCTGAAAAGTTTAAGTCCCTGCACATTTTTTCCATATCAAAGCCCTCACCTGCATGGCGGAGCGTCCAAAGCAGAACTTTCAGCTGCTGACCGCCGGCAAGCTTGATATGCCGATCGACTATCTGAGACGGCACCATAAATACCGCCGAAAGAGCGTCGGGATTAACCTTGTAATTCATCAAAATATCTCCGTTCCGTCGAGAGCTTCACTCTTTACATAATAAATCAGCTTATATTATACACGCTTCCGAAGTAAAATAAAACATATTATTTCAAAATAAGCCGTTTTTTTGCACAAAGCGTACATTATGCCCCATTTATTCAACGACACATATAATTTTTAGCTAAAAAATATTGCTTTTCACTTATAAAAAGTTTATAATATATAAGATAATTTTGTACATATTGTGCAAAGTAAAACTTTAAGCTTTGAGAGGAGATAAAGCATGAGTGCTTTAGGAACAGTCGGCAAAATGCTGCAGAATTCGCTGTCACGCGGCGGCGCAAAGAGGACAAAGAAGAATCCCGCGCCCGAGCTTGAAAAAGGTACGTTTGATTATATCAGCGAGCCAAAGAGCGATTATTTCAGCGTGGGTTTTGCCAAGACGGATGTTATGCCCGACGATATGGATAAAACGACCTACTATGTCGCAGGTTATAAGATCAACAACCCCGCAAAGGGTGCGCTTGATCCGATGACCGCGAGCGCCATATGGATAGACGACCAGTCCGGCAGAGGCGGCGTTGTTTACGTATCTATCGATGATATCGGATTGACAAACTACGATGTCGGCATAATCAGAGATCTGCTTGCAGATTTCAAAAAAGAGAGCGGGTGCCGCTCGATAAACATTATGAGCATACACAACCACGCGAGCATTGACACGGTCGGCTTCTGGGGTCCCCTTCCGAGAAGCGGACGCAACAAGAAATATATGGAGATGTTCCGCCAGAAGGTCAAGCAGGTCGTTATAGACGCTTACAATGACCGCAGAGAGGGCGATCTCTATTACGGTAAGAAGGAAGCGGAGGAGATCCAGCGCGATTCGCGTCTGCCCGAGGTCTATTCAAAGGATGTCACGAGATTCCGTTTTGTTCCCAAGGACGGAAGCCGCGAGGTCTGGATGATAAACTTCGCGTCTCACACCGAGTCGCTTCTCGGCAGCAATTCATATGTCAGCGCAGATTTTGCTGGATATCTCAGGAACGAGATACTCGAAAAGACCGGCGCGGAAACGATATATTTTGTCGGAGCCATCGGCGGACTTATCAGACTCAAGGAGCTTGACGAGGACAATGTCAAATCGACCATGATGGGCGGTCAGTCGATAGCCCGCACGGCAATGGCCATTGAGGACGAGAGAAAGCTCCGTCCCATACTGAACTTCATGCGCCAGGAATACTATGCGCAGTGTGACAACTATGTTCTCGCTCTCGTTCAGAGAGTCGGCATCCTCAAGTCACACGCAGCATATACCGGCAAGGGCTCGCTCAATATGTCGATACACACGGAGATGAATTATTTCGAGCTTGACGGTCTCAAGCTGCTCTTCCTCCCCTGCGAGCTGTTCCCGGAGCTCGCTTACGGCGGATATCTTGACGCAGAGGGTTCGGCCGAGGGCAAATCGCCCGACATCAACCCGACTCCCCTGCTGCAGATTGCAGACGATGACAATATGCTCATATTCTGCCTCTCCAATGACTTTACGGGTTATGTCGTCCCGCCGAACGATTTCTATCTCAACCCCAAAGAGCCCTATATCAACGGCGCACGCGACAGACTGGACAGAAGACACTATGAAGAGACTAATTCCCTCGGTCCCGAAACTGCGCCCATAGTCGCAAGCGTATTCGCCGGCATCATGGACACCGTCAACAAAACAAAAGCAGAAGCCGAGAAGGCTGTAAAATAAACTAAGGAGTGTCAAACGATGAAATGCAAAAAGCTCATAAGCGGCATAGTGGCGATCATGCTCGTTGCCGTGCTCACTTTCGGTTCCACCGCCGCCGCAATCGGCGCACAGACCGATAACGGCGCAGACCTCGCACTGGCTTCGCAGAATGTTTCCGAGCTGACGGCGACAACGGACAGTTCCGCATCGTCGCGGGCGAACTCGCTTGACGACTTAAACGAAGCAGTCAGCATTATCAAAGTTATCATCGGTGCGTTCTCGTCCTCGGATAAGCTCACATGGGACAGCTTCAAGACCGGCGTCGGCAGACTTTTCTATATGTCCGTTGACAAGCTCATAGACAGTCTTGTTGTCGGTTTAATCAAGGTGTTCCCGCTGATGAGCAGACCGGACGAAGCGGACTATCAGTTCACAAACTCAAATCTCGGCAGCAAAGCCTTCAACGATGAGGCAGCAGACGGAGCCCGTTGGAATGTCGGTTATGCAAGCTCAACACTTCTCACCGGCAACGAGCTCGACGGCAACCACTATGTCGGCGGAAGCCTCTCGTATCCGAACCCCAAGCATCCCACCGAGATTCTTGACGACCTCAGAGTCAGAGTTTTCGCAATGAGTGACGGCACGGATAACGGAATTGTCGTCTATGCAGTTCTTGACGCATACGGACTGGCGAATAAAGATGTCCGCGAGATAAGGAACAGAATCGCAGGATTCATAAAGAACAAGAATATCGTCAGTGTAAACATCTCAACCCTTCATCAGCACAGTGCTATTGATACTCTCGGTCTCAACGGCGACCTCAACAAGGTGCTCTTCGGAAATACCTTCAAGAATGCCGTAGGCATGGATGCAAGCACCCTTCACAATGGTCAGAACAAGGAATACATGGAGCACCTCTATAAGACCACCGCAGACACTATTGTTGCGGCAGTCAATAATATGGAACCCGGCGAAATGTATTTCTCCCAGACCGATGTTCACGAGTATATACGCGACAAGCGCGATCCCCAGGTCATCGACCCCAACCTCAACAGACTTTGCTTTGTTCCCGACAACAAGGATTCGAAGCCCACATGGATAGTAAATACCGCTATTCACTGTGTCGGTCTCGGTGCAGGCACAACGAGTGTTTCCGGCGATTATCCTTACTTTATCGAGAAGCGGGTCAATGCGGCGGGCGCAAACTATGTTCAGATACAGGGCGCGGAGCTTGCAATAACCTCTCAGGGCGACTCGGTGTCGGTCGAGGGCAACACGAGATATCAGGATGTCGAAGCATACGGCAGCAAGCTCGGCGAGCTTCTTGTCGCCGCCGATAAGGGTTCAAAGGTCGAGCCCATACTCAACATTGCCCACAGAGACATCTTTGTGACTGTTGATAATCATGCGCTCGAGTTCATTGCGTCCACCGGACTGCTTGCCAACGAGGCAGTCGTCGCCGAGGACGGGTCAATGAGGATTCCGACGGAGATCGGCTATATGGAGGTCGGAACAAACCTTGCGTTTGCGCTTATCCCCGGCGAGCTTGCTCCCGAAATAGCCTTCGGCGGCGGTACCGAGGCAAAGGACTCCTGGACCGGAGAGGATTGGGAATATCCCTCAATGCAGGATATCGTAGGTGACAGAAAGCTTATGGTGCTCGGTCTTACGAACGATCAGATAGGCTACATCATAGCTGACAACAACTATCACTCGATACTCACCGAGAACGAAGAGCTCCTCACAGTGTCGAAGCACGAGGGTTCAAGAATACTTCTCGAGTTCAAAAGCCTCTATGAGAGCGTCAGATAAATAAAAACGACAGAGCGGGTCTTGATGATCTGCTCTGTTTTTCTGCTAAGAAACGGGTGTCATGCAATTTAAGCATAACACCCGTTTTACTGTATCTGTAGTTTTATAGGTCGAGTTTCATATAAACAAGCTCCTGATATCCGCTTATACGCGAATTGAAGCCCTTGGGGTTTCTTCCGTATTCAACGAATCCCAGTTTTTTATAAAGCGAAATCGCGCTTGCATTAGCGGAGACAACCTCGAGCTCCAGCTGAGTGTAACCGACTTTTTGGGCACATTCTATGCACGCTTCGGTCAGCGCATATCCTATGCCGAGCCCCCAGAATTTCCTTGCGATGCTTATTCCGAACTTCGCCCTGTGGTTTACTTTGTATTTGTTTCCGACAGATCCGATTCCGGCAAATCCCGCAACCTTGCCGTCAACAACCGCAAGTATTTCTATCTCATTGCCGCTCTCGGTTTTCGCCCTGAGGAATGCACCCTCCTGCTCAACGGTAAAGCTGATTTCGTCCGGATAAGAGAGCAGATAATCCGTCTCGGCATGGGTCAGATTAAAGAAATCGAGCACTTCACGGGCGTCATCTTCCGTTCCGTTTCTCAGGCAGCATTCTCTGCCGTCCTTGAGTGATATTATTTTATTATATCTCAAATTATCCCCATCCGTTTTCGGGCGTTTTCTTTACCTCATTATTTTCTTACGAACCGGCTTTTCTCCACTCCGCACAATGGGCATTTCCAATCGCTCGGCAGCTCCTCAAAAGGAACTTCGCCGTCATAAACATATCCGCAGACGGGACACACCCATTTCTCCCCGCTTTTTTCTTCTGACGGTGTTTTCTCTGTGTCCGAGCCCTCCGAATAATGCTGCTTATAAGCAGACAGGGCTTTTTCTTTATATTCCCTGTGATAGTCCGCATACAGCAGCGGCGCGTCTTTTTCTCCGCTAAAGGCATCGGTTACATCGGCAATAAACAAAATATGCGTGTCTGCCTCTATCACTTTATCAACCTTGCAGACCAAGTAGGCAATTGCATTTTTCAGCACTGGCAAGCCGTCGGCAAAGTCTTTTTCCACAGCCGCCCACTTGTCCGCACTTTTACCGGTTTGAAAACCGAAGCAGGACAGTATAAAGGAATCGACTTTCCTGCCGAGAACGCTGACGGTAAAGGTGCCGTGCCTCTTCATCATGGCAGGGGTGTTGTTGTCCCTCATGCAGCTTACGGCTATCTGCGGCGTACTTCCGCCGGATACCTGAATCAGTGCGTCAACAACGCATCCGCCAAACTCGTAAGCGTCATTTTTTACGCCGATAACATAAAGTCCGTATGACAACGAATAAAGTGCAGTTTTGTCCATTTTGTACTCCTTTCAAATCAGCTCGAGGTATCCTCCTCGATCGGGTCGGTTGAATACAGATACGACTTGAGAAACTGTATATTTGCGTCAAAATCGGTGACTATAACAGACTGTCCTCTCTTTGTCTGTGATGTCCATGTGTCTTCGTTCGGTACACGCTCGGATTTTATATCATACCCGATATACTTTGGTGCGCCGAAAACAAGCTTTGTGAGCTCCATCGGTGACATATCGGTCTGAACCATCGGGAGCACCGTATCCGCAAGTTTCTTGAGCGTCAATGGGTTTGAAGTTTTCGCCTTCTTGATAAGAGCCGTGATAACCTTTCTCTGGCGGTAGGTGCGCATAAAGTCGGAATCGAGCTTTCTTATTCGGCAATAGACAAGTGCCTGTGCTCCGTTCATATGAACGCTCTCGCCGGACTGTATCTCTCTCGTTGCCCTCGCCGTGGCACGCATGAACTGCGCCTCTTTTTCGGTCACTTCAACATCGATGCCGCCGACAGAGTCGATTATTGTCTCGAACATATCGAACCCAACGAGCATATAGTGGTCTATCTTGACATTGTAGTTATATTCGATGGTGTCCATGACGAGCTGCGCCCCGCCGTAAGAGCAGGCGGCATTGAGTTTGTTATAGGACTTCGTGGACGGAATGACCGCCCATGTGTCGCGCAGGAAAGAAGTCAGCTTTATCTTCTTGTTATTGCGGTCTATAGACACCATGAGCATGGTATCGGAACGCAGTGATGTGTCTGAGCTTGAGCCATCGACGCCGATGAGCAGAATATTAGTCACCTTGCTGTCGTGCATCAAAGTTGACGAATCGACATAGACATTGTCCTGATGCGTCTCGGGCTTATAATCGATTTTGCTCGCTGTTGAATACACTACGCCGAAAACGCACGAACCGATAAGCACGAAAACCAGAAGAATTATAAAAATATTTCTTGCGGCATGACTTTTCTTTTTCTTTTTTTTCTGAGAAGGCGCTCTGTTTTGCTGTCCTCCGTTCGGATTCTGTTGGGGTTGATTATTGGGATTTGGTCTGCGCTGTTCGCGGCGCGGATCATATTGCTGTCCCTGCTGCGGTCGGTTTCTCTGACCCTGAGGCGGAACCTGTCGAGTGTTTCTATTCTGTGCGCCGAGGTCGTTTACATTGCCTCTGCGCGGCGTTATCGGAATATCCTGAGTATCCTGATTTCTTCTTCCGTTGCCGGATATGTAAATATCTCCCATCTTCCTTACCTTCCTGTCAAAGCGTACTCAAATCATAAGGCGTACGCTGATATACAAAATAATTGAGCCAGTTTGAAAAAATTATATTGGCAGCACTGCGCCATTTGACCTCCGGAACATTTGAGGGGTCATTATTCGGAAAATAGTTTTCCGGAATATCAATATCCAAGCCCTTTCCAACATCTCGAAAATACTCATTTGCGAGCGTGTCTCGGTCATATTCGGAGTGACCGGTAGAAAAGAAATTGCGGCATTCCATATCGGAAATCAGATGAACACCAGATTTTTCCGAATAAGAGAGTATCTGAAGGTCCTTTATCAGCGCAATATCACCGCGCCTGACCTCGGTATGCCTTGAATGAGGCACCCAGAATTTATCATCAAGTCCGCGCATGAGCGGATGAAAATTATCGAGCGAAACATGCTCAAAAACGCCGAACATCTTTTTGTCGAGCCGATACTTTTTCAACCCGTATTTATAATAGAGTGCAGCCTGAGCACCCCAGCATATGAAGAACGAGGAATATACATTGGTTCGACTCCATTCAAAAATGCGGCACAGCTCGTCCCAATAGTCAACCTGTTCAAACTCCATATTTTCAACGGGAGCACCTGTAACCACCATGCCGTCAAAGCGTTCGCTCTCTATATCTTTAAAGACCTTGTAAAACTTGAGCATATGCTCTTTGGAAACATTTTTCGCTTCATGCGTAGCTGTCTGGAGCAGCTCCGCCTCGACCTGAATCGGCGAATTGCTCAACAGACGCAATATCTGCGTCTCTGTCTCGATCTTCGTAGGCATCAGATTGAGAATGAGTATTTTCAGCGGGCGTATGTCCTGCGACACAGCCCTTTCCTCGGTCATAACGAAAACATTTTCATTTTCCAGCAGCTTGTGTGCCGGCAAATTACTGTCTATTTTTATAGGCATGATTTTCTTCCCTTTACCTCATGTGTGTGAGTAACAAAAATATTCATTTTATATGATACCCCATTTGGAGAAGAAAATCAATCTAAACGGCGTAAAAAGCAGATCGGCGGATGTTTTTGTCTTGCAATGCACTCTGTTTTAATATATAATATTTTATGGTTTTTGATAAATTTCGGATTGTGAATATAAATCTCAAGGGATGTTTTAATGGATTTTATAATAATGGATCTTGAATGGAACAATACATACGCCCGTAAAACAAGAGGCTTTATTAATGAGATAATAGAAATAGGCGCGGTAAAGCTCGACGAAAATCTTAATTTCAAGGACAGGTTTTCCTGTCTTGTCAGACCGCAGATAGGCAAAAAGCTACGCGGCAGCGTAAAAGAGCTGACGAATATAACAAATGAGGATGTCAGAAGTGGCGAGCCGTTCACCAAGGTTTTTTCAAGCTTTCGCCGTTGGATAGACTCGGAGTGTGTGCTGCTCACTTGGGGCGACGGAGATATCCGCGTGCTCATTGACAATTATAAATACCTAAACGGAATAGATACAGTCCCGTTTCTTAGTTATTATGCCGATATGCAGGCTTATATCCAGTCAGCCCTAGGAACGCCGAAATCGCGGCAGATAGGGCTTTCTACCGCAGCGCAGGAGCTCGGAATAGACGAGAGCAGCTTCTCACACCACAGAGCCTATGACGACAGTCTGCTCAGCGCGGAATGCCTGAAAAAAGTATATTCAAAAGATGCGTTCAAGCAATATATCCGCGAGTGCAACAACGAATTTTATGCGCGCCTCACATTTAAGGCTCATCCGATAAGCAACATCCACAGTCCGCTTATTGACAAAAGCGTTCTCGATTACAAATGCGAAATATGTTCCGGAAAATGCGAGCAGACAAAACAATGGTCATATTCAAATCAGTATTTTCGCAGCAAATATTATTGCCCGCACTGCGACAGGACGGTCAAGGTTGCAGTCAGATTCAAACAATACTATGACCGCGTTGATGTCAGAAAAACGGTTTCGCTCGTCGTGCCCGAAACTGACGAAAAAGCAGACGGGACAGCTCAGGAGAGCGATAAATAAACCGATGCGGCAACAATCAGAATATGCAGAAGAATCTCCGCCGGAAGTCCGAGCATGAATTTTTTATGCTTGGTCTTGTGGCGGATCTTTTTCATTGTCAGATACATCGGTCCCGCCGCGCCGAGCAATCCGACAGTCATAAGCGTAGCTTCGGGGATACGGCGCTTTCCGCTTGGGGCAATGCGCTTGTCGTAGACCGTCAGAATTATGCCGACGATAGATATGACCGCGAACCAGCACACTGCCGCCAAAACAATATGTTTTTTCATTATATTTTTCTCCTCACCGTGACCTGCGTTACACCCTTCGGAATCATAACAGTTCCGCGTTCGCTGTCATATTCACAGCTTGCGGATTCAATATTTCCGCGAAGCCCGATAAGATCAAGTATTGCTTCACAAGTGCCCGCACCGTCTCCGGTCAGAGTGAGAGTAACCGCATCATTTGATGAAACGAGGGAGAATCCGATTTTTCTTCCGCCTTTGAGCGGATAATCACGAATAACCGTTCTTTTGCCGCTGTCTATCCAATCTGCCGGCATTCCCCTGCCGATAAGCAGTGTGGAATCAGCTTTCTGAACAATAAGAGAATCCCAGAAGACTTTTGTTGCGGTGCTCTGCCCCCACATATGCGGGCACGAACCGCCGCCCGAGCCGCTTCCGCCGCTCGCCCATATACCGCCGTTCGCTTCGGGATAACCTACACCCTCCCACCAGCTGAACGGACCGCTTTGAGCATGGTCTATCATAAACTGATACGCCTTTATGCCGCTGTCACGGTATTTTTCGCCTCTGAGAGCGGTGCTGCCGTATCCGGCATTATATGAGCTGCAAAAGTATCCGTGCGGGTATCCGCCGAAATTATAGGGATTATCCGTTATATCCTTGCGGCTTTCAAAAATATGAGCATATGTACCGTCTATTCTTTCTATCATACCGCTTCCCTGTTCAGCGCCGAAGAGATAACCGTCCCAGCCCCAACGACCGAACAGGAGCATTGAGCCCCAGTTTGCGTCGTGAGGGTCGCTGCGCTGACCGTATTCATTCGGTTCATCCATTGATATCGGGATATAATCAAGATTATATTTTTCTGAGGTCTCTGTAAGCCTTTTCTCAACGCAGGCGAGAAGATCGGTATACTCTTTCTGCGCCCACTCGCTCTCAGACTTGTTCCCGATTCTGTCGCAGATATATTTATATGTGCAGAGCCCGAACATTGCCGACCAGTTGTCAATAGTCCAGTGTCCGTTGCTGTCTATTGCATTTGTGCGCTTCATTATTCCGTCCGAATCTCTGTCGGACAATATTTTATGAGTGTTTTTCTTTATCTGCTCAAAGCGTTCCTCTATGAGCTTTTTATCGTCTGTTTTACCGAGATAGAGCGCATATGGCCAGCTGAATTTCCATCCGGCATCGGGATACTGGACAAACTTGAGAATCGTTTTTGAATATTCGTCAAAATATTTGAAGTCGCCTATCGTCAGCAGCGATGCCATGATGCCGAGGACATCATGGTCAAATACTCTGTCGTAACCGTTCTCGCCGACATGGAGTCCGTAGCCGTCTTTGACTATCATCGTATACACATATCCCGCCTTGTAGGCGTCGATAAGCCTGCTGTCGGGCAGTTCGTCTATCTTTGCAAGCGGTGCCATGCGCTCCGTCCAGTAAGCTTTCATATGCTCATAATGTTCATCGAACCCGCCGGCAGAAGCTATTTCACTGTTTGCGGGATAAGCATATTTCCCGCCGAAGCGGTCTGCGCCGACGGCATAATCAAAAATAACCGTCTCATCGGGATTTACAAAATGCGGCTGTTTATTGAGCGGGATGAGCAGCTTTGACACCCGGGGCGTATTCAAAATCCTTCCGCTGATATTTTTGAGCGTCATTCGCGAATAGACAATCTCAAATTTGTCGTCGCCTTTTACGAGAAGATCCGCAAAGTTCTCTATAGTACATTCAAAGCCGCACGCACGGTATTTGCTGACAAGGCAGGGCAGCCAGCCCTCTTTGTTGAACCACTCGATTTTTTCGTCTGTATCGGACAGTCCGAAGGTTATAAGTGTGTTTTTTCTGTCGCGCAAAAGATAAGAGCCGTCAATAAACGCAATCGGGGCATCTTTATCGCCCTCCCAGCCAAACACGGAGACATAGCCCGGATATTTGCGGCAAGAATAGTTTTTCTTGCCGACGGCCCCCCTTCTGAATGTCAGAAAATTCTTTGTGTATATCTTAAAATATGCCGATGACACCATTGCCATAAGCGGCTTTTTCTTTTTCTTTTTCTTGCTCATCATAACGCCTCCGTATTTTCTTCATTATGTATATATTAAGTTTAAAGACAGCAAAAGTCAATCGCATATGGTCAATATAAACAAATAATTGATATTTCCGCTTGGTGATGCTATAATTAATATATAAAAGATGTTTTGCTATCCGGAGCTGAAAAAGATGAAAACGCTTATTGAACTTTTTGACGAATCGCCGATACTCAATGTGCTCGCCTCCGTTGCGTTCAAGCCCGAAAAGCTTATATTTTTCGGTGCAGATCCGCTGCAGGTCGAAGAGAGCCGCAGCGACTACACGCGCTTTTTCAAGAGCCGCGGCGAAAATCCGGAAATAGAATATATCAGCACCGACATGGAGAATATCGACGAGGTCAATGATACGCTTGCAGAGATAATATCCGAAAATCCCGACTGCGTTGTCGATGTTACCGGCGGCAAGGATATCGCCCTGCTCGCGGCGGGGATGGCGGCGGTGAAGCTCGGGGTGCCGCTCATTGCATACAACAGAAGAACGAAAAAATACGCAAACATAAGCAAATTTGAGCACGCCATGAGAGCGGATATCTTCGGTCTGCTTGACTGCGAAGACTTTTTCAATGTCAGCGGCGGAAATGTTGTCGAAAGCAAAGATTTCAGCGAACACGGGGATGATTTCGGCACTTTCTGGTCAAAGGTACTGGATATCTGGAACATCTATCTTGAAAATATCGGCTCATGGGTGTCACATGTCCAGTTTTTGCAGAGAGTGAGCCCCGCCTGCGAGCCAAACGGAAATATGCCGCTGAAGGTTCGCGCACCCGAGCACATCAGCGTCAACGGCAAGCGGATTTTCAGAAATGACGACATACTGCGTGCGCTCGATCGCTGCGGCGGCATAACGGAATTGAAATATCACGAAAACGGCGAGTGTACATTTTTCTACTGCGACAAAAATTTCCGCCACTATCTTACCGACGTCGGCGCGTTTCTTGAGCTGTTTATTCACCTCTGCGCCGTTACAACAGGCAAATTCAGCAGCGTCCGCTCACGCGTCAAATATAATTGGGAATACAGCCGGATAAGGCGCGACAGATCAACGGTATACAGACCTGCGAGCAATGAGATAGACGTTATCGCCATAAACGGAATAGAGCCGCTTTTTATATCCTGCAAGACCTGCGCACCGGATATGAAGCACATAGATGAAATATACCCGCAGGCCATGCGCATGAGCGGCGGAGAGGGTCATGCCGTTTTCGCCTGCACTCACACAATAGACAAGGATATGCCTATCTACAATAAGGCGAAAGCTCTCGGGGTCTATATCATCGACGGCGACGACATAAAGAACAGACTCGTCACAGAGCGCCTTATCGAAATTGCAGAGGACAGATATATCTGGAAAGACGAGCCGGAATATAACAGACTCACAAAATAAAAAAGAGCCGTCCGAAAACAGCTCTTCTTGTTAAATTATTCTGAAAGAAGCTTTTCTGCCGCCGCAAGCTGAACGCTTGTGCAGAGTAGATCAACGGCAAGCTCAAGCTCTTCAACGGGCGGGAAGGTCGGCGCAATACGGATGTTTGAATCATCGGGGTCTTTGCCGTAAGGATAGGTAGCACCCGCAGGAGTGAGCACAACGCCCGCCTCTTTGCAGAGCTCGACCGTGCTCTTCGCACATCCGTTCATAACATTCAGACTGATGAAATAACCGCCGTTCGGGTCAGTCCATTCGGCTATCCCCTTGCCGCCGAGCTCATCGCTGAACGCCTTGAGGACAACATCAAACTTGGGTGCAATTATAGCGGCGTGCTTTTTCATATGTGCTCTGACGCCGTCCATATTTTTTAGGAACTTCGCATGGCGCAGCTGGTTTATCTTATCGTAGCCGATGGTCTGCGTCTTCATGCGGTTCTTTATCATTGCAACATTCTTGTCGGAGGCGGCAAGTGCGGCAATGCCCGCGCCGCTGAATGTGACTTTTGAGGTTGAAACGACCTCAATAACCATATCCTCGGTCGAGTTTTTCTCGCACTCGGGGAAAATATTGAGAAGTTTGTCGGGGGGTTCTCTGAGATCGTGGACGATATAAGCGTTGTCCCAGATTATTCTGAAATCGTTTGCGGCGGGCTTGAGAGCCGCTATGCGGCGGACAGTCTCGTCGGAATATGTTGACCCGTCGGGATTGGAGTATTTCGGCACGCAGAACATACCCTTTACGCTGCTGTCTTTTACAAGCTCTTCGACAAGCTCCATGTCGGGACCGCCCTTGACAAGCGGAACATTTATCATCTCAATGCCGAAATATTCGCAGATGCCGAAGTGTCTGTCATATCCGGGAACGGGGCAAAGGAACTTTATCCTCCCCTGCTGCATCCAGGGCTTATCACCCGCGCCGTGAGTCATGCACTGCGCTATAAAATCGAACATGACATTGAGGCTCGAATTACCCATAACTATGACATTTTTGTCCTCGACTTCGAGCATTTCGGAGAAAATCGTTTTGCACTCCGGTATGCCGTCGAGAATTCCGTAGTTTCTGCACTCAAGTCCGGTCGAGGATTTGACATCGTTTATCTTGAGCATATCCATTGAAAGATCGAGCTGCTGAGTGCAGGGCTTGCCCCTGGACATATCAAGCTTGAGATCCTTCGCTTTGAAGCTGTTGTACTTTTCGAGGAGCTGAGAGCGGAGTTCTTCGAGCTCCTTTTTGGACATCGATTCAAAGGTCATATTGATTCCTCCGTAAACAAAGATCCTGTATATTCTATTACATTTTGCTCTAATTTGCAAGTCAAAAAGCCATATCCTGCAAAAAATCTTTGTTTTGCTCATATATGCGCCCGTTTTCTGGGCAAAAATTGAGCACAACTTTTAAGAAGGGTGATTCTATGAAACAAAGGTCAACGCGCATACTCTCCGTTCTGGTGGCGATGCTCCTTTTCTGCTCGGCTCTTGTCCCCTGTTCGTTTGCGGCGACTGCCGAGGAATGGGACAAAAACTGGGACAGACTGAAAAATGACGCTTCGGCAGTTTCCTTGTCTCCGGGGAGCGATCCGTCGAGCATGAAATTCACATGGCTCTCGCCGACCAAGGAATGCGTGGTAATGTTCGAAATCTCAACGGACAGTTCAATGAAAAACGGTAAGCTCCTGAAAGTCGAGCGCACACACACCGTCCTCTACGGATGGAAGAACGATGTGACCGCAGAAAATCTCAAGAGCAACACCATCTACTATTACAGAGTGGGCGAAAACGGCAAATGGTCAAAGACATATTCGTTCAACACCGGCAGCGACAAAGAATATAATGTTCTCTTTGTTTCCGATACGCAGATCGGGCGTTCCGGCGACAGAAAGCTTGACGAAGTTCTCAAGCACGATTCGCTCGGTTGGAACAATACACTTGAGGCAGCTGTAAAATATGAGCCGAATATCTCGCTTATCATCTCCGCCGGAGATCAGGTTGAAACGGGTATAACTCAAGCCCAGTACAATCTTTTCTATAATCCCGAATTGATGCGCTCCATTCCCGTCGCTGCCGCTATAGGAAATCACGATTTTTACTATCCGCTCTATTCCATAAGGAGCAATAATCCGAACAGATTCAACCGCGAGCTTCTTCAATGTCCGGCAGGCAAAGGCTATTATTTCAAGCGCGGCGAAGCGTTGTTTATTGTTCTCAATTCAAACAACATTCTGACATATGACCACGAAGAGCTGATAAAAGAAGCAATGGAGTTTTATCCCAATGCCCTGTGGCGCATAGTTGTCATGCACTACAGCATATACAGCCGCAAGGAAGAGGATAACCTCTACCGTCCGCTGTTTTCAAAGATGTTTGACAAGTATGACATCGACCTTGTGTTGAGCGGGCACGATCATATATACACCCGTTCCGCACTCATGCGCGGCAATGAAAAAGTCAAAAGCGGCGGAACGCTCTATCTTGAAGCAAACACCGCCTCCGGCTGCAACTATGACGGTCAGCCCGATAAAACTCCGTGGTATGCGGAGAAATGCGTTCAGCTTCGCACGCCGACATATGTTCTGTTGAACTTCTCCGAGGGTAAAATTTCAATAAAAGCTCTGCGGAGCGAGACGAATGAAATATTCGACTCTTATGAGTTGACCAAATCCGCGCCGTCAACAACCGAATACAAAGACAGCCTGCTTCAGAAAATATATCTTTTCTTTGCAAATAAAATTTTTGAACTGCGCGATATGATATTCTGAAAACAACACAAATCACCTCTCGGCATTAACGCTGAGGGGTGATTTTTCATATAATATAACGCTTCTCGGAGCAAATATACCCGCAGGAGGAAACAAAATGTTTAACAAAGCGTCCGACAGGCTGTCGGATTATTACTATTTTCAAGCAGACATAAAAGGAAACAGCAGCGTACCGGATATGTCGGGCACCGCGAAATTTTATCCCTGGCTCGACGGGACAATGGTCGAAATAGAGCTAAGCGGTATGCCGACGAGGAACGAGCCGTTCGCGGTTCACATTCACGATGGTGCAGTATGCGAGCTCGAAACATTCGCAAGTGCCGGAGCACACTTAAAAAGCACGGATATCGAGCTTGAGGTGTCGCCCGAACGACACGAGACAAATATAAAAAGCACGCAGGACCATCCGGGGCACATGGGCGATCTTCCGCACATTTTCTCAAACAACGGTTTCGCATATATGGCGACCTATACCGACCGTTTCATCCCACGCCAGGTTGAAGGGAGAACCGTGATAGTTCACAGCTCTCCCGACAGCTCCGTTTCATCGGATGCCTTCGGCAGCCGTATCGCCTGCGGCGTTATCCGCCGAATGGAAATGAGCAAATCACTTTAAATTTCTCAGATCGTTGGCTCTTATCTCGGTGCGCCTGATCTTGCCGTTTACCGTCTTGGGAAGAGAATCGACAAATTCGATGACCCTGGGATATTTGTAGGGCGCAGTCTCCTTCTTGACATATGTCTGGAGTTCTTTTTTCAGCTCCTCGGAGCCTTCGAAGCCGGGCTTGAGAACTATGGTTGCCTTGACGACATTGCCTCTTATTGGATCGGGAAGACCCGTTACGGCGCACTCAAGAACCGAGGGGTGCTCGGTAAGAACGCTTTCTATCTCGAACGGTCCTATTCTGTAGCCGGACGACTTTATAACATCGTCGGTTCTGCCGACATACCAGTAATAGCCGTCCTCGTCTTTCCACGCGGTGTCGCCGGTATGATAGAGTCCGCCGTGCCACGCCTCGGCGGTCTTCTGCTCGTCGCGGTAATAGCCCTTGAACAGACCGAAAGGAAACTGGGGTTCGGTGTGAACGACGATCTCGCCGGTGACTCCGGGCGGAACGGATCTGCCGTCTTCGTCAACAATATCAACATCGTAGTGCGGAACGGGCTTTCCCATCGAGCCGGGCTTGGGTTCCATTCCGACGAGGTTTGCAATCAGCAGAGTTGTCTCGGTCTGACCGAAGCCTTCCATAAGCTTTATTCCGGTCTCATCATACCACTTGTTGAAAACATCGGGGTTGAGGGCTTCGCCCGCGATTGTGCAGTATTTCAGCGCACTCAGATCATAGGAAGACACATCCTCCTGAAGCATGAATCTGAACATCGTGGGCGGACAGCAGAGGCTGGTGATTTTATACTTCTCAAGTATCGAAAGTATCTCAGATGCGTGGAATTTGTCATAGTCATAGACAAAGACGCAGCTTTCCATGAACATCTCTCCGTAGAGCTTGCCCCAGACCGCCTTGCCCCAGCCGGTATCGGCTATTGTAAGATGCACGCTGTCGGCAGTGACATTGTGCCAATATTTTGCGGTGGTCAAATGTGCAAGAGCATAAGTATGAGCATGCATCGCCATCTTTGGGTTGCCGGTAGTGCCGGAGGAGAAATAGACTATCATTGGCTCATAATATTTTGTGTCTACTCTTTCAAGGCGCGAATCGGCTTTTTCCATGTCAGCCATAAAATCATCCCAACCGTCGCGCTTGCCGTTGACAATAATTCTTGTCTTTATCGAGGGGCATTCCGGCAGAGCCTCATCGACCTGCTCAGCAATGTCGCCCTCGCCCGTGCAGATGACCGCCTTTATTGTAGCGGCGTTTGCTCTGTAGACAATATCATGCTTTTGAAGCATGAATGTCGCGGGGATAATGACTGCGCCGAGCTTATGCAGCGCGAGAATGGTGAACCAGAACTGGTAATGGCGCTTGAGAATAACCATAACCATATCGCCTTTATTTATCCCCTTTTCGCGTAGCATATTAGCTGTTTTGTCGCTGTAATATTTCAAGTCGCCGTAGGTAAATATTCTCTCTTCTCCGGCAGGATTGCACCAGAGAAGTGCGCGTCTGTCAGGCTCGGCGGTCGCAATAGCATCGACAACATCATAAGCAAAATTAAAATTTTCGGGGCATTTGAGAGTATAGTCAATCACATGACCGTTATTGTCATATACCTCATCGACAAAGTTTTTATTTAAATTGAGCATATGTTAAGAGTCCCTTCGTTGAATAATGATATTATTTCTTCTCCGTTTTTCTGAGGATTATTGCAAGAAAAACGCAGTCCTCGCCGCCGGTCGCTATCATTCCGTGACCGTGAGCGGAATTATAAAGCACGGCATCGCCGGCGTTGAGAATCTCAACATGATCCTCAAATACTGCCTTGAGGCTGCCGCTGATAATATAATCAAATTCCTGCCCCTCATGGGTAGAAAGGGTTATGGGCTTATCCTGATCCTCGTCCGAATACGGCGCGGTCACAAGGAAGGGCTCACAATATTTGTCTTTGAAGCGATAGCCGAGATGAGAATAATTGAATCCGGTGCGGCGCTTCATCGGCAGACCCTCGCCCTTGCGGACGATTGAATAGAACGAAAGTCTCGGATTATCACCGGTCAGCAGTTCTATCATATCAACATCGAATTTCTCGGCGCATTTGTAAATAAAAGTAAAAGAAAAATCAACTTCGCCTTTTTCGGCAGCAATATATTCCTCCGGGGTGCAGTCGATGGCTTGAGCCATCTCTTCCACGCTGTAACCCATAATCTCGCGCAGGTCGCGTATTCGCTGTGCAATCTCGGTGATGATAATTTCCATAAACAAACTCTCCTTCTTGATAAAAATAGAATATAAAAACCGCCCCAAACAAAAAATGTCTGGGGCGGATGTTAACCGCGGTACCACCCAAATTCAGCACCTTTTACGGCGCCCTCAAGCTCCAATAAGCTCTTGACTTTAACGCAGTCCTACGGAAACGCCTACTCGCTTGAAGCTTTCGGATTTCTGCTCGGGAGTGATTAGATTCTCCGGTTCATACATCCGTTTTCACCAACCACGGACTCTCTGCGGTATTTATCCGGAATCGTTCTCCGTCATCGCCTTTATGGGCAAGATTCAGTTCTTAGAAAGTATATAACCGAAAAGTCGGTTTGTCAATAGTTTTTTTGAATTTATTTTTCAAACATCGTTCCGCCGTGCGAATCAATGCCGACAGTCAGCGGAAAATCTTTGAACTCCAAACGCTTGACGCTCTCGCATCCAAGATCGAAAAATGCTATCTCCTCGCAATTTGTTATGCACTTTGAAGCAAGCGCACCCGCGCCGCCTATCGCGCAGAGATATACTGCATTATTGCGCTTTATCGCCTCGATGACTGACTCGTTTCTGCTGCCTTTTCCTATCATGCAGCAAAGCCCTTCGTCGAGGAGCCTCGGCGTGTAGATGTCCATGCGGCTCGAAGTAGTCGGACCGCAGCTGCCGATGATATCACCCGGCTTTGTCGGAGTAGGACCGGCATAATAAATCGCCGCGTCTTTTAACTCGAATGGAAGCTCTTCGCCGCTGTCAAGCAGTGCGCATATACGCTTATGTGCCGCGTCTCGTGATGTGTAAACAGTTCCGGAGAGCAGCACTCTGTCCCCTGCGCGAAGCTTGCCGCAATATTCGTGGAGCTCGCTTGTGTCTATTTTATATTCAGCCATCAGTCTTCTCCGAGAAATTTCTTTGTCAGCTCCGATATCTCTTCGGACTCTTCGGCTTTAACGGGCTCGTCGAAAGCTTCTTTCCCGCTATGTATGTCATCTTCCGTTACCGTTTCTGAGTCTTCCTCAGGTGAAGTGAACTTCAGATCCAGCCCGCCGCTTGCATTGAGAACATTGACAAGATTGTTTATTTCTTCGTCAGATATCTCTATCTCGGGATCGGTCGGATCTCCGAAATCTTCATCGGTAAGCTTCGGCAGTTTGACCTCGCCGTTCTCGCCGAAGGTGAACTGATGCTCGTCTATTTTTTCGTCCTGAGCGTCAAGCTTGTCCGCAACGCTGTTGAGATTGCTTGAGAGCGAATTTATCTTCGAGACGAGAGACGCGACAACAACGCCGAAATTATCGGACATCTGTGAAATGTCCTCGCCTATCTCGTCAACTCCGCTCGCCGCCTCCTCAATGGTCTGTCTGGTCTGATTTGAAATGCCTTTGGCGGAGGCCTTGGCACTGCGGATTATTTTATCCGAATAGAGCAGTGCGTCAAGCACAAGGGCACCTATTTGCCCTTCCACATCCTTGGCGCGCTCGCAGCCGACTTCAACGCTGTTGAGCTTCTCGTTGAGGGCATTGACTTCATCTTCAAGGGCAAATATCTTCTTTGCATATTCCTCGCTCAGCGCAAAATATTCCTCGGCGCGGGTCTGCTGCTCCGAGAAAAGGGCTTCAAGTTCCTTTGCCCGCTTTGATGCGGACGCGGCGTTTTCTTCAGTCTCCTTGAGCTTCTTCTGTGTATCTGTGAGCTGAGTCTGTTGCGCACGAATATATTCAAGGACATCTTCTTTGTTGAAGCCGCCGAAAGTCATTGTTTTGAAAAGCACATCTTTTGCCATGCTTTATCCCTCATTTCTTTTAATAAGCGGTAATATTATACGCGCCGCTGTCGATTATAGCAAGCTCATTTTTAGAATAAATACATAAATCTCCGCCGCTGCGCATAAAGGCTATGCCCTTGTCGGAATATTTCATATTCTTGAGTTCTGCCTTTTCGGATATCAATGAAGTCTTTTTGCTGTCATATAAATAAATATCTGCAATCTCCCCGTCCTGAGAGGATACAAAATTCTTTACTATAAGGACGCTCCCATCCGAAAGCTCAACAAAAGACGCAACCTCACTGTCTATTTTCTCTTTTTCTGACGAATATTTATACAAATCGCAAAGCGAAGACCCGGTAACACTGCGCTGATACCATATATCCGTGCCGATGATATTGCAAGCTTTAATACTCGTATCAAGCATTTCAGCCGCAGAGACTACGCCGTTTGTAACCGTGTGTATGAACAGCGAGAACGTGTCGTTGGAATTATCAAATGATTTAACAAACAGCTTGTCTCCGGAGATTGTAAAGTCCGCTTTCTTACCGTCATACGCATCGAGCTTCACCGGCTGCGCAGAATGTGAGTCTGCATATAAATACCCGGTTTTCTTTATGCAGGCTTTGACTGCCGCTACGGCACTTTCCGCCACCGATTCAACCGACGATGAGCCGAGCTGTGAATCGAGATCGGACATTCTGACGGTGCTGTCGGAGAGCTCCGTCATATAGAACACTGCGGCAGACTCGCCGGAGGCGGACACTGCAAACACCTCGTCGGGAACAACATTTTCCGCGATTTTCTTCGAACCGTCGGCAGTCCTGGCATAGAGATTATAGCCCTGGGTGAAAGAATCGTCTTTTATCTGTTCGTCAAGAGCCTGACGAATTTTATCGCGTGAAAGCTTGCGGTTATATTTGCTCATATCAAGCTGATATTGGATACTGAAGCCGAAAATGAATGTGTAGTCATTGCGATTCGGCTCTTTTATAAGCTCATCATCCTGCGCCATATCGTCGTCAATAACATCGCGCCAGCCGGCAGGCGATTCCTTTTTGACAAAGTAATACAGGTTGCCGCCGGGCGAATATGAGTCATATAAAACGGAGCTGACCGTGGTTGCTATCTGCACCGGATTGTTTCCCGATGAGACAGAGAATAGTTCCGCCTCACCTTCATTATAAGACCCTGTCTCAAAGAGAATTTCACAATTCTCGCCGTCATCGTAAAAATGGATGTTTGCGGCATTTTTAACAAGCTCGCAGCTGCCGTCGGAAGATGAATAAACATACAGCGACTGTGAATCGGAAAGCTGCTTGAGATAATACACATAATCTCCACTCTCCGGCAGAAACAGATCCTTTATTGCGAAATCGATGTCCGATTTTTTGTTCTTCTTTATGTCATATGCAGTTGTTATAACAGAAAGGTTGTCCTGATTCTGCTTTGAATAATACAGCGTTCCGTTATTATATTTGAAGTCTTTTTCAACACCGTAATCCAAAAGCCTTGCGCCGTTTTTGGCACTTGCCGAATTCTTGATGCCGCACAGATAAAGGTCATATTTACGGCTGACCTTCGCCGAGGCGGTGGTGTAGATGAGGTACTCGCCGTCTGAAGTAATCAAGACCGACGAATCGTCCGATACAGTCAACTTGTGCTTTTTGCCATAGGCGGAAAGGTAGGTTGCACCGTCGGCGGATTTATATACAATTGCCTGAGCGTCGGCATCGGGCACCTTATTTCTTTCCGAAAGCAGAAAAATCAACGCAGCCGTAGCTGCCGCCGCGAACACAACGATGATCACGGCAGCGACTGCGACTGTACTTTTTTTGAACCTGCTTTTAGCCATTTGAAAGCCTTTCGGTCTGTTGTCAGCGGGTAGCCTTCAGTTCAAGTGCCTGCTTTGCTTTTTTAACTATGTTCTCAGCATCAAGACCATAGATATGAAGAAGCTCGACCGCCGGACCCGACCGTCCGAAAACATCCTCTACGCCGACCTTAACGACCGGTACGGGTACGGTTTCGCAGACGACCTCGCTGACCGCTCCGCCGAGTCCGCCGATAACAGAATGCTCCTCCGCGGTGACGATAGCACCGGTGTCTCTTGCGGCGTCGATTATCGCCTGTCTGTCGATAGGTTTTATGGTGTGCATATTGATAACTCTTGCGGAAATGCCCTCTTTTTCGAGCATATCTCTCGCCATAACAGCTTCGTTCACCATAAGACCTGTTGCGATTATAGTCACATCCTTGCCGTCTGCGAGCTGAACCGACTTGCCTATTTCAAACTTGTAGTTGTCGGGATCATTGAATCTCGGCACCGCGAGGCGACCGAAACGAAGATACACGGGACCCTCATACTCGGCAGCCGCAAATACCGCCGCTCTTGCCTCGACATCATCTGCGGGATTGATTATAACCATGCCGGGAATAGTGCGCATAAGAGCAATATCCTCGCAGCACTGATGGCTTGCGCCGTCTTCGCCGACCGATATGCCCGCATGAGTGGCGCCTATTTTGACATTGAGATGAGGATAGCCTATAGTGTTTCTTATCTGCTCAAAGGCACGACCTGCGGCGAACATTGCAAAAGAGCTTGCAAAAACGGTGTATCCGATGGTTGAAAGTCCGCCGGCGACGCCTATCATGTTGCCCTCCGCAATACCGGAATCAAAGAATCTGTCCGGATACGCCTTTTTGAACATGCCTGTTTTTGTCGCCTCTGCAAGGTCTGCATCAAGAACGATGAGCTTATCATTTATGGCACCGAGCTCTACGAGCGCTTTGCCGTAACCGTCACGCGTTGCCGCTTTTATAATATCTGCCATAGCACGACATTCCTTTCCTGAAATTAGTTGGCTTCAAGGCTTGTGAGAGTTGCGTTGAGCTCCTCCATAGCCTCTTTGTACTGATCTTCGTTCGGGGCTTTGCCGTGCCATGAGCACTGATTTTCCATGAAGGAAACGCCCTTGCCCTTGACACTCTTGGCAATTATCACGGTGGGCTTGCCCTTGAATTCTATAGCTGCGTTGAATGCCGCATCTATCTCATCGAAGCTGTCCGCATATATTTCGAGAACATTCCAGCCGAAAGCCTTGAACTTCTCTGCTATCGGGTAAGGCGAGTTGACCTCTGCGATCGTTCCGTCTATCTGAAGGTTGTTGTTATCGACAACGGCAACGAGATTGTCGAGTCCCTTTGCGCAGGCATACATCGCAGCCTCCCAGACCTGACCCTCCTGAATTTCGCCGTCACCGAGGATAGCATAAACTCTGAAGCTCTTGCCGGAAAGCTTTGCTCCCAGAGCCATGCCGACAGCCACGGATATTCCCTGACCGAGCGAGCCCGTGCTTGCGTCAACGCCGGGAACGGTTCTCATATTCGGGTGACCTTGAAGTCTCGAATCGCTCTTTCTGAGGGTTTTTAGCTCCTCAACGGGGAAATATCCCCTGTGAGCGAGTACCGAATAATAAGCGGGTGCAGCATGACCTTTGGACATAACGAGCCTGTCCCTGTCCTCCCACTGCGGATTCTTGGGGTCGATGTTGAGTCGATGGAAATATAGGTAAGTGAGGATATCCGCTATCGAAAGCGAGCCGCCCGGATGACCGGACTTTGCGTTGTAAACGCCTTCAATTGCACCCATTCTTACCTTGCAAGCTTTGATCTTCAACTGTTTGCTGACAACTGTGTCCACAACAGCCACCTCCTGTAATACAGTATTTATTGGCAATTATTTTCAATATATTCAAGAAAGTCGGCAACGGCACCGTGATTGCAATGACATGCAACAAAAGTCGCGGCGTCTTTCATTTCCCTCGGAGCCTGACCGCAGACCGCAGGAACGCCTACGCTCTTTATCATATCGTAGTCATTGAAATAGTCTCCGATAGCGCCCGTATGCCCGTGCGGAACACCGAGCATATCTGCTATTTCGAGCACTGCAGTACCTTTATTTGTGCCCTCGAGAAGCATCTCATAGCTTGCTACAGAAGACGACATATATGTAACGCCCGAAGGATCTATGGAATCGAGATACTTCACCGTTTGCGAAACCATCGGCGGAAGTCCCATAAATATGACCTTGCCCCAGTTTCTCTTGGGTACATCTTCAAACCTTCTGAAGTTTTGGTGCGGTATTCCGTCCGCCAGCGACATTGCGCCGCTGAAAACTCCGGGATTCAAAATAAAAATATCTTTATCGGTACATATCTCTATCTGAATCAGCGGGAAACGTTCATTCACTCGCCTTACTATGTCTATGCCGCGTTCATCAATCGAATGAAACGACAGCATCTTTTCGTGCTCGTAGTCATAAATTCCCGCGCCGTTAAGAATCACTGCCGGCGTGGATTTTATCGGCAGGTGCTCATAGTGCTTTCGGAGTGAAGATATATTTCTTCCGGAAGCAAGAGTAAAATTACCTCCGAGATCTTCAACAAAATGTGTAATGGCTTTGAAATTCCGTTCGGGCAGCCTCCTGAGCTTTGTATTCAGGGTGCCGTCAACATCGGAAACTATAAGCCAGTCGGAAAAATCTGTTTTCATGTCTCTCACTTTCTGATTTTTCTTAAAAAGCTCTCAAAATACTCAGGCAGTTCAGACGAGAGCTCGATTCTCTCCCCCGTTATGGGATGATCAAAACCGAGAAGCCTTGCATGCAGACACTGACCGCCGAGTTCGGTTATGACATTTCTCGGACCGTAGACGGCATCTCCCGCCACCGGATGCCCTATATATGCCATATGGACTCTTATCTGATGAGTCCGTCCCGTTTCAAGGCGCAGTCTCACAAAAGTAAACTTTTCAAATTCTTCTATTGTGTAATAATGTGTAACCGCAGGACGGGAATTTTTATCCGTAACAGCCATTTTCTTTCTGTCATTGGGATTCCTGCCTATCGGCGCGGCTATTACTCCCTCCGGCTCACGCAGTTTCCCATATACGACCGCCGCATATTCACGCGTCAGACTGTGCTCTTTTATCTGATGAGCAAGCGACGCGTGAGCCATGTCGTTTTTGGCAACAAGCAGAAGACCGCTCGTATCCTTATCAATCCTGTGAACTATGCCGGGACGCAGAACGCCGTTGATTCCCGAAAGACTGCTTCCGCAATGATGCAAAAGCGCATTGACAAGCGTACCGCTTCTGCTGCCGGGCGCAGGATGGACAACCATGCCCTTGGGCTTGTTGACAACGAGCATACAGTCGTCTTCGTATCTTATGTCAAGCGGAATATTTTCCGGCTGTGCCGTATCGTCCTGAGCAGGCTCGATATAGACGCAGACCTCGTCGTCTGCCTTCGGCTTGAAGCTTTTGCCGACAATTTTGCCGTTGACGGTTATGCATCCTTTGTCAGCCATATGCTGAATACGCGAACGGGAGAGCTCCGGAAAAGCATCGGCGACAATGCAGTCTATCCGCCTATCGGCCGTTTCAAAATCAACCGTAAAGCTCAGTGAATAACCGCCCGACAGAGGCTCAGACATTTTTTTCATCCCCGCTGTCTTCAGCTTTTTTGTCGTCATCGGACAGATATTTTCTGTTCTCTTTTATCAAATCATATACTGTCTTAATGATAAGCAGTGCGGCTCCGACGGTAACACAGCAATCGGCAAAATTGAAGACCGCAAAATTCACAAAGGTCGGCTCAATATAATCCACCACAAAGCCTCTTGACACGCGGTCAATGAAGTTACCTGCACCGCCCGCTGTCACAGCGGCGACGCACCAGTATATAAATCCCGGCTTTAATTTTTTAGTCATCAGCAGGAAAATGAGCATAACTATGACAACCGCCGTAAAAACCGTCAGGAAAACCGTTTGGTTTTGCATTGAGCTGAATGCCGCACCGGTGTTTTCAACATAGCGTATACGGATAAGACCGAAAAGAATATCCACGCTGCCGCCTGACGCAAAGCGATCGACGACAGCAACCTTTATAACCTGGTCAATCGCAACAAGTGCAGCGATAACCAAAAGCGTTATTGCCTGAATCATAAAAACCTCAAAACTTATTTTTTGAAAAAGCCTCTGAATCGCGAATGGCGAGTGTAACCGTCACCGTCGTCATCATCGTCATCGTCGTCATTTAAAAAATCATCGACATTGGCGGGCGCATCCATATCCTCATCTTCGTCGGCATCTTCAAATTCATCGGGAGTAATATGATGCTTGATCTCGCGAACGTTTATCACAAAGCCGTTTGCGGAAACACCGTCATCCGAACTGCCGGAATCGGACGCGGTTTCTTCCGCCGCTATCATAGGATCATATGTATCTTCAGTTTCGGCGGACTGCATAAGTATATCATTTGCCACTATCTCATCGGGAGCCGCCGTCTCTTCGCTGAATTCAGACTCATTGGAAAACGCAGTAATCAATTCATCCGGTGCTACCTCTTTGGCGTCCGATTCGGTATTTTCTGCCGGAGCTTCATCCGTTTGAGTCTCTTCCGTCTCTTCGGGTTCCTCTATGAAAACATCGCCGCTTGCAGCTGTGTTATCTTCGACAGGCGTTGAAATTACAGAAACATACTCGTCGGTGTTTATCGTCGGAACAGCAGGCATCTCCTGCTTTTGAGGAAGCGAAGAGATAAGATCAATATGCTTTTGATAAGCATCGAGAATAAAATTACGGAATGCGGAAACTTCGCTTTCCAGCTTTTCAAGTGTCGAGGAATTAACTCGAATATCGGCATTTATTCTGTCGAGCTCAAGCTGTGCGTTTTTCTTTGCACTTTCGATTATTTCATTGGCCTTCGCCTCTGCATTGCTTATCATGGCTGACGCTGTGCGCTCCGCCGAGGTTATGCGTTCAGTGGCATTGCGATTTGACTCTTCGGTAAGCTGTGAAGCCTTTACCGACGCAGCCGTCTCCAGAACATCGGCTCGGTTCTGCGCCGACGCTACCAGCTCCTGTGCCTTCTTTTCCGCCGAATCGAGCTGCTCCTGCGCGCTCTGACGGGAATCCTGTTGGATCTTGTCCGCCACGCGCTCTGCGGTAAGCAGCGCACGTCTGATATTGTCCTCGTCCTTCTTGTACTGCGAGACTCTCTCGGCAAGAAGGCTTATTTTTTTGACGAGATCTCCGTTCTCTCTGAACACCTGCTCATAAGATGCGGACACTTCTCTCAAAAACGCATCAACATCGCCGGCCTCGTAAGTTCCGCGACCCGCAGAAATAAAACGATGCGATCTTATCTGTTCGGGTTTAAGCATTATCTACACCTCTTAAATGGGAAATAAATATCAATCAAAATATCCTTCGCTCATGCTCTCGATATCTTCGAGCACATCACCTGAGAGCGGAACGCTGTCGGGAGTGATGATATAAGCCTTGCCGGCTACCTTCTTGATATCTCCGGAATTTGCATATGCAACGCCGGAAAGGAAATCGATAATGCGCCTTGAATCGTCTGCGGGGCAGGTCTCAAGGTTAAGAATAACGATTCTCTTTTCATTGAGAACATCCGCAACGCTCTGAACATCAAGATACCTGTCAAGCTTCTTGAGTACAACAGGAGTTCGGCTCGAAGAACGCAGATCAACTATATTGGGTGTTGAAGAGATCGACGACGGTCTTGAAGAAGTGCTGAAATCGCCGAACGACTTTGCGGGCTCGTCGCTGTCGGACGAATAAGAGTCACCTACAGAATCATCGTAAACATTTTCGATATTCTCGTCGATAGTGTCCTCGTCAGAATTGTCAATGAAGTTTTTTACCTTGTCAAAGATTCCCATGATTTTTTCCTCCCGTATTTATAAAGAAATCAATATTGCCTGTCTCCGAATATCGCCGAGCCTATACGCACAAGTGTTGAACCTGCCGCTATTGCCTCTTTGAAATCGCCGGACATACCCATAGACAGAATGTCCATATCTATATTATCCATTTTTTTGGTGCCGATGTCAATAAACAGTTTGTGCATATTATCAAAAACACACTGATTTTTCAGCGAATCTTTAAAATTCGGTGCAACTGTCATCATTCCTTTGACTTTGATATACTCAAGCTCCGCTATTTTTCCGAGCTGATCCGTGACCTCGTCTGCGGAATATCCGAATTTATTTTCATCCTCTCCGATATTGACCTCGAGCAATATATCGGTCGTTATCCCCTGCTCACCGGAGCGTCTGCTTATCTGCTGCGCAGTCTCGAAGGAATCAACGCTCTGTATCATATCAACCTGACCGACTATCTTTTTTATCTTATTGCTCTGCAGATGACCGATAAGATGAAGCTTGCAGTGTTCAAGATTGAGTTCCGGTCGTTTTAGCAAAACCTCCTGAACCTTATTTTCGCCGATGAGCTCGACTCCGCAGGCTATCGCATGATTTATAAGCTCGACCGAAACAGTCTTTGTCACCGCCATAAGCTCCACTTCCCGAGGGTCTCTGCCGCTCTTTATGGCGGTTTCGGCTATCTCATCGCGAACCTTTTTCAGGTTATCCTCAAGGAGTCTCAGACGCGCATCAGTGACTGATAAGTTTTCCATCTTCAAGATCCTTTCCCTCCAGTATCACCGCATCGTAAATTTTCAGATACGGCACTTTGTTTTCGTCGTATGTATCCTCTTTTATCATCTTGGAGATTACATAATCGTCGCCCGTATATATTATATCGAGTTTTTTGAAACGAACAATATTGCCTGTAAGCACATATACGCCCTGAACTCCGTTGACAACTCTGACTGCGGACTTGTTTATTCTTATTCCGTCGGTCTCATTTATCACTATCTCGACATCCTCTGTTCTGAGGCGTGCTATGTCCGAATCCATTATCCTTGAGGAAAGAATCAAAACCGTATCGTCGGTATTGATCGGACCTCTGTAATATACCGTGGCATTTATGCTGTCACGCGACATATTGTCGCATCTGAGGGTTACGCTGTCTCCGTCGTTAAGCTTTGTGGCATCGGACTTGTTGACCACGCCGACAAAGTACCATGTATATCCGTGAACAAGCTTGCCCTTTGTGTCGGCGGACACTGCGGCGGGAGATGCGGACAGCGCCGCCTTTATCTTATCGCTGCTGAGATTTTTTACATCCGAAAAGCTAAGAGTATTCTCATATCCGTCGGCGGACGAAACATAATAGCCCGTATCGTCAGCCTTGAGATAATCAACATTCCCGACCTTTGCCGTAAGAGACGCTATTTCGGCTTTAAGCGAGGCTATCTTCTCCGAAAAGTCGATGTTGCCGTCTATCAGTATCTGCTTTGCGGTCATCTTGTCGCTGAATTTTTCGGCACTGTCTTCAAGCTCTGAAATTTTGTCCGACCGCACATCGTCGAGCATTTCATAAAAATAGGAATCAGCCTGAAGATTTATTTTTGATATGTCAAGCTCGGTGAGATTCTGCTGGCTGTTTAAATTCTCGTATCTCTCAAGCTCGTTTTTGAGATTTTCAAGATCAACATATGCCGAAGCCGAATCGGCTTTGCCGAACTGCGCCGCGATAGCCTGACCTCCCGCAACACGCTCGCCGTCCTGCAAAAGAGGAACATAGGTGAGCGAAGAAGATCCGTTTATAAGCGACTCGTCGCGCACGGCAAACATCTTGACGGTTATGCTGTTGCGATAAGTGGTGGCGGTCGCAGGCTGTGTTTTCACATCCGAAGAATTGAAGTTGCTTATCTCATAGCACAACACCGCCACTGCCAAAAGTGCCGCGACTGCCGCAACTATTTTTCTTACGCCTTTTTTGCTTACCTTGATTTTCTTCATTCCGTGACCCCCCTCTCGATTATCCCGACTGCCGTCTTGAGCAGTTCGTCATATGACATCCCGTCTATATACAGATGTGTTATTCTCCCGTCGCGTCTGAACCATGTCAGCTGACGCTTGGCATAACGGCGTGTGGATCGCTTTAAATTATCTATTGCGTCATCGAGCGAAATTTCTCCGTCGAAATACGGCAGCAATTCCTTGTAGCCTATAGCCTGTCTTGATGTCTTGCCGAGCTCGCCGGAGAGGAAGCGTCTCGCCTCCTCGATAAGACCGTTTTCGATCATTACATCGACCCTGCGGTCGATTCTGTCATATAAAAATTGCCTGTCGCGCACATCGAGACAGATTCCCGTGCAATCATATTTAGGCTCGGCAAGTCTTGACCTGCGCTGCTGTTCGCTCATTGTTACTCCGGTCTTGTGATAGACCTCGAGTGCTCTTATAATC
This sequence comes from bacterium, assembly GCA_963620555.1. Lineage (GTDB taxonomy): Bacteria > Bacillota > Clostridia > Oscillospirales > Acutalibacteraceae > CAG-177. The sequence goes on from CAVFAN010000001.1 coordinate 180,643, forward strand.
CGACCGCGATTGTTGAGATGAAGCTGAATTGCGGTCTCAGGATCGACAGCCGCAAGCTCGCGGTGAAGCGTTTCAATGCCGTCACATTCTGCGCGGCGCTCAAGCTCGCTTCGTACAGAAGTATCGTCGTCCTCGTCGGCAAATAAAATATTGTCAACAAGCGATGAATAATAAAGTCCTGTTCCGCCGACGAGTACGGGAAGCTTCCCTCTGTCGGATATATCGTCTATACATTTGCTCGCCTGCGCACAGTAAGCGGCAACGCTGTATTTTTCGCCGGGTTCGAGAAAATCGAGCATATGGTGCGGTATCCCGCACATCTCCTGAACCGTTGGCTTGGCGGTGGCGATATCCAGATGTTTATATATCTGCATCGAATCGCAGGAAACAGCCTCTCCGTTGAGAGCGCGGCAGATATCAACTGCGAGCTTTGTCTTGCCCGACGCAGTGGGACCTACTACGGCAGCCATTTTTATTTTCTTACGCTCGTCCAAAGTTTTTCTCCAATTCATGCCTGGTTATCTCTATCATGACAGGTCTGCCGTGCGGGCAGTATCTTATCTCCGGATTTGCAAACAGGTGCTTTATAAACAGCTCGCGTTCGTATTCGGTGGTGTACATTCCGCCCTTTATCGCCGCCTTGCATGCCATGAGACTGAACAGCCACTCCTTCTTTTCGGATATGAGCTTCTGTCTGTTTTCTACAAGATATCCCGCAAGCTCCGCAACAACATCGGAAACTTCATCGGCGGATATCTCCATGGGGCACTCTCGGACTATGACAATCGAATATCCGAAATCCTCAACCGCAAATCCCGCCTGCATGAGCATATCAAGATTATCGAGCACAGCGGAATATTCCTCTTTGCTGAGCGTTACGGTTATCGGGGTTAAAAGTATCTGCGTGGAATGTCTTGTGTCATTTTTGACAAGCTCATTGAACAGCATCCTCTCGTGCGCCGCGTGCTTGTCAACAAGAAAGATGCTCTCCCCCTGCTGAACGATTATATATGTTCTGAACGCCTCGCCGATAACCACCACGGGAGGCTCTTCGGGGTTATCTTCAATTTTATCTTCTGTTACCACATCAACAGTCTGAATTGCTTCTTCTGTTTTTTCTTTATGGGCAGCAACCGGTTCTGTTATCCATTCGGTTTCGGTGCGCACCTCCGACTCAAGGACAGCCGTCTCTTCTTTCTTCGCCCTCTGCGCATCGAGAAAATGCTGAATGACAGACGGCTCAGTGTCGGCTGTTTCCGGCTTTTTATCGGGACTTGCAACGGTTTCTATATCTTTGCGCAGCTCTGATGCCGGCTGCTGTGCCGAACGGTATTCGGAAGATGACATGCGACTCCAGAAATCTGGTTGCTTTTCCGGCAGTCTCATCTGTTCCGTTTTCGGACGCGCAGGCTCAAAAAGCTCTGCTTGCGGCGTTCTCTGAATAGCCACCTTCGGGGTTTCGTCTCTGCGCTCCAGCGCATTTTTCGCAGCATAATATACCGCGCTGAAAACCGTGCGCTCGTTTGCAAAGCGAACTTCCGTCTTCGCGGGATGGACATTTACATCGACAAGCCCGGGTGCGGTTGTTACATTGAGCACACAATACGGAAACTTGCCGACCATTATTGAATTCTTATACGCTTCGCTCAACGCCGCAGAAGCCGTGCCCGACTTCACGAGTCTGCCGTTGACGAAGAAAAACTGCATATTGCGGTTCGGGCGCGATTTTGTCGGCTTTGAGACAAGTCCGCTTATTTTCACCGATTCAAAGCTGTACTCGGTCTCAATAAGTCCGTCGGAAAAGTCCTTGCCGAATATCTCATACGCCGCGGTTTTGAGGTCTCCGCTGCCGGAGGTGAAGAGCGTACTTTTGCCCTCCCTGATAAACCTTATCGAAACGCCCGGATTTGAAAGCGCGATTTTATCAACTATGCTCGCAACTGCGTTGGCCTCGGATACATCTTTTTTGAGAAACTTCATTCTTGCGGGGGTGTTGAAGAAAAGATCTCTGACAACTATGGTCGTACCGAGCGGGCATCCTGCATCGTCAACAAGAGTCTCTTCGCCCGCACTGATACAATATCGCGTCCCGGTCTCTTCTTCGGGCGTTCTTGTGAGCACCTCGACATTTGAAACAGCGGCTATGGAAGCGAGTGCTTCACCTCTGAATCCGAGAGTGCCTATGGCATACAGATCGTCACGCGTGCTTATCTTGCTTGTGGCGTGGCTGATAAACGCGGTGCGTATATCGTCGCGGCTTATTCCGCACCCGTTATCGGTTACGCGAATATAAGTTATTCCGCCGTTTTTTATTTCGACCGTGACCGAAGAAGATCCCGCATCTATTGCGTTCTCCATAAGCTCTTTTATGACGGATGCAGGTCTTTCAACCACTTCGCCCGCGGCAATAAGCTCCGCTATTTCTTTTGGCAGGACTTTTATCTTCGGCATGGCTTCCTCCTGTTATATTTCTTTTGCGTTCTTTGTCAGCTCATACAGCACACCCATCGCTTCTATCGGCGTCAGCGTGTTGATATCGAGTGCTTTGAGCTTTTCAACTATCTCGTTTGAGCTGTTCTGACCGAACGAAATCTGTCCGGCATCGGGCTCGACGGCGGCGCTCGGTTCACGGTCGCGAACGAGCACAAGTCCGCTGTCTTCAAGCTCCTTGAGGACTTTTTTTGCCCTATCGACAACCGGCTTCGGTACTCCGGCAAGCTTTGCAACTTCAATTCCGTAGCTTCCGTCCGCTCCTCCGCGCACTATACGGCGCAGGAAGGTTATATCGTCTCCGCGCTTCTTGACGGCTATATTGTAGTTCTTGACGCCGTCTATCTGACCTTCAAGCTCAGTCAGCTCGTGGTAGTGCGTAGCGAAAAGAGTCTTTGCTCCGATACGTTTTTTGTCTGCGGTATATTCGAGCACGGCTCGCGCAATGCTCATGCCGTCGAAAGTGGAAGTACCTCTTCCTATCTCGTCAAAGATTATAAGGCTTCTCGAGGTCGCATTGTTGAGTATAGAGGCGACCTCGCTCATCTCGACCATAAATGTAGACTGCCCGGCAGAAAGGTCATCGGATGCGCCGATTCGGGTAAACACGCTGTCAACTATTCCGAGCTCCGCGCTTGCGGCGGGAACAAAGCTTCCCACCTGCGCCATAACGCAGATGAGGGCAACCTGGCGCATATATGTGGATTTACCAGCCATATTGGGACCCGTTATTATTGCACAGCGGTCGTCGCCGCAGTCGAGTACCGTATCATTCGGGACAAACGGTTCGCCGTTGAGCATCTTTTCGACAACGGGATGGCGTCCCTCATTTATTTTAATGACCGGCTCTGCGGACATCTGCGGGCAGACATAGTTGTTTTCGAGTGCCGCCTGAGCAAACGAGCAGAGAACATCGAGCTGCGCCACTGCCGCAGCGGTACGCTGAATACGGGCAAGTTCTGCGCCGGTACGCTTTCTGATGTCGTCAAATATTTCGTATTCGAGCTTTACTATTCTGTCCTGCGCCCCGAGAACCTTTGCTTCAAGGTCTTTGAGCTCCTGAGTGATGAATCTCTCGCAGTTTGCAAGAGTCTGTTTTCTTATATATTCGTCGGGTACAAGCTCTTTGTAAGAGTTAGGTACTTCTATGTAGTAGCCGAATACCCTGTTATATCCTATTTTAAGCTTCGTTATTCCGGTCTTTTCCTGCTCCTGTTGCTGAATGGCGGCAATATAATCCTTGCCGTTTAGCACTATATCGCGCAGAGAATCGAGCTCGGGATGAAAGCCGTTCTTTATCATGCCGCCCTCACGGACGGAAAACGGCGGCTCTTCGACTATCGCAGCATCTATCAGCTCATATATATCGGAGAGCGTGTCTATATTTCCGGCACACTCCTGCATCAGCGACGACGAGAGAGCCGAGGATTTTTCTTTGAGTTCGGGCAGGCACGACGCCGCGAGTGCAAGCGCACGCAGATCCTTTGCGCCGGCAGTGCCGAACGAAATTCTTGTTATAAGTCGCTCGAGGTCATGTATGCCGGACATACTCTCACTGAGCTCCTGTCTCGCCATCGGCAGAGAGACAAGCTCCGCAACGGCGTTGTGGCGCTTTGTTATGCGCGCCACGCTGAGCAGCGGGCGTTCGAGCCAAGCTCGGATCTTTCGCTTGCCCATCGGCGTGCGGGTTTTATCAAGCACCCAGAGCAGAGAGCCGCGTTTTTCACGGTTTCTGAGAGTCTCGACTATTTCGAGGTTGCGCAGAGCCGCGACATCGAGGCGCATAAAATTGAATTCGGAATAAAACGATATCGAAGATATATTATCAAGCTCGTTGCGCTGAACCTCGGTGAGATATTTGAGTGCCGCTCCGAGTGCCGGAACAGCCGCACCTGTCTCGTTGAGCTCAAGCTCGGATAGACTGCCTTTTTTGAAATGTTTAAGTATTATTTCGGCACTCGACTGCGGGTCGAAATAATTGTCGCCGAGCTCCTGCGCGAGAGCCTCGGTTTTATTTGAAATGAATGAGAACACCTTTGTAAGAGACAAGGACGGGGAGTTAAAAACGATCTCGCTGGGCATAAATCTGCCAACTTCGTTGATGATTTTGTCGGGAAGCGCGGGAGCGGCAAGCTCGGTCAGGTTGACCGAGCCTGTCGAGACATCCACAAAACAGATGCCAGCAGACTCGCCTGTGAAATATACGCTCGCAAGGAAATTGTTTCTGCCCTCGTTGAGCATGCTGTTTTCAATGACCGTACCCGGAGTCAGAACTCTGACAACCTCGCGCTTGACGAGACCCTTCACAAGTGCAGGATCTTCCATCTGCTCGCATATGGCGACCTTGTAGCCCTTTGCAACAAGGCGCGCCATGTAGCTGTCTGCACTGTGAAACGGCACTCCGCACATCGGGGCGCGTTCCTCCTGCCCGCAGGCTCTGCCGGTCAGCACAAGCTCAAGCTCACGCGACGCAGTTACCGCATCGTCAAAGAACATCTCATAGAAATCACCGAGTCTGAACATCAGTATCGTATCGGGATATTTCTTTTTTGTTTCAAAATACTGTTTCATCATCGGAGAAAGCTCTGCCATTCAGGTACCGTCCTCTCAGCGGCCGTGCCGCAAAATAAAAAGCTTTCGGCTCCGCGGGAGCTGCCCGCGGAGCGTGATATGCATAAATCAGCAGCCCGAGCAGCCGGAGCAGTCTCCGCCGCAGTGATGGTGCTCTTCTTCGGGCTCACAGGTAGCGGGATCTTCGCCCTGGATGCACAGAGCGAGGATACCAGTGATATAATGCATCATTTCATCTATCTCGGCTCTTGCAACTTCATAGTCGCGCATATGCTCGTTTAACATAACCTTGTTGTAGAGCTCGTTGAACTCGGTCTCGTATGCCGCAAGCTTCTGCTCGTTGGCATCTTCCTTGCCTGCCTCGTGCTGATAAGACATATGAACGAGCTGGATCTTACCCATAAGGTCATTGAGATCCTTGTCTTCTTCGTTTGCCTTCTGAGCCGCCTGGAACTTTGCGTATCTTTCGTCCTGCTGGATAGCTGCGCCGAGCTCTCTTGTAAGTTTGATGATGTCCATAACCGTACTCCTTGAATTTTATCTTATATCATTATCCGCAAAGCGGAGATATAGCGTTTTAATCGGCGAGTTCGCCTTTGAGCATCCATATCAGAGCTTCGGTCACTCTGACGGTTCTGAACGAGCCTATGACCGACTCGTCCGCCGGAAACTCGATTATTATATTGCCCCGCGTTCTGCCCGATATATAGCCGTCTTTTTTGGCTTTCGATTCGCAGAGAACACGGTATTCCCTGCCGACCATCGCGGAGGTCCGTGCCGCCGCAATCTTCTCCTGTGCGGCGCAAAGCTCCGAAAACCATTTGCCCTTTTCCTCACGCGAAACGGGATCGTCCATCTTTGCGGCACGGGTGCCCTCGCGGGGTGAAAAAATGAATGTGTAGAGAGATGTGTACTGCGCTTTTTCAATAAGCTTCACCGTGTCAAGGAACTCCTCGTAAGTCTCGCCCGGAAAACCGACAATTATATCACTCGTCACCGAGAGCTCCGGCATGACGCTGCGTGCATATTCAAGCAGAGAGAGATACTTTTCAGCCGTGTATCCGCGATTCATTGCCCTTAACACTCTGTCGTTTCCGCACTGAACGGGAAGATGCAGATGCTTTGCAACCTTTTCGCACTGCGCCATGGCGTCAAGCAGCTCATGCGTGCAGTCCTTCGGATGTGAGGTCATAAAGCGTATTATAAAATCGCCGTCAATATTATTTATCTCGCGCAGAAGAGATGCGAAATTCATCTCGCCCTCGCGGTCGTTTCCGTAGGAATTGACATTCTGCCCGAGCAGGGTTATCTCTTTATATCCGCTTTTAATAAGCTTTCGCGCCTCATCGATGATAATATCACTGCTGCGGCTGCGCTCGCGTCCGCGGACATAGGGCACTATGCAATAGGTGCAAAAGTTATTGCACCCGTACATTATAGGCAGCCACGCTTTAAAGGTACTGTCTCTGTGCAGCGGCAGATCCTCCGCTATAACGCCGTCAGAATTTTCGGTATCGAATACTCTTTTTCCGGTAGACAATGCGCGGTAAAGCAGCTCCGGAAATCTATGTGCGGCATGAGTGCCGAAAACTATGTCAACAAACGGATAGCTTTTCCAAATTTTTTCGGCTATCCTCTCCTGCTGCATCATGCATCCGCAGAGTATTATTTTGAAGTCGGGGTTTTTCTCTTTTATTTTCTTGAGTGCGCCGACATTCCCGAAAAGTCTGTCTTCTGCGTGTTCACGGACGGCGCAGGTGTTGAACAGCGATATATCCGCACTCCCCGCCTCTTCGGTAAACCCAAAGCCCATTTTTTCAAGCAGACCCTTGAGTCTCTCGCTGTCGGCAACATTGCCCTGACAGCCAAAGGTATGGACGTAAGCGAGCGGCTTGCGCCCGTCAAGGCGCGTTTCGAGCACCGTATGTACAAGTCCGCAGAACTCCGTCTGCCTGTCGAGCTCCTCCTGCTGAACAATTACATTTCTGTCTTTGGAAAGCGGCAAATCAGTTCTCCTCCGAAAAATTTCTAATCAGTTTATTATACAACGAAAAGCGGATTTGTACAAGCTCAATAATACAAAATATTCCGTATATTTGCAAAATCCGCGTTAATAAAAAATTTTCCTCTCAAGACTGTTAATGAAGCCCGAAATAGGATATAATCAATGTATGCTATTTTAATCGGAGGCACATATGGACAAGCACTACAATATAACCGTTATCGGCAGCGGCCCCGCAGGGCTGTCGGCTGCGCTCTATATAAGGCGCGCAGGACTCACCTGCGCCGTTATCGGCAAGGATGGCGGGGCGTTGGAGAAGGCAGAAAAAATAGAGAATTATTTCGGCACGGGTGCAATTTCCGGATCGGAGCTCGTGAAACGCGGCACTGAGCAAGCAAAAGAACTCGGTGCGGATATATTCGAAGAAGAAGTTTTTTCGCTCGGTTGGAACGGCAATTATACCGTATCGTGCTCGGAGGATAATTTCATCTCCCCTGCCGTTATAATCGCGACCGGCTCGAAGAGAAAAAGTGTGAACATTCCCGGCATCAAGGAATTCGAGGGAAAGGGCGTCAGCTACTGTGCAGTCTGCGATGCGTTTTTCTATCGCGGGAAAGATGTTGCCGTGCTCGGGAACGGTGCATATGCATTACACGAAATCGGCGACCTTTCCGGAGTAGTCGGCAGTATTACTCTGCTCACGAACGGAGCTGAACCCGAGGAGGATTTCGGCGATGCTGAAATCGTAACCGAACCGATAGATTCGCTTTACGGCGAAAGCAGACTCGGCGGAATTAAATTCAAGGACGGCTCAAGCATGCCTGTTTCAGGACTGTTTGTCGCGCTCGGAAGCGCCGCCGCAAGCGATCTTGCAAAGAAGGTCGGCGCACCGATTTACGGAAATTCGATAAAGGTAGGCACAGATATGTCAACGGGGCTGCCGGGACTCTTTGCCGCAGGAGACTGCACCGGAGGACTGCTTCAGGTGAGCGTTGCCGTCGGAGAAGGTGCAAAAGCGGCGATGAGCGCGATAAAATTCGTAAAATCATCCGGCGGGAGGAGCGGCAATTGAAAAGCTTCAACATAGGAAAAAACGATGCCGATCAGCGCGTTGACAAATTCATAAAAAAGACCGTCCCGAATCTTCCGGATTCGTTGATGTACAAATATATCAGACTCAAGCGCATAAAGCTAAACGGCAAGCGGTGTGAAATATCCACGCGCCTGAAGGAAGGCGATGAGGTGGACATGTACATAAACGATGAATTTTTTGAGCAGCGATTCGACAGATATGATTTCATGCACGCCTCAACCAACCTCACGGTTATCTACGAGGATGAGAATATAATGCTGCTCGACAAAAAAGTCGGTCTTCTTTCTCATCCCGATGAGCGCGAATATAACGACACACTGCTGACCAGAATCAAACGGTATCTCTATGAAAAAGGCGAATATGATCCGTCTGACGAAAACTCTTTTGCTCCGGCTCTCATAAACAGAATCGACCGCAACACAGGCGGAATAGTCATGGCTGCAAAAAACGCGGAAGCTTTGAGAATAATGAATCAGAAACTCAAGGACAGAGAAATAAAAAAATTCTATCTATGCGTTGTTCACGGAATATTGAAAGAGAAGGACGGCGTTCTGCACGGTTGGCTGACGAAAGACGAAAACAAAAATCTCGTCAAAGTGTTTACCCGACGGGTCGATGGGGCAAAAGAGATAAAGACAAAATACCGTGTGCTCGCAGAAAACAAAAATATGAGCCTTGTCGAGGTTGAGCTGTTAACGGGACGCACACATCAGATAAGAGCTCATTTCGCTTCGATAGGTCATCCCCTGCTCGGCGACGGAAAATACGGGCGCAGCTCCATGAACAAAGAGAGCGGATATAAAAAGCAGTTCCTGTATTCATACAAACTGAAATTCGACTTTGTCACCGACGCGCAATCGCTTGCTTATCTCAACGGCAAGCAATTTGAAGTAAGCAATGTGTGGTTCAAGGACGCATTTCTGAAGGACGAACTGTGATTTGATTATGAACTAACTATAAAACTTGCAAATTCGGCTTGTCAAAATTAATAAAATAGTATAAAATGAGAATGTTATCGACCGTCAGGTCAAATCAACCTTAACAAAGAAAAGGATGAAAAAGAATGGCAAACAAAAACACCCAGCGGACTTCTGCCGCGTCATACCGTGACGACAGAAAGGCCCGCCTCGCTCAATCTGCGAAAAAGAGCCAGAAAAAGAGCGAGAAGAGCAAGGCAGCGGCAAAGATAGTCAGAATGGTAGTTGCTATCGTCCTCGCCGTTGTGGTTGCAGGCTGTATCGTATGGAAGGTTCTTGACGATACAGCCGTTATCAAGAAGAATACCACTGTGTTCTCCGTTGGCGATGACATACGCATTTCGGAAGTTGAGTTTACATATTACTACAGCCAGTATCTCAACAACATCTACTCATACGCTAAGCAGTACGCCATGTACGGCTACAACATCGGCATCGACTCCACAAAGTCTCCCGATGAGCAGACCTACGGCACCGATGCAGACGGCAACGATATGCTTCTTTCCGATTACATCAGGGACGAGACCGTTTCCGCTCTCCAGTCATATAAGATTCTCTATGCGGAGGCTCTCAAGGCAGGATATAAGCTCACGGAAGATGAGCAGAAGTCTATTGACGATCAGATTGAAGAGCTCAGAAACACCGCAGCTGATGACAACTACTCGCTCAACGCTTATCTCAAGGCGAGCTACGGCAAGGGTATAAACGAAAAGTTCCTGCGCAAACAGCTTGAGATGCAGAACATTGTCACAAGATATCAGAGCGACACTTCAACAGAGCTCACAAATTCCTACAGTGACGAAGAGATCAAGGCCGTTTACGATGCAGATCCCGACACATATAACGCTGTAGACGCGAGAACACTTTCGTTCTCGGTAGAGACTCTCACGGCAAACGACGGCGAATCCGATGAGCAGCTCGCCACACGTCAGAAGGCAGCGGCGGCAAAGGTCAAGGCTGAGGCTGAAACCGCACTCAAGGCTTGCACCAGCGAAAAGGCGTTCCTTGAGCAGGCGGAGAAAAAGAACAGCTCCACCGAGGACTATGACGCAGAATCCTCCACCGCTCTCACGGAGGCTGCAAAATCAACCATCACCTCTTATGTCTCCGAGGATGCCGCAACATGGGCATTTGACAGCGCAAGGAAATCCGGTGATGTCAAGCTTTTTGCAGTCGGCAGTGATGACAGCGTGTCCTCTTATGTTATACTCTACATAGTCAAGGGCAGCTATGCACCGATGGCATCGAATGTAAGGCACATACTTATTTCGTTTACCGACGACACAAGCTCGACCACCGAGGCTACCGACGAGCAGAAGGCAGCGGCAAAGACCTCCGCAGAGGAAATTTATAAGCAGTGGCAGAGCGGAGAAAAGACAGAGGATTCCTTCGCCGCCCTCTCAAAAGAAAAGTCTGCCGATACCGGAAGTGCGTCTGACGGCGGTCTTATCAGCGGCATCACCGCAAACTCCAGCTATGTTGAATCCTTCCTCAATTGGGCGACGGACAGCAGCAGAAAGGTCGGAGATACCGGCATTATCGAGTCCGACTACGGCTATCACATCATGTTCTATTCCGGCAAGGATTATGCGTGGAAGAGCACTATTCGCTCCTCAAAGTCCAGCGAGGACTTCGAGAATAAGCTGACCGAGCTTGAGGCTTCCGATGAGTACAAGCTCACCAAGAACGACAAGAAGATCAACAGGGCTCTCAAGTCCTACCTCAAGACCTTCAAGCAGCGTCTTGCAATAAGCAACAGCGACTCAGGTAGCAGTTATTAAACAACTTCAGAAGTCCCTCGGAATTGACCCTCCGAGGGATTTTTATGCTCAAAAATCAAGCCCGGAACTTTGCAGCCCGGGCCGTTTGTCTTTTTATTCGTCCGCAAGAGCGGCTTTTATCATTATCGCACACTCAAGTCTCTTCTGTTCGAGAGCACACGAGAGCTTGTGCGGCTTGAAGATAGTGTTGTTATATTGCATATTGTTTGCGTTGCAGCCACCGCTGCAATAGAACTTTGCCCAGCAGTCGGCGCATTCTTCCTTTGAATAGATATTCGCCTTCGAGAACATCTTCTTCATCTTGCGGTCGATAGAATCGTCAAGCACGCTGCCCATCTTCCATTCGTCCATACCCACAAACTGATGACAGGGATAGATATCACCCTCGGGAGTGACGGCAACATACTCGTTGCCGCAGCTGCATCCGCGAAGTCTCTTGATGGCACAAGGTCCCTGATCAAGGTCGATCATGAAATGGAAGAAGTTAAAGCCCGTACCGTTCTTCTTCCGCTCTATAAGTATCTTTGAAAGCTTCTCGTATTCTTCTGCGATAGCCGGAAGATCTTTTTCGGTCAGCGCATACGGGAGCTCGGGATCGGTAACGACGGGTTCTACGGATATCTGATCGAAGCCAAGCTCGTTGAGATGCATGACATCATCGGTAAAGTTAAGATTATATTTTGTAAATGTGCCGCGTACATAATATTCCTTGTCCCCTCTCTCGGCGACAAGCTTCTGATACTTAGGAACGATTATGTCGTAGCTCCCCTTCCTGTTGACGGTAGGGCGCAGACGGTCGTTGACCCCTTTTCTGCCGTCGAGCGAAAGCACGACATTCGACATCTCACGGTTGATAAAATCAATGCTGTCATCATCGAGCAAAATTCCGTTTGTAGTCATTGTGAAACGGAAGTTTTTGCTGTGCTCCTTTTCTATTGATCTTGCATACTCGACAACTTTTTTCACGACGTCGAGATTCATGAGCGGCTCGCCGCCGAAGAAGTCAAGCTCGAGGTTGTGTCTGTTTGCGGAATGCTTGATAAGAAAGTCTATTGCGGCCTTGCCGACCTCAAACGGCATGAGCTTTCTGCCGTGACCGAAGTCACCCTGAGCTGCAAAACAGTACTCGCAGCGCAGGTTGCAGTCGTGCGATATGTTGAGACACATCGACTTTATCGGCGCCTCTGTGAGCATATCGGCAAAGGGTCTGTAAGTATCCTCAGAGAAAAGAGAATCGTCATCACACAGACCCTTGAGCTCGCCATAGGTATCGATGATATCCTGCTTATCGAAGCCCTCGTTTGCAAGAACTGCGATAACCTCGTCGGGGCACTCACCCTTGAGCTTTTCCGTAAAGAAATCGAGCAGCCGGTATGCAAGCACATCCACAATATGAACGGCACCGCTGTTTGTGTCGATGACTATATAGTAGCCGTTGAGAAAATATTTATGTATCATATACGCCGGGTCTCCCCGCTTTCGCTCCTTTTGACCGCGGTTATTCGCGGCAAGTTGTTTCAGACAGAATTTTAGGGACAGGCGCAAAGCCTGCCCCTAATTTACGTTCAAATCAGATTACTTCTCGCACTTCTGGTTTGCAACGGTGCAGGAAGTCTTGCAAGCTGACTGGCAGGAAGCCTGGCACTCGCCGCAGCCGCCCTTGGCAGCACTCTCCTTGAGATTCGAAGCGTTGATTGTCTTGATGTGTTTCATGATATAACACCTCCAAAATTTACTGAAACCATTATAGCATAACAGCACGGGTATTGCAAGTGCTATTATTTCGTGCCGAAGATTCTGTCGCCGGCGTCGCCGAGACCGGGGACGATATAGCCGTGATCGTTGAGCCTCTCGTCCTTTGCGGCGGCAAAGATATCAACATCGGGATGAGCCTTGCTGAGAGCTTCAAGTCCCTCGGGAGCCGCAATTATGCACATAAACTTTATCGACTTGGGGTTTCTCTTTTTAATCTGAGTTATGGCATCGATAGCCGAGCCGCCGGTGGCAAGCATGGGATCGAGAACAATAACATCACGCTCGCCTATATCGCTGGGCAGCTTGCAATAATATTCAACAGGCTGCAAAGTCGCGGGATCGCGGTAAAGACCGATGTGACCGACCCTTGCGGAAGGAACGAGAGTCAGTACGCCGTCAACCATGCCGAGACCGGCTCTGAGAATCGGAACAAAAGCCAGCTTCTTGCCCGCAAGAGCCTTTGTGGTCGCCTTGGAAACGGGAGTCTCTATCTCAACATCCTTGAGCGGAAGGTCTCTCGTGGCCTCATAGCACATGAGCATGGCAATCTCGCCGACAAGAGCGCGAAACTCCTTGGACGCTGTGCTCTTGTCCCTGAGAATAGACAGCTTGTGCTGAATAAGCGGGTGATTTGTTATTGTTATGTTTGCCATTTTTGAACTCCTCCAGAGATATATAATTAAAAAAATTTCTGACTTCTTTATTTTGAGAGCTTCTCGTTCTCTATAGCCATGACCTGATCGATTCTTCTCTGATGTCTCTCTTCGCCGCTGAAGGGCGTATCGACAAAGAGATCAACCATATCAAGCGCAAGACCCGCGCCTATGACTCTGCTGCCGAGACAAAGAACATTTGCATCGTTATGAAGCCTTGTCATGCGCGCGGAAAAAGTATCCGCACAGTTTGCGGCTCTGACGCCTTTGACCTTGTTTGCCGCCATCGAAATGCCGACGCCGGTGCCGCAGCAAAAAATGCCGAGCTTACACTCACCGGACGCGACCGCCTCGCCCGCTATCTTCGCAAAAACGGCATAGTCAACGGACTTTTCACTGTCAGTTCCGAAATCCTTGACATCAAACCCCCTGTCCAAAAGATGTTTTTTGATTTCCTCCTTCAAAGGGTATCCTGCATGGTCAGCAGCAAGAGCTATCATGATAATTTCTCCTTTTGATTTATTGATTGTGAGACTTCTTCAAACTGAGCTCGCGCTCTGCCTGCGAAGGTCTCAGATACACGGGCAAAAGCTGAGCCGGAGAAATGAAATCCATATTCTCGCAAACAGCAGCACAGGCAGCACCGTATGCACGCTGAAAACGCCTGCCATCCTGTGCGAGGCTGACACTACGAAAACTGTCTTTAACAGCCTGATAAGCGATATGTGCTCCGTCTCCGACACAAATTATACGCTCATTTGCATATTTTTCAAGTATTTCCGAAAGTTTTGATGCGGGAATTGCGTCATCTTCGGTCAATCTTTCGACTTTCCCGTCAAAACAGCGGAATATTGCCGAATAGACCTGCGAGCATCTTGCGTCCATGGCGCAGCAGGCGATGCAGTTATCATAACGCAGATTATACGCCATAGCCTTGAGAGTGGACACGCCGCAGCACTTTGTGTTATTGGGCATTGCAAGCCCCTTTACGGCGGCGATGCCTATTCTTATACCTGTAAACGAACCGGGACCGTCAGTTATAACACAGCCGTCGATATCGGTCATAGTGAGCCGCGCAAGGCTTAGGACGGAATCAACCATGGGAAGAAGAGTCTCACTGTGCGTGAGTCCGGCATTGACAAACGCTTCGCTCATCAGCTGTTCGCCGTCGGTTATCGCGGCGCTTGCGGTTTTTGCGGATGAATCAAGCGCGAGTATCTTCAATGTCGGCACCCCTCTCCAAAGTAATTATTCGTTCATTCTCGTTATTGTTTTTAGATATTGAAACTCTTATCGAATTTTCGGGCAGGCAGCTCTCGATATTTTCGCTCCACTCTATCACAAGCACGCCGCCCATATCAAGATAGTCAAAAAATCCGGTTGAATAAAGATCGTCCCATGTGGTTATCCGGTACATATCGAAGTGATAGATGGGTATATCGGACGGATACTCGTGCACAAGCGCAAAGGTCGGGCTGCTTACTTCGCCGTCAAAGCCCATTCCGTGTGCGAGTCCTCTGGTGAACGCAGTTTTGCCTGCGCCAAGGTCCCCAAACAGGGCGACAACATCCCCCGACTTGAGGCTCTTGCCGAGCAGGGCACCGAGCTCCTCGGTCTGTTTTGAAGAATAAGAATGAAAAACCGTCTCCATCTGAAAAATACCGCTGCCTTGCATCAAATTCAGATAATTATATCACACAAATCAAAGATATAAAAGTATTTTACTTGAATTTGATTAAAATTCGCTTTATAATATCAGTATAATTTCTAAGGAGCTGCCCATGAACATACTTCAGGCAATCAAAAGAGGATTCAAAACTACGGACAAACTGCTGATGCTGCTTTGCCTTCTGACCTCGCTGTTCGGCGTTCTTATGGTCTACAGTGCCACATACAGCAGCCTTGAGGACGGAAGTCTTATCAGCCGTACCGCACTTGTCATGCTGCTCGCCGTGCTCATCGGTGCGGCGATGTGCATAGTCATATCATTTATCGACTATGAGATAGTTCTCCGCTTCTGGATGATAATCGGCGGCGTGTGTCTGCTGATGATGCTTCTGCTTTTCCCGTTCGGCAGCGGAACCGCCGACAGACCGGACGCCAGAACATGGTTCGACTTCAAGGTCATCAACTTTCAGCCGTCTGAGCTTTTTAAAATAGCGTTTATAATAACATTTGCCGTTCATCTCGACTATGTAGGCGAAGAGATAAACAAGCTCAGGAACGCTCTGCTTCTCTGTGTTCACGGCGGAATTCCGGCGGTGTTGGTCATTCTGACCGGCGACCTCGGCTCTGCGCTCGTATTCGTTTCTATATTCATCGGCATGATGTTCGCCTCAGGTCTTGCCGCGAGATACTTTGCGGCCGCCGGAGCGGTCATACTTGCGGCTGTTCCCGTGCTCTGGTTCGCATTCTTCAGTGACTTCCAAAAGGGGCGTATTCTTGCCGTATATGCCCCAAGCAAGCTCGATACGGCGCTTTATAAGAAATATATCTTCCAACAGCAGCAAAGCGTCAATGCCATCGGCAGCGGAAGATTTTTCGGGCGTGGATTCCTCAAGGGCGCATATACTCAATCGCACTCTGTCCCCGTCAATGACAGCGATATGATATTCTCCGTTATCGGCGAGGAGCTCGGATTTGTAGGAGCCTTTGCAGCACTTGCGCTCATCACGCTGATAATCGTTAAGATAGTATTTGTCGGCAAAAAAGCAAACACAAATATGGGCTCGCTCATTTGCTACGGAACTGCGGTAATGGTTGGCTCGCAGACTATTATGAACATCGGAATGTGTTTGAAGCTCCTCCCCTGCATCGGCATCACGCTGCCGTTTTTCAGCTCCGGCGGCTCGTCAAATCTCTGTATATACATCGCAATCGGACTTGTCATGAGTATCTACAGATGCAGTCAGCGCGGCGAAGTCACAAACTTCAGATACAACAGAATAAGCACACCGTTCAATTAAATAAAAGACGCTGTACGAAAACTACAGCGTCATATTATATTTCAAGACAAGGAGAAAAAAATGAGTCAAGCAGATAAACCCGTAAGAGGTTCAACGGAACAGCCGGACCACATAATGCTCAGCATAAAGGGCGACGCCGCAACCTCTATGACAGTCACATGGAGAACGTGCACGGATATCAGAGAGGGCTATGTTCTCTACCGTGAGGACGGCAGCAGCGAAAGCAAGCGCGCCGACGCGGCAACAGAGGTTTTCAAGAGCGACATAGACACAAGCAATATGTTTTGGGCAGACCTCACAGAGCTCAAGCCGGACACTAAATACTTCTATACCTGCGGCGACGGCGAACACAGAAGCGAAGAATTTTATTTTTCAACCGCACCGAAAAACCTCACAAAATTCAAGTTCCTCTGCGTATCGGATCAGCAGAAAGGCAGCCCGTTTGACTGCCCGGATTATTCCCATTTCAACGCCTTTGTTAAGGAGATGCTTGAAAATAACCCCGACACCCGCTTCATTCTGACCGGCGGCGACAACACCGACTGCGGACAGCACGAGGTTCAGTGGAACGGAGCGTTCAGCGGACTTGTCGGAATATCCGAACACATTCCGTTTATGATGGCTCTCGGCAACCACGACAACCGCGGATTCAAGGATTATAAAAACGCTATAGGCAGATATTACGCCGAACCCGCAGAATTTTTCGGAAAGCAATTCAAGGGTTCATATGCCGATAACGGTCCAGAAAATTGGAAAACAGAAAACTATACTTTTGACTACGGCAATGTGCATTTCGCAATAATCGGAATAAACGGACCTGAAGAAGTCAACGAATGGCTCATAAAAGACCTTGACGACTGCGACAAGCAGTGGAAAATCGGTTCGTATCATTTTCCGATATGTTATTCCGGCTCGGACTGCCAAAACTATGATGCCTATCCCGTTATGCGCGAGGGAATGGAAAAGCTCGACATACTCTTTTCAGGTCACGAGCACAATTTTTCGAGAAGCTTCCCTGTCAGAAACGAAGAAATTTTCGACAGACCGTCTCAGGGAACCATCCACTATATGCTCGGCAACTCAAACCTGAATCCTCCCGGAACCCGTGCCGTTCCAAAGGTTTGGCACAGTGCCTTCTATTCTCAGGAAGAGATGGTTTCAATGGTCGTTGTTGTTGAGGTTGACGGGTCGAAGATAACGCTGACCGCACATCTCAATGACGGACGCATTGCGGACCGCTGCGTGATAAACAAAGAAACTGATTCTATCGACCCGCCTGCACTCGCGCCGATATATAACACAACGCGCATGAAGTTTAAAGGAATGGATCTCGGTCTCTGCCAGTGCAGCACACCCTGCGAATTCAAGGACGGAGTGTGGTTTGCCCCTCTTGCCGTTCTCATCGGCTTCATCGGCGGAGAAGTCAGAAAAACACCGGGCAAAGTATATCTTGATGTATACGGTCACAACGCAGAGTTCTTCCTTAACAGCGATGTGGCGCAGACCGACCGCGGCGAGTTCAAGCTTCCCGCAAAGGTCTACAGGGGCAAGAGAGAGCAGCTCTACATACCGCTCGACGGAGTAAAAGCATTCGAGATGCGCTGGGCATATGCGCCGCGCAATAACTTTGTCTCCGTGGAGCACGAGAGCGAAGATAAGCCCATAACAGTTCAGCCATAAAAATATTCAGAAAAACGCCGGACAGCATACACAAGCCGTCCGGCGTTTTTTATGTTGTCTGTTCCTGCCGTTTTATTCCGAAAATGAGTCTGAGTATTCCGGAAAAAAGTTTGGGGCTTCTGACTACTACCACTTTCATCTCATTCCCACCCTCCGTCACCAAAAGCTTCGTGAGGCGGTGCAGATAAGCAAAAGCAGGATGAGCATAAGAATAATAAACAGCGAATACGGGAAAAATTTTGCGGCTATTATCCCTGCCGCAAATGAAATAATTATAACGCACACGGAGCCGTTTCTGCCGCATCCGCATCTTCTCACGCTCGCCACCGCCCTCACATACAACAATCTCGCCTTCAGTCCATTATATACAAGGCACAGTGTTTGCGTTACTTTATTTCCTCTCCCATTCCTTTATATCTTTCGCTTCGTTATAGAGGGCAACATAGCTGTTGTGGCGCGATTCGCTGATCTCGCCCGATTCGACGGCGGCGACTATTTCGCAGCCCTTGTCATTAATGTGTCTGCATGAAGTGAACCTGCATTTTCCGAGATATTTTTCAAACTCCGGGAAACAAAAAGGAAGTTCGTCAACAGGTATCATCTCGCTGTTCTCTCCGGTCAAGGAAGAAAATCCGGGTGTATCCGCAACATATCCACCGCAAAGCTTATAGAGTTCAACAGCTCTTGTCGTGTGTCTGCCTCTGCCGAGCTTATCGCTTATTTCTCCTGTTTTCAGCGAAAGTTCGGGGGCGATGAGATTAAGAAGCGACGACTTCCCGACGCCGGTATTGCCCGCAAAGGCGCTTATATGACCGCTGAGCATGGCTTTCACTTCGTCGGCTCCCCTGCCATCGCGGCTTGACACCGAAAAAAACGGTATTCCCGCTTTTTCATATATCCTACGAAGCTCAGAGGTATCTCCGAGATCGTCTTTTGTTATAATAACAACGGGCTCTATGTTTCTCCAACAAGCTATCGCAGTCATTTTATCAATTATCAGCGCACTTGGGGAGGGCTCACGCACGGACGAAAGAATAAACAGCCTGTCGATATTCGCAACCGGAGGGCGCAGCAGCTCGCTGCGTCGCGGATATATCCTCTCAATAGTATTGTTTGCCCCGTCCTCGCCGATGAGTATGGCAACTTCATCGCCGACGAGCGGTTTCTGTCCGCTCTTGCGGAAGATCCCGCGGGCTTTGCACTCAAGTACCGTATCGGCGGTCTCCACAAAGTAGAGACCACCGATTCCTTTTAATATTATTCCTTTTTGGACATTCGCCATAATAAAGACCTTAGCCGACAAACTTGCCGACGGTTATCATTACCGTTGTGCTCAGAGGATAGGACTTAGAGCTGCTCTTCGGGGTTTGGGAAATAACCTTTCCGTTCTTTGAAGAATCGACAACGCTTATATAATTGACTTCAACGGAGGTAAAGCCGTGGCTCTTGAGAGTGCTAATAGCAGCAGCTTCGTTGTCGCCGACAACATTGGGAACAGTGGAATTCTCGGAAACATCGTATCTCTTGACATTCGATATCTCCGCAGGACTCTTTGTGAAGTCAACGTCACATTCATAATACAGTTCAGAGTCAATATAAACCTTGATGTGGTTGTTGCTGCCTGAGCCGGTTACGGTTATTGTATATTCGCTTCCGTCAAGAATAACGCTCTGATCCATGAAAACATTGTTATTGATCGCAGCCTTTATGGACTTGGAGGTACCGCTTGAATATTCGGGAAGGGTTATGGTTATATTCGCCTCGGAGGAAGCCGCAACACCAGTGCTGACGGTAACTCTTATCTTCGTTCCCTCAGGCACTTTTTCACCCTCGGCATAGCTCTGCTCGATAATAGTACCCTTTGGCTTGTCGCTGTCCTTCTCGTCTATCGTGTCGTCAAGGACAAGATTGAGAGACTCAAGTATAGCCTTTGCGTTCTCGGTATTCTCATCTATGAGCTTGGGAACCTCGATAAGCTCCTGCTCGCTCGCATAATATATTGTTATTGTCGAGCCCTTTGACACCTGCCTACCGTATTCCGGCGAGGTGCTCAAAACCGTACCTGCCTTTTCCGTGCTCTGCTGAGGCACGGAATAGACCTCAAACCCTGCATTTTTGAGCTTTGTTATGGCGTCATTGAGCTGATATTTGAGAACATTCGGAACAGACGCTTTTTCTTCGCTGACCGCGACGGTAACGGTGATAACATTGTTGGACTTATCAACCTTTGTGCCCGCCGCAGGATCCTGCGCATAGACCTGACCGGGCTCATAGAAGCTGTTCTGAACCTCGTTGACCTTGATAACAAAGTCCTTGTAGTCGTCGTTGCCGAGGATTTCTTCGGCATAGTTCTTGTTAATAAGCTTGGGCACGGTAAGCTTTCTGTTGAAAACATCCGTGAAGGAATACAGGCAAATAAGAACTATCGCAAGAACGGCAATAAAGCCGATAACGATTCCGGAAAGAATCGGGATCATCTTGTTTTTTTCTGCGGTCTTTTCTGTATTTTCCGGTGTCGGCTGAGGATTCTCTATAACGCGAGTGTCGCCGGCAGTAGCCATGGGCACAGTCACCGGTGCAGTTTTGTCAACGAACTTTGTAGGCTCGTTGTCAACAAAATAGCTGTAATCAAATTTTATTGAGGGATTGCGCTTAAACTCCTCAAGGTCGAGAATCATCTCGGCTGCGGACTGATATCTGTCCTTCGGATTCTTCTGCATGGCGCGCATGGTTATCTGCTCAAGTCCCTCGGGAATAGAGCTGTTGATCTCACGCGGCTTTACCGGATCTGTCTGGAGCTGCATAATAGCGACCGATACGGAATTGTCCGACTGGAAGGGCAGCTGACCCGTGAGCATCTCATACATGACAACGCCAACGGAATAGATATCCGACTTGTCGTCGGTTATATCTCCGCGAGCCTGCTCGGGGCTGATGTAATGAACCGAACCGATAGCGGTATCTGTCATTGTCCTTGTTTCGCTTCTGCTGAATCTCGCAATGCCGAAGTCAGTGACCTTGATAGTCCCGTTTTCAAGAAGCATTATGTTCTGCGGCTTGATGTCACGGTGAACAATGCCCTTGTCATGGGCGTGCTGAAGTGCGCGGAGTATCTGCGTTGTAAAATGCACGGTCTCCTTCCACGATATGACCCCTTGCTGCTCAATATACTCCTTGAGCGTGATGCCTTCGACATACTCCATAACAATATACTGGAGCTTGTCGCCGTAGCTGACATCATAAACCTTGACTATATTCGGATGTGAAAGCACTGCTATCGCTTTGGATTCATTTTTGAATCTGCGGCGAAACTCCTCGCTTGCAAGGAACTCGTCCTTGAGAATCTTGACGGCTACCGTCCTGTCGTCGATGTTATCGTAGGCCCTATAAACAACCGCCATTCCGCCGACGCCGATGACTTCCTGAAGCTCATACCTTCCGTCAAGTCTTTTTCCGACATAATTATCCATTAAATCTCACACTCCTGTTGGGATACAGAAACCTAAAACGCCATTGCAACAACAGTGATATTGTCCCCGCCGCCGTTCTCATTGGCGAGGTTTATCAGTCTGTCCGCAAACTCGTAATAATGATCGTCTCTGGTGGCATTATATATATCATCGGTCTCAACATAGTTCGTCAGACCGTCAGTGCAAATGATAATAACGTCTCCCTCATCAAGAGTGTCCTGATAAAAATCCGTCTCTATATCCGCGCTCACGCCGAGTGCTCTTGTGATTATATTCTTCCGCGGGTGATCCTTCGCCTGCTCCTGGGTAAGCTCCCCGTGTTCAACCATATCCTGAACAACGGAATGATCTCTTGTGAGCTGAGCTATACCCTGCTGCGAAATGCGGTAAGCCCTGCTGTCTCCGGCATGAACGAGATAAAGCTCTCTGTCTCTTATCATGGCGGCGACGACTGTCGTGCCCATGCCGTTGAGGCTCTCTACCGAGCATGCCATTTCATAAATGGAAGAGTTGGCATTCTCAACGACAGAGGTCAACAGATTTTTTATCGATCTGTCACTCATTCCGTGATGGTAGCCGGACGCGATTTTCTCGCTTATCATCTTAACGGCCGTCTGGCTGGCAACGCTTCCGCCTGCCGCGCCGCCCATTCCGTCACAGACAACAGCCCAAACCACGCCGCCGGGAAGCTCTCCCGCAGCGAATGAGTCCTGATTGTCTTTTCTGACCTTTCCCTGGTCTGTCTTTGCAACAATTTTCATATTTTCCCCCGGAAATTGAGAAAATCCCGAATTAAGCTTACTGCTCTTTTATTTTACGAAGCCGAAGCTGACCGCACGAAGCATCTATATCCGATCCGAGCTTCCGCCTTACCGTAACATTTACCGACTTCTTTTCGAGTATTCTTATAAATCGTTCAATGCGCTCTGGTGTTGACGGTTTATAAGGACTCTCGGCAACCTCGTTGACAGGTATGAGATTGACGTGGCATAACATACCCCGCAAAAGCTCCGCAAGCTTTTTGGCGCACTCGTCGCTGTCATTGACTCCGCCGAGCATTGCATATTCAAACGATATTCTTCTCGAAGTTATCCTTGCATATTCACGGCACGCCGGCATCAGTTCATCGAGCGAATACCGACGGTTAATCGGCATTATCCTCGACCTAAGCTCATTATACGGCGCGTGAAGCGATATCGAAAGTGTGAGCTGAAGCTTTTTTTCAAGAAGCTTGTATATCCCGGGAACTATTCCGCAGGTGGAAAGCGATATGTTCCTCATGCTTATGTTGAGCCCGTCTTCACAGGTCACAAGCTCAAGAAAGCGCGTTACATTGTCAAAATTATCGAGCGGCTCACCCATGCCCATGAGGACAATATGGGAGATTCTGATATTTTCGTCGCGCTGAGCGGCATATATCTGACCGAGGATTTCCGACGGAAGCAGGCTTCTGACATAACCGCCCAGTGTGGACGCGCAGAACGAGCAGCCCATTTTGCAGCCTATCTGAGTCGAGACGCAGATGGTATATCCGTACTTATATTTCATCAAAACGCTTTCGGCATACTCGTTGCCGCCAAAGCCGAAAAGGTATTTTACCGTTCCGTCCTCCGCCGATACCTGCTTGCGTTCGACAGTGCATTTTTTGAGCGGCAATTCTTTTTTCAGCTTCTCGCGCAGAGACAGCGGAAGATTGGTCATCTCATCGTAATCAAGAGCGCATTTCTGATGAATCCACGAATAAATCTGCTTCGCTCTGTATGACGGGAGCCCCATATCGGAAAGAGCCGCAGAAAGCTCTGTAAAGTTCATCGACTTTACATCAGTCGTATTCAAAAGCTCACTCCGTTCTGATAAATGCGGCAATAAAGAAGCCGTCCGTCCCATGCATCTGAGGCATTAAAGTTAGATAGTTGTCGTTGCCGTCTGCTCTTTTTATGTCCGGAAAAATCTTAATGACCTCGAAATTTTTATGTTCGCTGAGAAACTTGTTGCAAACCTCGGAATTTTCTGCCGGGTTCAGCGAGCAGGTAGAATAGACTAACCGACCGCCGACCTTGACATAGTCAGAGGATGAACACAGGATATCATACTGCAAAACCGGCAGTTTGTCAATATCTTCAAGGGTTTTATAGCGTATCTCGGGCTTGCGGCGGAGTATTCCGAGTCCCGAACAAGGGGCATCACACAAAACTCTGTCCGCCTTTTTCAGTGCCGGATTCACTTTTGCGGCATCGTTTGGTATAACCGCAATATTTGAAAGTCCGAGTCTTTCCGCTCCGTTTTCGATAAGAGCAAGCCTTGAGGGATAAATATCCATGGCAAGTATTTTGCCTTTACAATTTGTTAATTCGGCAAGTGTAAAGCTTTTACCCCCCGGAGCCGCACACATATCATACACCGTATCTCCCTGCTGCGGGTCGAGCGCCATACAGCAAAGCTGCGAAGAAAGATCCTGCACATGAAAAAGACCTTTTTTATATGCGTCAAGATGCTCCACCGCGCCGCCGCTCACCAATTCAATGGCGTTGGGAAAACAGTCCGTTTTCCTGCCCTCAACGCCCTGTTGAGCCAATATTGCTATCAGCTCGTCCGCCGTGCATTTTTGAGTGTTCACGCGGACAAATATCTTCGCACGTTCGGACATCGCTTCGAGCATTTCGCAGGCAGTCTTGTCGGAATAAGCATCGGAAAAAAGCTTGACTGTCTGCTCCGGAACAGAGTATTTGACGCTCATAAATTTGTGCCTGTCCGATTCGTCGGGCAGCTGCAATCCGTTTAAAGCTATCTTTCTGAGCACTGCGTTCACAAGCCCGTCCGCAAACTGAGCACGGTTGTTTTTTACAAGCTTCACGCTCTCGTTGACCGCTGCGCTCTCGGGAATCCTGTCCATAAACAGCAATTGGTAAGCACCGATGCGCAACGCAATGAGCACCTCGGGCTTGAGCTTTTTCAGTGGCTGACGCAAATAAAGCGAGATGTTGTAGTCAAGCGTTAAAAGTCTTTCGAGCACTCCGTATACAAGTGCCGTAAGCAGTGCCGAATCGCCGTCAGATCCATTCCGAGATGAGAGCTGTGCGTCGAGAGCAAGATTTGAATACGCCCCGCCGCGCTCAACCTTATAAAGTATTTCAAACGCGCTTTGGCGTGCGCTCTTACTCATTAACGAAACACTCCGTTCAATTCCTTCGATTTCTGCCGCTGAAGCGTATAACAAATCTCAGCAGATTTGCAAGCGACACAAGAAGCGAAGCAACATATGTCATTGCCGCCGCAAAGAGGACTTTCCTTGCGCCCGTGCGCTCATCGTCGTCTAAGACGCCCGTTTCTTCAATAACCTTCAACGCTCTGCGGCTCGCATTGAATTCGACCGGCAGAGTAACAAGCTGAAACACCGCGATAAGCGCATAGAGCAACAGACCAAATGTGATAAGCGGCTCAAAGCTGAGAATATATCCCAATATTGCAAGCGGCAGACCTATCGTTGAGCCGATATTGCAGACAGGGATAATCGCATTTCTGATTTTTATCGGCATATAACCCTCTGCATGCTGTGCGGCGTGCCCCGCCTCATGGCAGGCAACGCCTATGGCAGCTATAGAAGTGTTGTTATAGACTTTATCCGAAAGCCGTATAACATTTGTCCTCGGGTCATAGTGATCCGTTAAGTCGCCCGCTACTCGCTCTATGTGCACATCATTTATTCCGTAATATCTGAGCACCTGCATCGCCGCCTGTGCGCCGGTAAGACCGCGTGAGCTGAGTCTTTTTGACTGCGAAGCGAACGTGGTCTTCACCTTTATCTGAGCCCACAGCGCGATAAGCATTGCAGGGACAACTAAAATCAGGAAATAGTAATCATAATAATACATCCAGCCCATAAGCCGAACCTCCTAACGGTCATTTAAAGAATGCGCCTTTTTCAATCGGATTGCCGCGCAGGAAATCCTGAGCCGGCATAGCCCGTTTTCCGGGAGTCTGGAGAACAAGTATCTCAACGGCATTGCCGTCTCCGCAGCAGACAACAAGACGGTTATCGCTTTCAACTATTTCTCCCGACTTTCCGCTGCACGAACCTGCAAGACGCGACGAATGTATCTTTATGACCTTACCATCGAGTTCGCCCGACGCGCCCGGCCATGAATACAGCCCTCTTATCTTATCATGTATATGCTGTGCGGTATCATTCCAATCTATTTTTGAAAGCTCCTTGGTAAGTATAGGAGCGTATGTGCTCTTTTCGTTATCCTGCTTTACGGGATGAAGATTGCCTACCTGAAGTGCGGATACCGTCTCGCGCATAACCTCCGCGCCGAGCAAAGACAGTCTGTCATGAAGCTCCTCGGCTGTCTCGTTTTCACCTATTTCAACGCTCTTTGAGATAAGCATATCTCCGGTGTCGAGTCCCTCATCCATCTGCATGGAGGTAACTCCGGTGCGCTTTTCTCCCATGATTATCGACCACTGAATGGGTGCCGCGCCGCGCAGCTTCGGAAGGAGCGAGGCGTGCATATTGATGCAGCCGTATTTCGGCGCACAGATAAACTCGCTTGGAAGTATCTTTCCGTAGGCAACGACTATTGCAAGCTCTGCATTGAGCGATTTGAAAAGCTCTTTTGCTTCGTCCGTTTTCAGCGTTTTCGGCTGATATACGGGGATATCATATTTGAGTGCTAGCTCTTTAACGGGCGGCGGAGTCAGAATGCCGTGGCGCCCTTTGGGCTTATCCGGCTGAGTGAACACGGCGCAGACATCATGCCCATCATCTGTAAGTGCCTGAAGGCACGGAACGGAAAAATCCGGAGTGCCCATAAAAACTATTCTCATAAAATCTCCTTATGCTCCATCGGATCTGCAAGTCTCTGAGTGAACAGGATTCCGTCGAGGTGATCTATCTCATGGCAGAAGCATCTCGCCTTGAGCCCCTCTCCCTTGAGAATCTGCCACTTGCCGTTTCTGTCCTGCGCCTTGACCTTTACCACTGCCGGACGAATAGTTGTGCCGTACTCTCCGGGAATCGAAAGGCAGCCCTCTGCTTCGCACTGTTCACCGTCGCTGAAGATTATCTCGGGATTCACAAGCTCAATGCAGCCGTCGCCGACATCGAGAACCACTACCCTCTTGAGAATACCAACCTGCACCGCCGCAAGTCCGCAGCCGTCGTTTGCATACATCGTCTCTTTCATATCGTCAATGAGCTGAGCCAGGCGGTCATCAAACTTTTCGACCGTCCTGCTGTGCTTCTTAAGCATCGGATCGCCGAGCTTAACTATATTTCTCATCGCCATTATTATATTGTCCTCCTTAGATCATACGGTTATTTCGGGGTTCATGTCGGCATAGACGGAGACATCAGAAAATTTACTGTCGCCGTAAAAGCCCTTGAGTATCTCCGATATCATGCTGCGAAAGCCCTTTGTATTTCTGCATTTTATTATAAGTCTGTATCTGTATTTTTTATTGACTCGCGGTACTCGCGCAGGCAGAGGTCCGAGAACGATAAGCTTTTCGTTTTTGTATTCCCCTGCCGTCAGTTCCTTTATTTTGTCGAGTGTGCGCTGAGAAGCAATGCGGGTCTTTACTTCGTCCGCTCCGGAGAAGCCGACGATGCATATGTCGCAAAACGGCGGATATATCATTAAACGCCTCATGCGTATTTCAGTATCATAGAATGCATCGTAATTCTGCTTTGCCGCAAGTCTTATTATTTCATTTTCGGGTGTCAGCGTCTGAATAACTGCTTTGCCGGGATGCTCTCCGCGTCCGGATCGCCCGACGACCTGAGTAAGCAGTGAGAAAGTGCGCTCAAGGCTTCTGAAATCGTCGTTATAAAGCTGCTGATCGACCGAAACGACAGCTGCAAGCGTAACATTTTCAAAATTTAAGCCCTTTGCGACCATCTGAGTGCCGACGAGTATATCGTAATCGCCTCTTGCGAAAGCGTTCAGATATTCCTCGTGGGCAAATCTCGATGAAGCTGTATCGGTATCCATACGCATAATACGCGCCCCCGGCACAGCCTTTTCAAGCTCGTCTTCTATTCTCTGCGTTCCGAATCCGGCATATCTCAGCGCAGGCTTGTGGCATGACGGACACTCCTGCGTAAAGCGCATGGAATATCCGCAGTAGTGGCACATCAGCCTGCCGTTTGCCGCGTGATAGGTCGTGGAGATACTGCAATTCGGACAGGTAACCACCTCGCCGCACGCGGTACACGAGACAAAAGTATTATACCCGCGGCGGTTAATCAGCACTATCGACTGTTTGCCATCTGCACGGTTTTTGTTCAGCTCCCCTATTAGCACGCGGCTCAGCTCACGGTTTTCAGGCTGCTGTTCGTTGCGCATATCAACGGTAATGACCTGCGGAAGCACCGCTTTGCCGTATCTGTCTTTCAGCTCATAGAAAGAATATCTGCCGTTCTTTGCTGCTGCAAAGGACTCGACGCTCGGCGTAGCCGATGCGAGAAGAGTCAAACCCCTGTGCCATGCGGCACGGTATCTCGCCACGCTCTTCGCGTTATAGCGCGGCGTCTGCTCCGATTTATATGTATGCTCCTGCTCCTCATCGATTATTATAAGTCCGATGTTTTCAAACGGAGCAAAAACTGCCGAACGGGTACCTATGACTATTTTCGCGTCACCGTTCTTCACACGCTTCCACTCGTCCGCCCTTTCTCCGGCGGACAGCGCACTGTGAAAAACCGCAACCCCGTCCTTGTATCTCGAATGAAACACCGAAAGAGTCTGCGGGGTCAGCGATATTTCAGGCACCATGACTATAACCGTCTTGCCGTCTGCGAGAACCGCATCTATCAGCTTCAGATAAACGGAGGTTTTGCCGCTTCCGGTAACTCCGTAAAGGAGTGCAGTCCTGCCAGTACCGCTCTTATAATCCCCGAGCAGACCGTTATAGGCTTTCTGCTGCTCATCGGTGAGATGTATCTCTCCGCTGTCATACGCGCTTTGCACGGCATATCTGCTAACGAAGCTTCGAAGCTCCTCGCGCTCAAAGCATTCGACAACACCCTTCTTTTCGAGTGCAGATATGACCGACGGCGTATAACCCGTAAAATAGCACAGCTCTTTGACGCTCACAGAACCGACATCCTTTAAAATGTTCACGACCTCATTCTGTTTCTTCGTCATCTGCACATCGTCAGAGCCTTCGCACAAACGCACCATGCGAATGTTATTATCTCCGACATTTCGCACCGCGTCATCATTTGCCACGAGAAGTCCCGCCCTGAAAAGGCGTTCCGGTATGTCGGACGAAATATCGAAGCCGAGAGTTTTCAGAAAATTCTCTGGCTTGACATAACCCGAGCGCGAGAGCAGATAGTCATAGACCTGCTTCTCGTCCGCATCGAGCGAAGCAACTACACTCTCATCGGCACCGGGAACGGCGCAGAAGGAGCGTATTATCCTGTGATTTATCCCGGCTGGCAGCATAGCCCTGACCGCCTCATAGTAAGTGCAAAAGGTCTGCTCGGATATCCATCGGGCAAGCGACATCATCTCATTACTAAGAAGCGGCGCTTCATCGAGCACCGCTGAGATAGCCTTTATTCTTTTTCCTTGGGTCGAATCGGTCAGCCGCGTG
The DNA here is from genome assembly GCA_963620555.1 of bacterium. Taxonomy (GTDB): domain Bacteria; phylum Bacillota; class Clostridia; order Oscillospirales; family Acutalibacteraceae; genus CAG-177. The sequence goes on from CAVFAN010000001.1 coordinate 209,683, forward strand.
ATAATTCCTATGCGATTTCTGTTGCCCGCGCCGAACGGCACGACAACGCGGCAGCCGACGAGAGCTTTACTTTCGAGCTGCTGCGGTATGCTGTAATCATAGTCCTTATCGAACGTACAGTTGACGTTCTCGACGGCGACCTGTGCGTACATTTGAGTCACACTCCGTGAAAAAAGCGTCAGATGTTGCGAATCTCTTCCGGCTCGATAATGATATATTTGCCGCTGAGGATCTCGTCGATAGCCATTGAAACAGGCTTCTCGGTAAGTATTATCTGCTTCTCCTCGGCATCTTCGGAGATGGCACGCGCCCTCTTTGCAGTTGCCGTGACAAGGGAATAGCGGCTCAGATGATTTTTAAGAACGCCTCTGAGATCAGGATTAAACATTGTTGATTACCTCACTTATAATGTTTTTGCAGCGGAAGGTTTTTTGCTTTTCCGCATCAAGAATAGTGCATATATCACTCACGGCATATGAAACTATGTCGTTGATGACTATGTAGTCATATTCAACAGCGCGTTTTATCTCGTCAACCGCGATGGTAAGGCGGCGCTGGATATCCTCCTCGTCCTCACTCTCACGGCAGCGAAGTCTCTCCTCAAGAGCTGCCATCGACGGAGGCATCAAAAAGATGCTGACGGCTTCGGGATAGAGCTTGCGAATCTTCTCCGCTCCCTGAACCTCAATTTTGAGGAACACGGTTCTGCCCTGAGCAAGAAGCTCGTCAACGGGAGCTTTGGGAGTTCCGTAATAATTCATACCGTACTGCGCATATTCAAGAACCTGTCCCTCATCTATTTTACGCATGAAATAATCTTCGTTAACAAAATAATAATGTATTCCGTCAACCTCCCACTCGCGCTTTTTGCGTGTCGTCATGGAGGTGGACACCTTGATATTCATGTCGCGCTTGGTAAGCTCGGTCAGAATGGTATCCTTACCCGAGCCCGACGGACCGGAAAGGATAACCAGAAGACCGTTATTGTTATTATTCATCGCTTTCTTCCTCCTCAATATCAAGCTCATCGCCGTCGTTGTTGAGGCGGTTTGCTACGGTCTCACTCTGCAGATAGGTAAGTATAACATGGTCGCTGTCGGTTATTATGACAGCGCGTGTACGCCTGCCGTGGGTCGCGTCGATAAGAGTTCCCCTCTCTTTGCAGTCCTGAATTATCCTCTTTATCGGCGCCGATTCGGGACTGACTATAGCCACAAGACGATTAGCGTTAACCATATTGCCAAAGCCAATGTTTATCAGCTTCATTACGATAATACCTCCGCAGTTATTCGATATTCTGTATCTGTTCTCTGATTTTCTCGATCTCGGCCTTGACATCGACAACACAGCGCGCTATCTCAATATCCTGAGCCTTTGAACCGATAGTGTTTATCTCTCTGTTTATCTCCTGAACGAGGAAATCCATCTTTCTGCCGATGGCGCCGCCATCCTCTTCAAAGAGCTTCTTGAACTGATCAATATGACTGCGCAGGCGAACCGTCTCCTCCGCCACGGCGACCTTGTCGGCATATATCGCCGCCTCGGTCAGCAGGCGCTGCTCGTCCACATGGACATCGCCGAGAACCTCGCGCATTCTCGTGAGAAGCTTTTCGTTGTATTCTTTCACGGTCTGCGGAGAACGTTCTTCAATAAAGGCAACCTTATCGATTATGAAGTCAAGACGCAAGGTGACATCATCCTTTAGCTTGCCGCCCTCGACCGCGCGCATGGCGATGAATTTTTCGAGTGCTTCTGCCGCAACGCTGAGAACATCGGCGCAAAGCTTTTCTTCATCTTCGGGCTCTTTTGAGACGGTAAAGATTTCATTCACCGTTGCGAGATCGGACACCTTTATGTCGTTCTCGATTCCGCAGGTCTCGGAAAGTTCTTTATAAGCCGCAAGATATCCTTTTGCGAGCGCACTGTTGAGCTTGACAACAGCCGACTCTTCGCCAGCCGTGTCTATCTGGACATAACACTCGACCTTGCCTCTTGATATTTTCCCCTGAAAAAAGCTCTTGAGCTTTTCATCAAGGAAGCCGAGATTTCTGGGTACACGCGATGAAAATTCAAAGTATCTGTGATTTACGCTCTTGAGTTCAAGAGTTATATCAATTCCGTCGAACGAGCCTGTTGCCCGCCCGTATCCGGTCATGCTTTTTATCATCGGAAGAACTCCTTTTCGTAGGTCTTGTAAATCATTTTATTTTATCAGTTTGAACATACTTTTGTCAATACATGAGGTGCATAAAAAGGGTTATTTGGTGCAATGACAGCAGCTTCCCGTAAGGGCGGACGGTATATCGGACTCATAAAAGCCGTTTTTCTCTTCAAAACCGAGCGCCAGAAACGGATCTTCTTCAACTCTGCCGACATCAGCACGCGCCATATAGGCACTGCGGTTGACGCCAAAATTCAGCGCGCTGCGTACCAGTCCCTCCTCAACGAGCCTGTCCGCATTGCGGGTTTTCACGCTCAAGATTTCAACATAGGTTCCGCTGAGTAAAAATATGCATTCGCCGATATTTTCGCCGTTTTCCTCGGCACGGTATCCGTGAATGTTATCATCTATATCAAAAGGCTTGAACTCAAGCATTTTATCTTCTTTTCTCCTTTTTGTTCGCCTTTCCTCCGGCGGCTGAGAGTATATGAGAAACCTCCTGCGGGGTCAGCTCGCGCCATTTGCCCTGTGGGAGCATACCGAGCTTAACACCGGCTATCGCGGTTCTCTTGAGGCGTGCGACCTCGATTCCGAGCTCCTCGCACATTCTTCTTATCTGCCTGTTTCTGCCCTCAAAAAGAACTATTTCTATAACCGCTCTGCCGTCGCGCTTTTCGAGAACCGTAACCTGCGCCGGAGCGGTCATTCTGCCGTCAAGCATCATCCCGTCGCTCATAGCGGCTATCTGCCCGTCGGATATGTCGGGTCTTACGGTTACCCTGTAAACTTTTGCAACATGCTTTGACGGGTGCATTACGGCATTTGCAAACTCTCCGTCATTGGTCATCAAAAGCAAGCCCTCTGAGTTTCTGTCAAGTCTGCCTATCGGATAAACTCTCTCGCCGACATCCTCGACAAGCGACGCCACGCATCTGCGCCCGAGCTCGTCGCTCATGGTTGTGACAAAACCGCGCGGCTTGTGGAGCATAATATATTTTGCAACCGTCTTATTTTCTATTTTTTTGCCGTTGAGCGTTATTATATCGCGCTTCGGATCAACAGAATCGCCTATTCTTGCAACCGTACCGTTAACTTTAACGGCTCCTTTGGCGATGAGCTCCTCCGATTTTCTGCGCGATGCAACGCCGCATTCGGACATATACTTCTGAAGTCTTATTCTGTCGTCTGACAAATGTTTCACATCCAATTTTCGAGAATGTTGTTTATTTTTTCAATAAGCTTTCTTATCCGGCTTTTTTCTTTTTGAGGTTCTTTGGCAACAACCTTTTGCAATTGAACCGCACCCGCCGTCAAAATTTCCGTGCGGTCAACGGCTTTGCCGTCTATTATAAGTTCAACCGAACCGACTACTGTGTTTTCTTTTATCGGTGCATATTCAAACTTTTTCAGGCTTATTTTTTGCTCTGTTTTCTTTGATTCATCTGTTCGTGAAATATATTGAAGCGGTCTCGAGAGCTTCAGCGGCACGCTTGCACTTTCCCCGCCCGCAATTCTTAACGAAACCGCGGACATATCGGTATCAGCCTCGCGCCGTTCAACAACAGAAAAGCCGTATTCGAGCATTGTTGAATGGTCATTCCAGTCGTCGGGTGCGTTGAGCGTCACTGCGACAAGTGTAACCCCGTCGCGCCGTGCCGCAGATACAAGACAGCGTCCGCTCTTTTTGGTGAATCCGGTTTTTATTCCGACTGCGTCATCGTATATACGGAGCAGACGGTTGTGATTCGTGAGCGTGCGGCGGTACGGCGGGTTGCCGTAGCACACAACGGCACTTTTTTGCGAGCACACAGCGGCAAATTCCGGATTTTTAATAGCAGTACATCCGAGCAGAGCCATATCATATGCCGTAGAATAATGCTCTTTTGAATCAAGCCCGGAGGGCGTCTCGAAATGCGTATCGTTCATTCCAATCTCCGCAGCGCGCTCATTCATCATTGAGACGAAGCTCTCAATGCTGCCGCCGAGCGTTATCGCGGTAACATTCGCGGCATCGTTGCCGGATTGTAGAAGCATCCCGTAGACAAGCCCCTCAAGAGTCACGGTATCTCCCTCAAGAAGTCCCATTGAAGTGCCCTCGACATTGAGCATATCCGCGCCGACCGTTATCCTTCTCTGCGGCGTCAACTCTTCTATTGCAAGGAGCGAGGTCATTATCTTCGTCGTACTTGCCATAGAACGCCTGTCATGCTCGTTTTTGCCGTAAATAAGCTCCCCTGTCTCGGCTACCATAAGCGCCGCGCATGAGGCCGAAACATCCGGCTGAGCAAATGCCGTCAGTCCGGATAATGTGAAACAGACCACCGTAAAAACAGCAGTCACAAAAGCAACCGGTCTCAAATTCACCAAACACACCGCCATTCATCATCCGTTACTGATAATGAATATGCGGTGTGCAGGAAAAAAATCAATATAAGCCTTCGAGGTTCTCCTCGGTCTTCTTGCTCTTGCTGTCAACAAACTTGTTTACAACATCCGTAACGCCGTTGACAACATCGGGAATCATACCGATGGTTCTCTCGATTGAGCCTTCTTCGGTCGAGATATGTTTGATGCTGACCTCGCCGTTGTTGACAACGATGAATGCGATAGGAGTGATAGTGATGCCTGCTCCGCCGCCGCCGCCGAAAAGCTCGGCGTTCGACTTCGACGGGAAGTCCGAGCCGCCCGACGCAAAGCCGTAGGACACCTTAGAGACGGGAATTACCTTTATGCCGTCGCCCAGATCCATCGGATCGCCGATAATCGTGCTGACATCAACAAGATCCTTTATCTTTTCGATTGAAGTTCCGAGAATTCCGGATGCTGACTGTTCTTTCATTTTTAAGTCCGCCTTTCATTGGATTTCAAACAGATTTATTTTTCTTTTTACTGCCTTTAAGCAGTTTTAAAAGCACTTTGAGCAAAAGCTTGAACGCAAGGACAACCACCGCATTCGTGAGCTTTATGGGTCTGACAGAGAGCGAAAGTGCGAACTGCGCCTTGTTCTCCTGCGAGATGAAGTCCGGCACGACATTCACCTCATATTTTTTGACCTTCATATTTGAGCATATAAAGCCCATCGAAGGATAGACCGCTGAACATACCTTGCCGTATTTTATGGCATTTTGAGCCGCGTCATCTCCTGAGCTGACCTTCAAAAGAAGCTGCAGATTCTCTATAACAAAGGCTCTGTATACGCTGCCCAGAAAGCCGCCGAGCTGAGCCGCCGCAGTCTGAACAAGCTCGACCGTTGCTCCGAAGCCCTGATTCTCATAGAAGTCTTTGAAGATATTTTTCTTAGGCTCGGACGGCTTGTCCTCCTCTTTCTTTTCTTCCTTCGGCTTTTCTTTCTCCGGCTTCTTCTTTTTCTTCTTCTTTTTTTCTTCCTTCTTAGCCTTTTTTACCTCTCTCTTCGCCTTTTGCTCCTCGGTCTGCGGGAAGATGTGCAGCTTTATAAAGAGCCATTGCACATCAAGCGAAAAAGAATCGGCATATTCGGCAGTCACGCTGACCTTTATCGAAAACAGGATAACTATAAGCGCAATAATGCCCAATATTATGTAAAGAGCTGTCAAGCAAACACCTCCGCATCATTCATACATATTTTCAAGCTCGTCCGCATCGACATCGAACTCGTCGAAATCAAAATCCTCGTCATCTTCCTCGGATTCCGGCTGAACGGGCTGTGCCGCGCTGTCTTCCGCAGGGACTTCAAAGGTCTTGGTCTCCTCTTCTTTTTCCGTCTCCTGATCTTTCTCTTCACGCTCGGGAAGCTCCGGCAGCTCTGAGAGAGATTCGATACAGAAGCACTTGAGAAACTCAGGTGTAGTGCCGTAAAGCAACGGTCTGCCCGGAAGATCAAGCCTGCCTTTTTCTTCAACAAGACCCTTTTGGCACAGCGTGGATATAACTCCCGAGCAATCCACTCCGCGCACCTGCTCGACATACGCCTTGGTGACAGGCTGGTTATAAGCCACGACCGCAAGCACCTCGAACGCCGCAGAAGATAACGGAACACTGCGCTTCATATCGAGCACGCTTCTGATATTTTCTGCGTATTCCTGCCGCGTGCACAGCTGATATCTTTCGCCGAGCTTCAAGAGGCACACGCCGCTCTCGCGCTCATCGAGCTGCTCGGCGCAGGAGCGCAGTACGGTTTCGGCGTCCTCTATCTCTATATCGAGAGCCTGCGCAATTTTAGCCGTTTCCACCGGCTCGCCCGCCGCAAAAAGAATGGCCTCAGCAGCGGCGCGCATCTGATTGAATGTCAAGCTGATTCTCCCCTCAAAATCTCATCGTCTGTCAGTTATCAAGGTAACCTCGGCATCGCCGCCGTCACCGTTTATCTCGACCTTTTTCGACTTGACGAGCGCAAGCATCGCCATAAAGGTTGCAACCATTTCCGAGCGCGAAGTTGAGCGTTCGAAGAAGGATATGAATTTCTGTTTTTTGTTTCTGCCGAGTTTTCTCAGTATATAAGAAAATCTCGATGAGACGGAAACTATTTTTTTTGCGATTATTCCCGAAAAAGCTTCAACGGGCGGCGGCAATTTTCGCTTGCCCTTTCCGACCGCCGCCACATAAGCCTTGTAAAGCTCGGACGGCTCATGAAGCCTCGTATATGTCATATCTACATCAATTTCCTGCGGTTCGCGCGAAAAGAAGTTGAATCCATTCGCCTGCTCCGCAAGCTTGCCCGCCATAAGCTGGCAGTCGCGGTACTCCGTAAGCTCGCCGCGAAGCTCTTCCGCGAGTCTGTCCGCCTCCTCATGGACGGGCAGAAGCGACACAGTCTTAATATACACCAAACGCGCCGCCATTTCAAGGAATTCGCTCGCGACTTCAAGATTTTCTTCCTTAATTTTCTTCATATAATCAAGATATTGGTTGATGAGATCCATTATCGGCACATCTTCTATCCTGACCTTATGCTTGCTGATGAGGTGAAGAAGGAGATCCATCGGGCCCTCGAAAGATTCAATTTTATAAGAAAGAGTCTCCATAAAAACCTCACATTGCGGACGAAACTATCTGCATGAACATATCGCCGTATTCGCCGAACGGCTTTGAAACAAGCCAAGATACACCGTAAAGCACCTTGTCGGTAAGCCACGACAGCGGGGTCGAGAGCCAACCGAAAGCGAGCAGAAGAAACACAACAAATATTATATAGCGCTCATATTTTGCTATTTTATAGTAAACCTTGTTCGGAATAAGCAGTCCGATTATACGAGAGCCGTCGAGCGGCGGGATCGGGATAAGATTGAAAACCGCCAAACTGATATTTATCATCGCGGCATAGAAGAAGAACAAAAATGTTACCTTTGCAACGGTTGAATCGCCCATATTGTAATAAACAATAAACGCGACATTCGACAGCAGGATAAAAATAACCGACATTAAAAGGTTTGAAGCGGGACCTGCCGCCGCCGTCAAAGCCATACCAGCCTTGGGATTTTTGAAATTGCGCGGGTTCACCGGCACAGCCTTCGCGTAACCGAAGCCGACAAGCAATATCATTGCGGCACCCAAAATATCAATGTGCGCCATGGGATTGAGCGTAAGACGTCCGTTTAGTCTCGGGGTATCGTCGCCGAGCTTTGTCGCGACAAGCGCATGGGCATACTCATGTATTGGCAAAGTACAAAACACGACAAACACACTCGCACAAAGACCTATGAGCGTATCTATTGAAAATCCGTTTCTCAAAAGAGAGCGTATCATTGGTTAAAATCCTTTCCGCTTCAGAATATGTCGGCCAAAACCGCCCGCTGAAGCCCGAATATATCCGTTATTATTTTCACTCGCATTGCATACGGCATGAGCATATCGGCGATTTTAAGTGCCTGCGACGGGTCGCACTCAAAGATTATGCCGCCGTGGTTATTTACATTAGGCAGCCAGCGCGAAGCAATTACGCGATAAAAATAGGAGCCGTCGGTTCCGCCGTCAAGCGCGGTGACCGGCTCATGCATAACCTCTGTTGAAAGTCCGCTGAGTTCGTCCGTTTTGAGATACGGCGGATTTGAAACTATAAGATCGGGCGTTTCGGGAAGCTTGCTGTCGTAACCCAAGGTTATATCATACTGAACGGTCTGTGCATTTGTAAGCCCGAGCTTTTTGACATTTCGCTTGAGATAATGAAAGGCCTCATCATATTTTTCAAAAAGCCACACGTGGGCATCCGGTCGCTCAGCGGCAATCGTAAGTCCGACGCACCCGCTGCCGGCGCAGAGATCGAACACCACCGGATATCTGACATTGCGAAGCTTCTCGAGCGCCAGCTCAACCAGTAATTCCGTCTCGGGTCGCGGGACAAGCACACCCTCGCCGACCTCAAATGTCCTGCCGAAGAAGTCCCATTCTCCGAGGATATACTGGAGCGGTTCGCCGGATATGCGGCGCAGAACCGTGCGTTCGACAAGCTCGACCTGCTCGTCGGAAATATCGTCGTCGCAGAGCATTATCTTCGTGCGCGAAAGCCCGGTGATGTTTTCTACAAGGCAGGACGCATCAAACAACGCATTTTCTATCTGTGCCGCCCTGAGCTTTTCCGCTGCCGTTCTGAGTACCTGTTCAGCCGTCACGGTTCACATCTCCCTTCAGAATGCCATATCAGCTTTCTTCTTCGTTCTCTTCGGATATGTTTTCAATTTCGCTGACTTCTTCGATATTCTCTTTTTTCTCCTCCGCGTGCGGGACAACCGCATTTATCGCCGCTATTCCGACCTCGATCATGCTGTCATCGGGCTCTGCTGTGGTTATACGCTGCATCCAGAGTCCGGGAGCCGAAAGTATCTTGACAAAAAGATTGTCGTGCCTGCCGGCGTATCTGATGAACTCGTAGCCAAGTCCCATAACCACAGGCATAATAAGCACCTTGACGCAGATCCACACAGGGCGAATATGCGTAAGAGCCGGAAAAGCCAGTGCCACGACGGACGAAACGAGAATACTGAGTATTATCATAACAAATATAAAACTCGTGCCGCAGCGCGGATGAAAACGGCTCTGCTTTCTGACATTTGCGACCGTCATCTCCTCGCCGCTCTCATAGCAGAATATCGACTTGTGCTCCGCGCCGTGATACATGTAAACGCGCTTTATTTCTTTCATCTTGGAAACCGCCACCATATAGATGACAAATATGATGATTCTGAGCAGTCCTTCAAACAGGGTGCGAAGCATTGAGATGTGCTCGCCCGTCCATTTGTTTATCAGGTCAAACAGGAACGACGGCATCCATACGAACAGCGCAAACGCAAGAGCAAAGCCGAGCACCATTGATACGGCTCCGATGACATTCATCATCTTTTCGCCGAAATGGTCGGTTATCCAGCGGTCGAGCTTCGACATATCTTCCTCTTCTTCGCCTAAGTCCATTCCCGTCTTTTCTGCGGACTCCATGAGACATTTGTAACCGAAAATCAGAGCCTCGATAAAATTGACTATACCGCGAATCATCGGCAGAGCAAAGAGTTTATTTTTATCCTTAATTGAATTGAATGTCTTTTTCTCGACGGAGATGCTGCCGTCCGGCAATCTGAGTGCCATTGCCTTGCCCTCGGGTCCGTTCATCATTATGCCCTCCATCAGCGCCTGACCGCCGACAGAGCCGTATTTAGTTTGAGCTTTTTGCTTCTTCATCGTGTACTTCCTTTTCGTCTGTATAGGTCACTGCTTCTATCGGCAGCGTTATCGTTACGGTAGTTCCCTCATTGAGAATGCTGTCGATATTGAGGGTTCCTCCGTGAAGCTTGACTATTTCATCCGCCACGGCAAGTCCGATGCCCGAACCCGCAACGGTATTATCCGTTTTATAGAATTTTTCTTTTACTCTTGGAAGATTTTCGGGCGATATTCCCCTGCCCGTATCGCTTATTGATATTTCAAGCACAGTCGGACCGGTTATCTGGGCGAGCACTATTACTCTGCCGCCGTGATAGTTGTATTTTATGGCATTATCAAAAATATTGATGAACACCTGGCGTATTCTGTCTTCGTCAGCCTCCATCGGTGCAGGCAGTTCGGGAGCGTTATATATTATCTCTATGCCCTCTTTTATTGCGCGTTCTCTGAATGCGAACACTGTCTCATCAAGTTCGGCAAGAACATCAATCTTCTTGAGCTGAAGATTCATTCGATTGCTCTGAATTTTTGAAAAGTCGAGCAGCTCTTCGACCATACCGGAGAGACGCGACGCTTCGCCTATTATGACAGTCATGCCGCGTTTTGACAGCGCCGGATCCGTATTTCCGACCTGCATAAGCGTTTCGCCCCAGCCTTTTATGGAAGTAAGCGGAGTGCGAAGCTCATGCGATATGGTCGAGATAAAGTCATTTTTGAGCCTGTCTGCATCGTTGAGCTCTTCTATCATATTGTTTATCTTGCCGCAGAGCTCGCCTATCTCATCATCGTATTTGTAGTTTTCGATTCGGGCGCTGAGGTCACCGTCTGCAACCTTGCTCGCGACATTACCTATGTTTCTCAGCGGTCTTACTATAGACCGTGTGAATATAAGACCCAGTATCGTCGAAACAGTAATGATAACTGCCGCTATAAGTCCGATTATCAGGAAGGCGAAGCCTATCTGCGAATCGACATCCTCGAGAGAAACGATGTATCTTATGGCACCGGCGGCAGTGCCGTCTGTGTTCATTACCGTTTCGGTCATTGACATTATCTTTTCTCCGGTGCTGAGCTTTCCGACCCAGGTTGCCTTGCCGGAAGCTGAATTCATCGCCTCGATAAAATCGGGCATATTCTGCTGAGGTGAGACTTCAAAGCCGCTCGACGACAAGAGCACATTGCCGCTGTTGTCGATTATCCAAATCTCCATAAGATCGAGCATACCGCAGTTTTCGATAAATTCTCTTCCGGCGATTGCAAAGCCGTCCTCGTTATCCGCACCGTAAATATTGAAGAAGGTGGTGATAAGCTCGCCCGAATTTGTTTCAAGCACATTTTTGATTGAGGTATAGTAGTAGGTTCTTATAAAGAGACAGGCAGCGACCGAAACGGAAACCACAAGCACCAGAACAACGCTGAAGATATCCTTCAGCCATCGCCTTGTTATACCGCCTATCTTCTTCACATTACCTGCCCCCTCTCGCGTTTTTTGACTTAAATTACGCTATCCATTTGTATCCCACGCCCCACATCGTCAGCAGATGCTTGGGGGCGGACGGGTTGTCCTCAATTTTCATTCGCAGTCTGCGGATGTTGACATCGACTATTTTTTCTTCGCCGAAGTAGTCGCCGCCCCAGACCTTTTCGAGGATATCCGTTCTCGAAAGTGCCGCATCCTGATTGGTGAAAAAGTACTCCATTATCTGGAACTCGACCTGCGTGAGCTCTATCGGGATTCCGTTCTTGGTCAATGTTCTGTTTCTCATATTAAGTTCAAACTCGCCGGAGGTTATGACATTGGCATGGGAGTTGTCCGCAAGTCCGGCACTCATCTCTACACGGCGGTAAAGCACATCGACGCGAGCCATGAGCTCAGACGGCGAAAACGGCTTCGTGACATAATCGTCCGCGCCTATGAGCAAGCCGGACACCTTATCCATCTCCTGAGTCTTTGCAGTCAGCATTATTATGCCGAGATTCGCATTCATCGCACGCAGCTGCTTGCATACCTCAAGCCCGTCAACATACGGCATCATAATGTCAAGAATGGCAACGTCAATATCTCCGTTGCAAGCTTTGTACTTCTCAATAGCCTGCGCACCGTCCGCCGCTTCGACAACATCATAGCCGTTTCTCTTGAGATTGATAACCACAAACTCTCTGATTGAGGACTCATCCTCGGCTACGAGAACCCTTTTCATTTTGCCGTCAACTCCTTATCCTTGAATATCTTGATGCACGATTTTATGGATTTAACGGTTATTCCGGCCTCCGCGCCCTTATCACGGGATTCAAAGTAAACGACCGTTCCGTCATCGTTCTCTATAAGATAATTTTCGGACTTCACGCCTTTTTGGTTAGCACTGTCTTTTGTTGTGCAGATTATGGCGAAGAGATCATCACCCACCGTCTCATATTTTGCGCTGTATTCCTTGAATATCCATGTGCGCGTGCTGTCGTAGGCATACACGGTAAACTCGCCCATAATGTTCTCGAGCGGTTTTAGGTCGAGTATATATGAATCGCTTGCGTTAACAAGCGTATCGCTAAAGTCAAAGTCCTTTGACGAGCGAACCTCGATCCAGCTCGTAACATTCATCTGCTCATATGTGTTTTTCGGAGATTCATATTTTCGGCTGCCTATCAGCGGACGTTGACTCGGTATTTCTATTATCCCGTCGCCGTCATAATCCTGCGAGGCGAGCAGCTCCGAACGAGCGGTAAACATATTTGACTGCGTGTCCAGACTGAACATCGGAGTCACGAGTGATTTGCTCGCGGCACTCCAGAAGATTACTTCGGTTATCGCCTGATTCTCGCCCTTTATCGCATCGACATATATTCTCAGCGGCGATGAGGCGTTCACCTTGTCCGTCTGAACGGAGCAGTATTTGCTGATTCCGCCGTCAAGCTTTGCGGTGCCGAATTCATCAAGCGTGCCCGAGGCGTTCATCTTAAAGACCTTTGCGGTCGAGCGCGGCGAATTGTTGTTTGTCAGATCCTGCTGAATGAGAAATATGTCAAGCAGACCGTCCGAATCCACATCGACATTCTCCATAAAGGAATACACTTCCGTGCAGACGTTCTTCACCGACAGCTTCTCTTCGTTTCCGGTGCAGACATAGACCGAAAGTATTTTGCTTGTGTCATTTTCATAGAGACTTTGGGAAACAAGTATAGCAGGACATCCGGTTTCCGTCATCTGGACAAAGCGGACAAAGTTGATGCCGGTGCCGGTGCTCGAAAAGTCATTTACGGAAACCCACTTGCCGTTGACATAGTCGAGCACGTTCATATGCTCTTTTGACGGCTCGCTTTCAAGCTTATAAAACACGAGAGCCTCATTGACGCCGTCGTTATCTATATCGTGAAGCACAAACGCGGAGCGGTAGTCTCCCGAGAGCGGAGATATCAAAGAGATGGCGGACGAGGACGCAGCCTTGCCCTTGCCGGTCGCGGCAGAGAGAAAAGCGCTTTTAAGTTCGCTGTCAACACCCGCAGAAAGCGGCGGACGCATAAGCCCCGTCGGCGATTTCATCTTCGCGCCGTTGCATCCGGTAAGAGCTGGAATTATCAGGCAAAATACAAGCATCAGTGCCGCCAGCCGTCTTTTCAAGCACCATTCTCCTTTCCGCAAAAGCCTTATTTTTCATCGTGATATTATACCATATGTTATACAGGCTTTTCAACACCCGAGAACAACAATTCACAAAAAATCCATAAACTCGGCAGTCGGGACTATGTGTTGTTTTTTTTGATTTGCGCCCGGTATTCAAATAATTTTTAGTCTTTATGACGAAATTCTGATTTTTTACCGTCGTATTTCCGTCCGGCAAAATAAAAAAGCGTTTATGGTGTTAGTATCAATGGTAATATTAATCCCGGGAGGGTCAGACAATGAAAAAGAAAAAAGCAAACAAGCAACTGATTTATGTCGTTACGGCAGCACTTTTTGCGGCTATAATAACCGTCGTCACTGCGTATGTTCTTCACATTCCGACCGGCAACGGATATATACATCTCGGCGATTCGTTAATTTTTCTTGCGGCATCTCTCCTGCCACTGCCCTATGCTATTGCCGCCGCCGCAGTCGGCGCGGGACTTGCCGACGCGCTGACCGCACCCATTTGGGTCATTGCGACGGTAATAATAAAGACTCTCGTCGTTTTGCCGTTCACTTCAAAGAAGGACAAAATAATCAACGTGCGCAATCTCATCGCCCTTATCCCTGCGCTTGCAGTCACCTGCGTCGGCTACTATCTCGCCGACAAAATACTTTTCGGCGCATGGGGCGCGTTTGCGGCAGTTATCCCCAATATTATCCAGGTCGCCGCAAACGCCGTGATATATATAATTTTCGGTCTCGCGCTCGACGCCGCGGGATTCAAGAAAAAGGTTCTCAAATAAGGAGGCTTTCATTTTGGCTGACATAGTTTATACCTACAGGGGCAAGGTTTATCTCAACATAACCAACCGCTGTCCCTGCAGTTGCACATTCTGTATCCGATCAAACGGAGACGGACTCGGCTCGGCGCACTCGCTTTGGCACAAATCAGATCCGTCTGCGGAGGATATTACAAAAGCTATCAATGAGTTTGACTTCTCGGTTTTTCCGGAGGTCGCTTTCTGCGGATACGGCGAGCCTCTGTGCGCTTTTGACAATCTTATTGCGGCAGGCAAGCTACTAAAGAACAGGTATCCCAATATAAAAATACGCATCAACACCAACGGACTCGGAAATCTTATCAACGGAAAGGACACCGTCCCCGCAATTGCCGAATTCACCGACACTGTCTCAATAAGCCTCAACGCTCCGAATGCAAAACGCTACAACGAGATATCAAAACCGAAATTCGGTGTCGGTTCCTTTGAAGATCTTCTGAATTTTGCCGAAGAGTGCAAAAGGTACATCGAGACAGTCAAGTTCTCGGTAGTCGATGTTATCAGCCCGGAGGAGATAACAGAATGTCAGGCTCTCGCCGACAGAATGGGAATTCCCTTGCGCGTAAGAGCCAAAGAAAGCTGAACATCGCAGATATTCGGCAAGCTCCACTGTGTTTTGCAGTTTCTCTGCAACTGCGCGTGGTGATACAAAAACAGCTACTCGCAGTCAAATGCAAGACTCTGTAATTATTCGCAATTTTATTATAGATACGAAAAACCGCCTTGCTTTCGCTTGGCGGTTAAACTTATATTCTCTTTTCTTTTTCCTTCGTCAGTTTTAGTGCACTTAAAAAAGCTACAACCCTTAAAAACATTGGGTTTCAAGGGTTGTATGGCTATGGCTGGGATGGCTGGATTCGAACCAGCGAATGACGGAGTCAAAGTCCGTTGCCTTGCCGCTTGGCTACACCCCAAAATATCCGTGATATATAAAAAACGCAAAACATTTCTGCTTTGCGTTGGTCTGCTGGGGTGGATAATCGGATTCGAACCGATGACCTCCAGGGCCACAACCTGGCACTCTAACCAACTGAGCTATACCCACCATTTAGTTTGCTGCGGGCACATCGGAAGATATACCCGCAGGCTTGGCGCGCTTGAAGGGACTCGAACCCCTGACCCACTGCTTAGAAGGCAGTTGCTCTATCCACCTGAGCTACAAGCGCATATTGGAGCGGGTGATGGGAATCGAACCCACGTAACCAGCTTGGAAGGCTGGAATTCTACCATTGAACTACACCCGCAGTTAATTGCCGCTCTGTGACAACGGCAATCATTTTAACAAATAACTTTTGATATGTCAAGTGTTGCGGCAAGATTTATTAAAAAAATCTGCACAAAATATGTCGCTTCACAACAGCTCACAGCTCAGTGCGATTCAGGAGGGCGACGCTTAACTGTCCGAAGCGATTATTCTGTCCGCGACAGCTTTGAACACCGGAGCGCAGTCAGACGCGCCTCCGCTCCCCCGCTCCTTAAACACCGTTATAACATATCGTGGGTTTTCGGACGGAAACCAGCCCGAAAACCAGGTGTTGTATAATTCCACTCCGTTTTCAAACTTCCCTGTCTGTGCGGTTGCGGTCTTGCCTGCGGCGGTGGAGCTTTCCGGCTTTGCTCCCCTGCCGTTCCCGTTTTCAACTGCGCTTTTGAGATATTTTGAAAGTATCGACGCAGTATTACTGCTCATAACATACTCGCCTGCACGCTTCTCGTGTTCAAAGACAGTGCTTGTCCCGTCTATGGCTTTTTCGACAAGGTACGGGGTGTTGTATGCGCCGCCGTTTGCTATGCAGGACATATAGGCACAGACTGTGAGCGGAGATGCCGTAAGTGTGCCTTGACCGAACGCGAGATTGGCAACAGCCGCCTTCGAGTCGAGCTCGGAAGCGTTCGGCAGATATCCCGATGCCGAGGTTATCCCGTCGCACAGGTCTATAGGTTTGCCGAAGCCAAGGTCGGAAATGGTCGCTGTCAGCTTTTCTTTGTCGAGCTTCTGAGCAAGATGGATAAAATAGGCGTTGCAGGAACGCTCAAGCGCGCCGCACATATCAACGACTCCGTGAGCCTTATGCTCATAGCAGCCGAACTCGACGCCGCCGACCTCTGTCACACCCGTGCAGTTATATTTTATTGACGGAGATATCCCCTGTTCGAGCGCGGCAGCAGCAACGGCGGGCTTGAACACGGAGCCAACCGCGAAAGCGCATAATGCACGGTTGATAAACGGAGAATTGCTGTCCGAAAGGCTTTTCGCAGGGTCATTCGAGTCGAACACCGGTCGGCTTGCACACGCTCTTATTGCTCCGGTTTTCGGGTCAAGGACAACAATAGCACCGATATCCACACCGCACTCGTCCATGCAGTCCTCAACTATCCGCTGAATTTCAAGATCGAGTGTCAAATACACACCCGACTCTCCGTATTCACCGTCGGTACGCGCAGTGATATCCGCTCCCGATATGACGCGCCCATAAGCGTCTACCGAAAACACTGCGCTGATACTCCTTCGGTTGTTTTTAAATATGTTTTCAAACGACTTTTCTATTCCGCAGACCCCGTTGCCGTCAGCATCGGTATAACCGACGATATGCGCTGCCAGCTGGCGCGGGGAATATCGCCTTTCAACGCCGATTATTTTAACGTCATCGCATCCGCTCTCGCCCGACGGCACTCTGACAGCCACCGGACGACCCTTTGAAAGCTTTTCATGAACCTGTTCAAAGTCATCGTCATCGAGCATCTCGCGAAGCTCCGAAAGAGCCGCGGCAGTCGGTCTCGCGGCGGCAAAATATTCGGTATATCCGTTTGTTATGAGCCGACCGTTACAGTCATATACCGGCGCACCCAAATCAGACAGTTCTATGCTGCGGGTATTTTTCACCGTTCCTGCGGCGGTATCTAACCCGATTGAAACGCTTATCAGTTGGAGACAGACCACACCCATGAGCAGGCAGAATATAAAAAACACAACGACTGCGCGTTTGGGCATAATATCATCTCCGACAGTTGATAAATTTATCATTGACCGTTCGGAGCGATAAAATACAGGCGCACAGCCGCTTTAAATTAAGTTTTATTTTTCGTCGGTGCTTCTGCGAATAAATGCGCCAGCCGTCACATCGGCATCGCAGTCAAAAGTGAATTCCGACATGGGATTCGGGGCGTTGTCAACGCTCTCGCCGAGAGAGTTTCTGAGATTTCTGACAGTGATAACCGTCGGCTCTTTTCCCCTGTTCATTATTTCAAGCTCGTCACCCTCAAAGAATCTGTTGCGCTGGCTGACGGTTAGTGTTCCGTTTTCGCTCTTCACGGCTATCGCCGCCACCTCCCAGCTGCGGATATAGCCGCCCTTATAATATATCCGGGCATCGTCACGCGGAGAACCGAAGAAAAAGCCTGTGCAGTAGTCTCTATGGCTTATTTTATAGACCTCGTCCACCATCCACTGCGCGGGTCTGAAGTTACTTGACGGCGCGGCGAGATAGGCATCGACAGTGCTTCTGTATGCGTTAGTCACAACGGCGGTGTAATATTCGGTCTTTGCTCTGCCCTCGATTTTGAAGCTCGATATACCCGCCCCGACAAGCTCCGGAATATGCTCGATCATACACATATCTTTTGAGTTCATTATATATGTGCCGCCTGCGGTTTCTTCAATCGGGAAATATTCTCCCTGACGGGTGCGCTCCATAAGGCTGTATTCCCAGCGGCAGGGCTGAGAGCATTCGCCTTTATTCGAGTGTCTGTCGGTAAGATAATTCGAGAGCAGACAGCGTCCCGAATATGAGACGCACATCGCGCCGTGGACGAAACATTCGAGTTCCATTTCTTTCGGCATTCCGGCTCTGAGGTCGGCGAGCTCATCGAGCGTGAGTTCACGCGCAGCGACCGCTCTTTCCGCGCCGAGGTCAAACAGCATCCGTGCGCTCTCGGCATTGGCGACCCCCGTCTGTGTGGATATGTGTATCGGCACCCGAGGCGCATATTTCTTTGCATAGGAGAGCACACCGAGGTCGGTTGTAATCAGCGCATCGACTCCGGCAGCCGACGCGGCTTCCAAAAATGACGGCAGTTCCTTGAGCTGAGCGGTATTCGGAATAATATTGCAGGTGAGATACACTTTAACGCCGTTATCATGGGCAAACGACACGGCTCTCACAAGCTCGTCGTCTGAAAAATTCTTCGGCGCGGCACGCATACCGAAGCGCGTTCCGCCCATATAGACCGCATCCGCGCCGTAATACACGGCGGCCTTCAGGCGCTCCGCATCTCCTGCGGGCGCGAGAACTTCGGGTCTTATTATATCCATTTCGGCACTCCTTTTTAGATAAGGGAGCAAGCGTTTCGCCTGCTCCCTGTAATTCAGTTCTGGCTGAAAGCCTTGAGCACATTGGCATCGTGCTCGCTCTTTGTCTTCGCCATATAGATATTTCCGAACTTGTCGTGGCAGAAATAATAATACTTGGTATTTGACGGATAGAGTGCCGCCTTTATTGCCGCCTCACCGGGGTTGCATATGGGTCCGGGCGGGAGTCCCTGAGCCGAATAGGTGTTGTATGCATCGGCATACTTGTTGACAAGATTGACGTCGGTTATGGGTGTGATGTAATTCTTGATATAGTCCTTCGTCGAATCGCACTCAAGCCTGCCCGAGGTCTGCGACTGATTCTTCAGGCGGTTATGGATAACGGAGGAGATAAGCTTCATCTGGGTATCGTCCGCCGCTTCACGCTGAATTATCGAGGCTATGGTCAAAATCTCATCAACTGAATAACCGAGTTCCTTGGCGCGCTTGTCATAATCTTCAGTCCAAACCTCCGAAAAAGCGTCGAGGAATCTGCGAATAGCTATGTTCGCGCTCTCGCCCTGGAAGAAGTCATAGGTTGACGGGAAAAGATAGCCCTCAAGACGGTAGGTTCTGTTTTCGCTGTCCTTTATCGATGAGAGGAACGAATAATCAAACTGCGACTCGCCGATTGCCTTGATGAAATAAGAGGAAGTGCAAACGCCGTATTCCTCGAGTCTTGCGGCTATCTGCGGAATCGACCAGCCCTCGGGGAACAGCAGAGTAACGGTATTGGGTCCCGCCTGAACGGCACGGCACTCATACAGCATTCCCTCAACGCCCATGCTCGGCTGAAGATAATAGACGCCGCTTATATATTCGGGCTCGGGAGGTCCGACAAAGAGAACCTTTATCTTGTATCCGAGCTTCTGTATCTTATTGAGTCCGCTTTCCATTCCGGTGCCCTTGGCTGCGGAAGATACTTTATAGAACATCTTGCAGAAAGCCTTGTTGGAAATGAGATCGTTATCGTCGAGGATATCGATTATCTGACTCGTCGTCGCGTTCTGCGGGATATTGACCGTGACTATGTCATTGCCGCGATTTATCGCAAGGACATCGTTTATACACGAAATTGATATGAACGAGAGAACGACTGATATGGCTATAATAACAAGTATAAACGCAGTCAGGACAAGTGCATCGGCGGTTTTATCGGTCATTGTCTTTGTATTTGCGGACGCTCCGCCCGAGGATGAGCGCGAACCTGCCGAACGTTTGTTGGCGGCACGGCTGGAGAAGTATACCTCGCCCTTATAGAGGGGTACATCGTCCTGCGGCTGAGTCGATGCGTTGTCATCCTCATCGATATGGACAACAAAGTTCTTGACCTTTTCGCGTCTGTCCGGCGTACCGGGCGTGCCTCCTCGGTCGTCGTTGTAAAGTTTAAGCGTTCTTTTCATATGTAGCTCCTCTCAGCCGTTTGAAATTACTCTTTTTTCAGTCACTACGACATCGGCGCATCTGTCGAATCTTCCGCGCGGAAGCCGATCGCTTATGCAGCACTCGTAGCATATTCCCGCCGTATCCCCTTTGAAGCGGGACAGAAACCTGTCATAGTATCCCTTGCCGAAGCCGAGGCGATAGCTCTGTTCATCGAAGGCGAGCGCAGGTATTATGCACAGTCCGTCGCTTAAATCTGTGAGCTTCTCGCATTTTGATTTTATCGGCTCAAGAATCCCGTAAGCACCATTTTGCAGGTCGTCAAACGAGGTTATGTAATAAAACTCCATTTCGTGAAGCCCCGGTATACAGCACGGAACGGCAACTCTCTTCGAGCGCATCAACGCATCCCCGATAAGCGCATGGGTATCGACCTCCATGCCGGTCGAGACATATGTCAAGAGCGTGCCGCACTCCCTGTACAGCCGGAGATTTGTCAGGCGGTTGAAGATACGCATATCGAGGCTTTTCTTCTCATCGGCGGCCAGCTGCGAGCGAAGAAGTCTGCACCTGCTTCTGATTGCTGCCTTTTCCTCGCGTATATCTCTCAGGAGCATTGAAGCGACTCCTCGATTTTCTTCATCTTTGCTTCACCGATGAATGCCGCCCCTATCGCAATGCCAAATTTCACAGCGCTGCCCATGCCCTTGGCGGTTATTATATTGCCGTGCGTCACAACAAACGAATCCGAGAGCTCTGCACCTTCAAGTTCACTCTCAAAGCCCGGGAAGCAGACTGCTTTCTTACCTTTGAGCATACCCTTGTGACCGAGTATTGACGGTGCTGCGCATATGGCGCAAAGGAGCTTTTCGTTTTCATAAGCATAGTCAACGAAAGCGTTTACTGTGGCGGATCGTTCGAGATTCAGCGTACCGGGCATTCCGCCGGGCAGAATAACGGCCTCTATATCGTCGCCGGGTGTCAAACCGCTGTCCACAGCGTCGCACACGGTGCTTATTCCGTGCGCTCCGGTTATGACGTCGGAGCCGACGCCGACGATTTTCACTTTAAGATCGGCTCTGCGCAGAACATCGACCGTCGCGAGAGCTTCGACCTCTTCAAAGCCGTTTGCAAGAAAAATGTATATCATATCTTTTCCCTCCGTTTAACCGAGAGTAAGTCCCATATAGGCGTTTTTTATATCGTTGAGTGCCGATGCCGAATCCGCGTTAAGCGGCAGAAGCATGGCATTGTTGCGGGTCGTGAACGAATCCGCAGAGAGAGGAAAATCAAGCGGAAGCCTGAACGAAAACTCGCTGCAATTGCTCGCCGAGAGCAGCGCATGGGCGAGCGCAGGGACGCATCCGCGCCTCGCGGAACATTCTCTGATTGAAGCCGTTTCGTCCTCCTCGTCAAAGAGCGCATATGCAGAGCACCTGCCGGACGAGGTTGCGGCTACGCTCCTGCAGCCCGCGTTGGAGTTTTCATCTATTGCGTATTGCAGGGCGTTGATATCCCAAACAAAGCAATCGATGCCGCAGAGGCAGGCGTTTCTGACCGTCTGCATATTTTCGGCAGTGAGGTCTTCAATCTCAGCGTTGCCGTCCGCGATAAGTTCAAGGTGGCTTCGGTCAATTTTCAGAAGTTTTTCTTCAAAAGCCGGACGGTAGCCGAAGCGGGAATAATAATCAAACAGGCTGTCCGCAGCCGGAACAAGGCAGATATAATCAAGTCCCGCATCGCGGCACAGCGACTCGGCGGAGCGGAGCAGCTCGCCCATATATCCGCACGAACGAAAATCCGGATGGGTGCAGGCGGCATATAAATACGCCGCGTCAAACGCTTCCCCCGCTATTCTCACCTTGCCGTCAAGCAGATAGAGCACCGAGCATATTCTTCCGTCCTCGCGCCCGATGAGTGTGCGCTCGGGAACAAAGCGGCTGCGCATAAACGCACCGATATAGTCAAGGTCATCGCCGAAGCAGATCTGCCACAGAGCGGTGAGCTCGCCGATATCCTCTTTTGAAGCAGTTGATATTATCATTTTCTGACCCTTGCCATATATTTTTCGAGCAGGATATCCGGACAGTATGAGAGCTTTGCTTTACGCAGTCCCTCAGAGCCCGTATCGTCCTCGCGGTTGATATATTTATACTGCGAGAGTGCGTTCGCGGCAAACTCGCGGTTTATCATCGGATATGCCCCGCGCACATCGGCATATGCTTTCTCGATATGTGTACAGAAAATCTCGGGGTTCATCTCCTCGCCAAAGGTGAATGCGACAACCTCGCCGTTCGCTCGGAGCAGTCCGCCGACAAAGCCCAAATCAAAATAGTTTTCAAAGCTTATATTTATCGCGTCAAGCTCATCATCCATAGCTTCGGGGTCTTTTTCCCTGTTTCTGCGCTCCCACTCGGCGTTCATCGCTCTGCACTCTTCAAGGTTGTCCACGGTTATGGGCTCATAGCTCCACTCGTTTTCCCGTATAAATGCGGCAATGTGATTTCTCTTGCCGTGAAACTTCTTGCCGGGCAGGTTGATAAGATTTTCGGTAAGATATATATAGTCGTAACTGTCTCTGAGCGGTTCAAACTCAAACTTGTCCGGAAACAGATCCTCGACTTTTTTTACGCACTCATTATTGAGACCGAACATTTCAAGTCCGCAGCCTCTCTTTGCGGAATCCTCCTCGATAAGCTCAATCGCCGCTTTCAAATCGCCCTCGCCGACGGGAAAACCGTAAGTCGGTCTTTTGACGCCGTTGTCGTCGTCGATGCCGTTTATCGAAAAAAGAAAGCCGTCGTGCAACGCTATTCTGATATTGTAGACATGCTGCCAGATGAACATATCTCCGAAGCTGTAATCACAGCCGAGGCGTTTTGCGCGGCTGATAATGGGAGCCACCCACTTTCTGTCCTCGGTTATCGGAGGGCGGAAATCCAACATAAATAACAATCTCCCCGTTTTCAGTCTGCGGTGAGCAAACTTCCCGAATTTAGGATCTGTATAATTATAACAAAACGGTACATTTTTTTCAATAGCCCGAAGTACCAACTAAGAGCTGCATTGGAATGGCATTTTTAGTACGAAACGCAGAAAGCAAAGATATTTTTGACAAACCTGTGGGCTTTATACCTTCCGCAAAGTCAAAAGGGAGCGCAGCCAAGCACCCTGTAACATAAAAAGTTTGCATCTGATTACAGGATGGCACGCTCCCATATATCAAACCGCAGACGGGGCAAGCAGCAGAGGTTCAAGCTGCACGCCCGAGAGCGCGGTAACGGCTGCGTCGTAAGTTTTTGAAAAATCGGCGACAATGGAATTCGGCTTTTTTACATGATCGTCCTGCCGCATCGGGACGAAATATATATGCTTGGTGTTGAGCAGTCTGCCGATATTGGCGGCCGCCGCTCCGAGCGCGTCGTTTGTCGAGACGGCAAGCAGCACCGCTCCCCCGTTTCTGATGTGCGATTTCGCCGCAAGAGTCACAGGAGTATCGTTTATTCCGTTTGCAAGCTTTGCAAGGGTATTCCCCGTGCAGGGCTCGATGATGAGAATGTCTATCATTTTCTTCGGGCCTATCGGCTCGGCGTCGGTTATTGTATGGATAACGGGTTTTCCGCAGATGTCTTCTATCTCGCGCACAATATCCTCAGCTTTTCCGAATCTGGTGTCAACGCAATATGCGTTTTCTGACATTATCGGAAGAATATCCGCGCCCTTTGATTTTAGCTCCCGCATCTCGGCTATTGCTTTTGACAGCGTACAGAATGACCCGCACAGCGCAAAGCCCACGCGCAACTGTGTCATCAACTCCCCTCCCTTATAATATTTAGTATGGCGTCCGCTATTATTTCTCCCGCCGTTTTGGGTGCCGTCTTGCCGGGCAGAGATCCGGGCACGATAACATTGAGCCCAAGCTCACGCGCACAGACAAAGTCGGTTCCGTAAGGGGGCGAGGCAATATCTATCACAAGGCAGTCGCGGCGGAGCGCGGAGAGCGTTTTGCAATCGAGCACGAGGTTCGGGACGGTGTTGACGAGCAAATCAAGCTCCGGTGCTGTTTTCATAAGCTCGGAGATGTTGACGGCATCGAGTCCGCCCGTTCTCGCCCAGGCGAGATCGCTGCATTTTCTCGCCGCGACCGTCACGCGGGCACCCAAAGCCGCGAGCATATCGTCAAGCACTTTTGCTGTTCTGCCGTAGCCCGTGACGGCACACCGCGCACCGCGAACGGTTATTTTCATATTTTCCATAGCTATTTTTATAACGCCCTGCGCCGTCGGCACGGCATTGTTGACGGCGAGCTCCTCACGCTCAAAATAATCAAAAACGCGAATACCTTTTTTGAAAAAGCTCGATTTGAGTTCGCCGTCCATCATTCCGGCAAAAACGGTCTGCCCGCGCTCGAGGGTATCGGATAGCTCGCTTAATGTAAGCGGGCTTGAGTTGAGGTGAACGCCGTCGCGGCTGACGGGCAGAGGCAGAATGACCGCATCGGCACGCGCCGCCGCAGAATCTATGCTTTTGTCCCCTGTCGGACGCACATGTTCAAAGCCTGCCGGCGGCGAAGGCGCGAATATTTCCACATCAAAGCCTTTTTCCGCAAGGCTCTGAGAGGTGTAGAGCATACGCTCATCTCCGCCGACGGTCAGAAGTTTTCCGATATTCATCATAGGCTTTCCTCCTTTGCCTCACCCCAGTATATGAACCGCCTCCCGACTCGGTCATAGCTTTGTAACAAAATATTTATAAAAATATATTATATTTTTCCTGTCAGCGTATTATAATACAAGTCGAGCATTTATAATTTATACATGTGCATATCATGAAGCATATTCTTTTTTCGGCTCGTTTTTGAATATGCTGATAGATTCGGAGGATTATTGATGATGAAAGAAATAGACGAAGTGCTCGAGACTGTGAAGAGGGTTCATTTTATCGGCATCGGCGGCTCAGGCATGTGTCCCCTCGTTGAGATACTTCATTCAAAGGGATATGAGATAACAGGCTCAGATAACAACGAGAGCGATACACTCAACCGCGTCCGCGCACTTGGAATACCCGTGACGCTCGGACAGAGAGCCGAGAATATAGAAGGAGCAGAAATGATAGTCTACACCGCCGCTCTTCTCTCCGACAACCCGGAGCTCTGTGCGGCAAAGGCGTCGGGAATACCGACCTTTGAACGCAAGGAGATGCTCGGCGCGATAACGAGAATGTTTGACGACTGCATCTGCGTCTGCGGCACTCACGGCAAAACCACGACGACGGCCATGCTTACCCAGATATTCATCCAGGCGGGCGAGGATCCGTCGGCAGTCATCGGCGGCAAGCTTCCTCTGACGGGCACAAACGGTCTTGTCGGCAGGAGCGAGCATATGCTCTGCGAGGCGTGCGAATTTGTTGACACTTTTCTTTCGCTCTCCCCCGATGTCTGCGTTCTGCTCAATATCGACGAGGATCACCTTGACTACTTCAAGACGCTTGACAACCTCATCGCTTCTTTCACGAAGTTCGCTTCGATGACCCGCACGGAGGTCATATATAACGGCGACGACACAAACACTCTGCGTGCTATCGAGGGAGTCAAGGACAAGAAATTTATTACCTTCGGTCTTAAGCAAGGCAATGATTTCAGAGCTGATAACATAGTGCTCGAGCACGAATTTGCGAGCTTCGATATAATCAAATACGGAGAGAATGTAGGCAGGATAAGCCTCGGCATCCCCGGTGAACACAATGTATACAACGCTCTTGCGGCCATAGCTGCGGCGGACAATGCGGGCATACCGATGGATAAGATAATCGCCTGCGCAGAGGCTTTCCACGGCGCGGGCAGGCGTTTTGAAATACTCAAGAGAATTGACGGCATAACCGTTGCGGACGACTACGCTCACCATCCGAAAGAGCTTGAAGCGACGCTCACGACAGCTATGGGCATGGGCTTCAACAGAGTCTGGGCAGTCTTCCAGCCGTTCACATATTCGCGCACGGCAATGCTCTTCGACGATTTCTGCCGCGTACTGAGCATACCCGACAAAACGGTTCTGACCGAGATAATGGGCTCACGCGAGAGAAACACATATAACATCTACACCTCGCAGCTCGCCGAGAAAATTCCCGGGAGCGTATGGTTCAACACCTTCGAAGAGGTTGCGGACTATGTTGTCGAAAATGTCGAAAAAGGCGATCTGGTAATAACGCTCGGCTGCGGCGACATATACAAGGCCGCCAAGCTGATGATAAAGAAACTCGAAAAGCAGGGATAAAATATGAGTTCTCCGTTCAAAAGACTCAAGGAAGTATATGCGCGGACATACTCGCTCGACACAGAGCGCGACGCTGACTTTTTTGACTGCGTTAAAGACATATATTTTTCGCCGGAGGTGCAGAGCCTGGAAAAATACCCGCAGCACGATAAGATGAACAGGCTCCAGCATATAACGAGTGTTGCGTATCTTACATACCGCATTTGCAGACATTTCGGGCTTGATTACCGCAAGGCTGCAAGAACCGCGACTATGCATGATCTGTTCTACTATGACTGGCACGAAAACGACTGGAGCCACCGTCCGCACGGCTACCGACATCCGAAGTTCGCCGCCGCAAACGCCAAATTACTGTGCGGCGAGCTCGACAGAAAAAGCGAAATGATGATTATCCGGCACATGTGGCCTCTGACGCCGCTGCCGCCGACAAGTCCGGAGGGAATGGTTCTTTCACTTTCGGACAAATACTGCGCTTCGAGAGAGATGAAGATAGCTAAGCAGAGCACAAAAAGCTGACTTCACCGCGCAGGATAAACCGAACAACGAAACAGAGGGAAGCCTTATGAAAATTTTTATGACGATAGTAATATATGTGCTGTATTTCTTCTTTTACAGCGCTGTCGGTTGGCTCGGAGAATCGATATATTGCTCGGTCGGCGCACGCAAATGGGTCAATCGCGGATTTCTTAAGGGTCCCATGTGCCCGATATACGGCACGGGCGCACTCGCGATGGCTATAACCCTGACACCGGTCAAAAATCTCGACATCAGAGTCCATATGTTCGGTCACGAGGTTTTGATAACTCCCCTGCTCGTCTTTATTGCAGGCATGGTGGTCTGCGACATTGTTGAGTTCATAACGAGCGTGCTTATGGAAAAGCTTTTCCACGCGAGGTGGTGGGACTACTCGAATAAGAAGTTCAACATTCAGGGACGCATCTGCCTCGGACATACATTTTACTGGGGCATCGCTTCGATACTTTTCCTCTATCTTGTCCATCCTATCGTTGTGCAGTGCTTCTCACAGCTGCTCGACTCAGCGGCAATAATTATCTTTGCCTGTGTGCTTGCGATATTTCTCGTTGACCTTGTCTTTGCCGTATACAGAGCTCTCGATGTCAGAAAGCTCATGGATAAGATTAAGGGCTTATCAGACACGCTGAACACCTTTGCCGGTACGATAAAGAACGGCGTTTCCGACAAAGTACCGTCACTCGACGAGACAAAGGCAAAGCTTGAGAGCTTTAAGAGAGATGCAACAGCACAGCTCAAGGATGCGTTCCACTTCATTCCCCTGTCGGACAAAACCGATGAAGAAGAAACCGCGGAAAAGGACGGCGGCAGAGGCAAGCTGAAGGCAAAGCTCAACCGCCACTTCATAAGCTCTTCAAACCTCCTTCCCTATGCCAAGAAGCAAATAAAGAAGCTTGAAGAGATGTACGAGGAAGTCAAAAAGGCGTTTTATGATGACGACGATGACGATCTGTACTGATAAATAAAACAACAGCCGCAAAAGAGCACTTCGGTCAGGAAATCACTCCTTTCCGGGGCGTCACTTTTGCGGCTTTGTCAGCCTGTGGGGACAGACTTATTTTTCAGGCAGGCTCTTTGTCGCAGTCTTTTTGATCATTGCTTTCTTATAGAGAGCAAGCAGTCCGCTGCAACCGAGATTGAGACAGAGGCTTCCGAGAAGAAGCGAAAGAAGATATATGGGAAGCTTATCAACCGCCTCCTTGGCATTGATGAGCGAAACAATGAAATAGCAGAAGCCGACATTGTTGAAAAAAACGGGAAGATAAGGGTTGAGCAGGATCAATGCTGCGATGCAAACTGTGAGCGGAATCATGACCGCGGCCATGTGAGGAACTCCGCTTTTTACGAGCAGGACATCAACGGTAACAAGTCCGGCAGCAAGAAGAAGTCCGACGATCCCGCCCATAAGGGTGTGCCAGAAGCGGGCTTTATAAGTAAGCTCCTCCTGCATGAAGAAGATTGTTACGCTGATAAAGAACGCCCAATTTGCAATCGGCAAATCGTGCCATGCGCCGTGCACTGCCTGATAAATAAGATTCCATAGAATGATCCATGCGAAAACAATGAGCAGTCCTTTCATCTTGCCCTTTGGCGGCCTTGCAAAAAATTTCAGATCATGTTGTTTTTCCATAAAAGTCTCCTTGGTTTCGGTTTTTCAACATAGCGTTGCCCGTGTATGGTATCACAGCCTCCACTGCCCGTCAACATTTCTAAAACACATTTTATAATGCTAAATGTTTTGTTAGATATATAATATACCCGTTGATAACCTATGCCTCTGTGCTGCATCCTATGGGACAGTACATTGAAGATTTTCTGTCAATCGCAAGGGGTAAGCAGTAAACTTCCCCGTTTCAATATGCCAAAAGGCATGAAGAAGCCGCCGCAAACCGAAGCTTGCGGCGGTTACTCTGTTAAATTGATTATCCCCAGTTAAATCTGACGACTGCGCCATCGACCCAATAGTTCTGACCGAGGACATAGCCGTTCTCTTCAAGTCCGCCGGCGAAAGCTTTTGCCATCTCCTCGCTCTTGCAGGTGATGGAAGCTCTCATCTCGAAGTCGGAGGCAGAAGTAGCAGTAAGCGGAGCGAATCCCGTCAGCCACCAATGGCTCTCGTCCTCGCGATGGAAGAAAAGTTCACCCTTCTTGTAAAGATCGTATGACATCTTCAGGCAATCCTCATCGGAGGCGCAGGCATAGAACTCAACGGGGTTCTCGGGAGTCTTGGTATAAACGCCGATCTCCGCGCCGCTGGTGATGCCGTACTGACCCTTCCAGACCTGGATCATCCAATTCTTACCCTCATAATCGAACTTGTAGCGCTGTGTGTCGTAAAACATCATGGTCACGGGAGCGCATACATCGTAAATCTCGCAGAAGCCGAAATTTCTCTGCCAGGGATTCTTGGGGTTATAGAAGATACCCTGCTTTGAATCGAAATCGAAGCCGATATACAGAAGTCCGTGTCCGTCAACGCCGTAAAGGAGTCCTGTATTCGGGTCATAGGCGATGCCCGCGCCGAGATTCTTGATATCTTCAACGGTATCTTCGGGCAGCTCCTCCACTGGGATATAAACTACCTCACCGTCGCCCACGGTGATCTTCTCATCCTTGATCTTCTTTTCGGCAATCTCGGTGAGTGTCTTTGTATCCTCCTCCGAGAGAACCTTGACATTGTTTGCAGTGTCCGCGACATCAGTGGGAGCTATCGACTCCGTTACCGGCTTCATCGAGCCGGTTCCCGACGCGCCCGTCTCATCTGCACTTTGGGTAACCTTGACAACGGTCGTCTTGTTCTCCGGCTTCGCGTCCATGACCTGACGTGTCACGCCTGCTTCAACACTGTCCGCAGCGTCGGAAGTACCGAGCTTGACAGCAGTAAAAGCAAAGACCTGAACTGCAAGAACAAGGGCGAGCACAGCCGAAAGAACCGCGATACTCTTCTTCTTTCCTGATCTCATAAAAACTTGCCTCCGTTTCTTTTTCGTGCTGACACAGGTAAATTATTACATATCCAGAAACAAAAGTCAACAATTTGTTTAGAATTTGTTTAAAAATATGTTGACATATGTAATTATATGCAAACATATTTTTCTGTGCCCTGCTACAAAAAATAGTATTATACAAGCGGAGGCTGTTTTATTCCGAAAAAATACAATTTTTTTGCCGATTACATACTTCTCAAAGCATCGATGGGCTGCATCTTTGCGGCTCTGCGCGCAGGATATATTCCGAAGAATACGCCTATTGCGGTAGAAAATCCGACTGCGATAACTATAGTGGAGAATTTCATCTCAATCGGTATATTCATATAACTCGCCACGGCGAACGCACCGACAGACCCCAAAATAAGCCCTATCAAGCCGCCAAGCAGACACAGTATGACCGACTCGGTCAGAAACTGGAACAGTATTGTGGAGGTCTTTGCACCGAGTGCTTTTCTTATACCTATTTCGCGCGTTCGCTCCGTTACGGTAACGAGCATGATATTCATAACGCCGATGCCTCCGACGAGCAGAGATATCGCGCTGACCGCCGCGATAAAGGTCGTAAACACATTGATGACCGTATCCAGAAGGTCGATATAAGTCGCCATATTTATTAGCGAATAGGCGTTCTTGCCGAAATTGCCGTGGCGGGTATAGAGCAGATTCATCGCGGCACTGCCCGCAGCGTCAAGCTCGGAATCCGACTTTGCCATAATATAGCACATCTCGTATCTGCCCGCATAATTGCCGTTGAGGGCGTCTGCGAGAGTTGCGGGAATTATGATACTGCAGCCGGTCTGCGCGTCGCTCATATACGAGGACATCGTTTCGGACATACTTGAGCTTGAGCTCGAGAGTATGGAGGCGTCTATTATGCCGATAATTTTTATCTGCACCGTCTGGTCGCTGACCGTGAAGCTCAGCTTCTCCCCCACCGGATCTGAATAACCGAAGAGTAGCTTTGCACTGATGGAATCAAGCACGGCAACGCGTGAACCGGACTCATACTCCTCATCCGTGAAGAAGCGACCGCTCAACATTCCGGCGGACATCATGTTGCCGAGATCGGAGTTGCCGGCTATCGCGAGACCAAGGCTCTCATTGTACTTGGTCGTAACCGTTCCTATTGACATCGTGACCTGAGAGACATATGCAACGCTGTCAAGGTTTTTGATAGCCTTTATATCCTCTGCGGTTATATAATCGGAGGCATTGGTCTCTTTGCTGTTTATCGAGATATTGATAACGCTTGAGCCCATATTCTTTATCATGCCGACGATATAATCGCGACCGCCGTTGCCGAGCGTTATTATAGCGATAACCGCCGCAACGCCGATGATTATACCGAGCATAGTCAGGAGCGAACGCATAAGATTCGTCCTTATCGAAAATATCGCTATTCTGATGTTTTCTTTTATATTCATCCCTGACCTCCGGCAATTACTTTGATGTTACCGCTTTTACCTTATCGCCGTCGGCAAGAGTTGTTCCCGTCGGCACGGAGGTTATAACTATGTCGCCCTCACTGCATCCGGAAACTATTTCATATCTGGTATCGTCGGAGATACCGAGTTCAACCTTTGAGAAGGTTATTTTCTTCGTCTTCGTGTTGTAAATATACACATATGTTCCGGTGCTGTCGTTCTTAACCGCCTCGCTGGGCACTACAAGGACATCGTTCTTCGACTCAACATCGATTGATATATCGACATCCAGACCGATTATAACGCTCGAGGTGGGATTTTCTACAGTGACCTTCGCATCAACGCCGTTCGCAGAGCCAGAGCCGATGAGAGAGGATATATCAACTCCGCTCGACTGCGTGGCGACGGGGCTTATATAAGTGACCACGCCGTCAACAACGGTATCGTCGGCAGCAGTGACGCGGCACGGCATATCAAGACTGACCTTGAAGATGTCCGACTTACCGAGGACGAAATCGACAACGAAGGGATAATATTCAACGGTTATACCGCTCTGAGTCTGACCGAGCATGGCATTGACGATATCGGAAACATTCGTATTTCCGCTCGCGAGATCGATTATCGAGGATATATCGATATTCGTGCCCGCCGCCGAGCGGCAGGTCTCGCCGGGAGTTATGTTGACCTCGCTGACAATGCCGTCATACTCGGCTATCCACCCGTTTTTTAGTGAAGATATGGATGCGGTAAGCGAATCAAGCTCCTTTTTCGAAGCCTCCATGATAGTTTTATATGTGCTCTGGGTTATTGTGCCGGACTGCGCTTCGAGAGTAACTTTTTTGAGCTCAAGCTGCATTTTTTCCATCTGAAGCTCCGAGACCCCCGTGCCGAAAAAATCGGAATTACCGCTGTTGAGCAATTCGTCAAGCTTCTTGAGCGCAGCGTTTATATCATCCATGCCGAGAGCCTTTGAAATAAGCTCCCAAAGCTTATTTGACGCGTCACTGTCGGTCTTGTTCTGATTATCGTCAGTCTTGTCGGCGTCGCTCTTCTGCTCCTGCTCCTGCTTTTCAAGCTCCTCGTTTATCTCGGCAAGGCGGACGTTGATCTCCTTGAGCTGAGCAGACGAACTCACAGCGGTATTTTTGGCGTTGTTATAATTTTCGGCGGCGGTCAGATATGCCTGCTGTTTCTCGGCAAGAACGGAATTGAGAGACGATGTATCAAATGTTGCGAGCACATCGCCCTTCTTGACATATTCGCCGACCTTGACATTGACGGTCAGCACTTTTGTGCCGTCGATCGGGATAAAGCTCCCCTTTTGCGACGACGAGACCGTGCCCGATACATCAAGAGTCTGAGTTATCGAATCCTTTGTCACCTTTGCGGTCGAGACCTGCGGCAGCGGATCGGGCTTGAAGAACATATACAGCACACCCGCCACAACGGCGGCGCACATGATCACAAGGATCGACACAAGCACCTTCTTTTTTGTTGACCACTTCTTTGTTTCCATGCGTATCCTCCGTCTCATAGTTTTGGAAAGCACCAAAGCGCATACACATAACAGCAGAATTGTACAGGCAAAATATAAACCTGTTGCTGTATAAATTGTGAATATTTTTTTAATTTTAATCAGTATAAGCTTTTTTCATTATTTTTTCAAGAACCCGAGCTGTGTTTCAGTCTGAGAAAGTCAAGTTCTACATATAGATATACAGCGCCCGGAATACGCATCACGTTTCTTGGTAAAAATCACAGCGATATCGGAGGAAAAAATGAAAAGGATTGCAGCAATTCTGTTCGTCGCGCTCGCAGTACTTCTCGGCGCGTGCTCGGTGCAGAGATATTCCGATGCGGCAATGTTCTGCCGACGGTTCAACAGAGAATATAAAGGAGCACTGCTCGATATCGGGACAGCTGCGGTCACAGAAGCGGACGGATGCACCGTGTTCAATCTGACACCGGATGAGAACATCCTGATAGCCCTGTGCACGGACAGCAGCGGAGTTCGGATAAAACAGATAAGCATAACCGCGCACGGGAATGTTGAGGATATGCAAAACGGTCTTTTTTCGTGTTTTCTGACATTCTGCGAATGTGCGGTTTACGCCTATTCAAACGGCGGGGACACATATGAAGATATTGCGGCAAAGCTCAATATGCCCGACGAAAACAACTACGCAACCGCCGTAACGCAATACACGCAGGGCGAAACGGTGAGATATGCATACTCCGCCGATATTGCCGGCGCATTCTTCTGTATGGAAAGCAAAAGCCTGTGCTGCACGGAGGAAGAGCGACTGACCCTACGCGACGGCGGCACAGACTTTAAAAGCTGAAAACACCTTTTATTCTTTTATAATTTTATAGGCGACATCGGGCGTATCGCTGATAATGGCATCGGCTCCTATCTCATTTAGGCGCGCTATCTCATCGGGGTCATTTATCGTCCAATACTGCACGGCAATATTGTAGCGGTGCGCATAATCGACTATCTTCTTGGTACCGAGACGGACGATGCGATACTGATTAGCGGGAATCTGGAGGGCATCGTATTTGAAAGAATCCTCGTCGAGGTCGAGATTGAGAAGCGCCGCGCCGTAAAACTTTAGCACCTCCGACACACCCGCGGAGCGAAGCATATCGGGATATTTTTCATCAACATATTCGGTGACTTCTCCCTGGAATGTGCCGAAGATAGCGCGGTCAAGAAGTCCGCGTTCCTTGAGCACATTATAGAGAATATCGACGCCGCGCATACCGTTTTCGCCGCCGTCTTTTATCTCAATGATATAGCTGTATTTTCCGTGAGACTCAAGCTTGTCAAGCACATCCTCAAGCAGCACGGCACGCAGATCATCGGGAATATCCTCGCCGCGCAGTCCCCTGTAAGGATAACTGCCGTCCTCGGCTTGGAAGTTTTCGCCAAAGTTGAGCTCGCGCAGCTCGGCATATGTATGGTCAATGGGCTTGACCTCCTCATAGCCGAAATATTCGACGGCGTTTGTGGTTCTGTCAAGCGTATCGTCGTGCAGAAGAATAAGCTTGTTATCCTTGGTGATATGCAGATCAAACTCAAAGATGTCGGTGTTAAAATCCGTGCTGTTCATGCATGACTCGAACGCGAGCATCGTGTTTTCGGGCATGATTCCGCCGCCCGAGCGATGCGCCGAGACGAGAGCGGCATCAGCCGTGATATAAGGATTAATCTCGCCGCTGTAGGTCGTTGCCGCAGGCGTCCACGCCATAAGCGCGGCATACACGCCGACAAAGACGACTACAACAGCCAGAATAATACCAATGACCTTTAGTGCAGTTCTCTTTCCGTTCTTCTTTTTCTTCGACATTTCAGTTCTCCTCTTTCGGCAAAAACATCGCCTGTTGTGATTGTGTATAAAAACATACCACAACAGGCAAAAAAATGCAACAAATTTATATAATTATCTGTTTTCTTCCTTCATACTTTTATATTTCTCGCGGGTAGCAAGTCCGCCGCGGATATGTCGCTGAGCCTTGTTGATGTCAAGTATCTCGCGCACCTCGCTGTAAAGCTGGGGATTGAGACTGCGAAGCCTGCGTGCGACATCCATATGTACGGTCGACTTTGAAACTCCGAACTGTTTTGCCGCCGCCCTGACAGTTGTCTTGTTCTCGACTATATACTCGGCAAGCTCAACGGCTCTCTCCTCTACTATTCCTTTCAAAACGAACCCTCCCGTTTTTCAATGTCGCTAATAGATATGCAAAACGGGAGGGCTTTATTCACTTATTACGGGGCTTGTTTTAAAGAATAAGCACAAAAGTACCGGCAGTTATCAGCGCACCGCCGAGAACGGTGGTCCAAGTCACCTTCTCATGCAGAATAACAAACGCGAGCACGATACTTATAACGACGCTGAACTTGTCTATCGGCACGACCTTTGACGCCTCGCCTATCTGGAGAGCATGGTAATAGAACAGCCATGACAGACCGGTTGCAACGCCGGAGAGGATAAGAAAAATCCAGCTGCGTGTGCCGATGCTGCTGATGCCGTGATGTGCGCCCGTGGCAAAGACTATACCCCAAGCGAGAACGAGTACAACGGCGGTTCTTATTGCCGTGGCAAGATTGGAATTGACTCCGTCTATGCCTATTTTGGCGAGAATCGATGTCAGCGCGGCAAATACTGCCGAAAGCAGCGCAAAAGTCACCCACATAAATGCTCCTCCTTTTTTTCCGGACTTTTTTTCCAAGGCATATCACCTCTTTGCAGCCGTTGAAGGGCGGTCGCTGTATTTTATTTATATCCTTGTGTCGAGAAGTTCCGTATATTTTTCCTTGAATTCGCCAAAAGTACCGTCCTCAAGGCTTTGGCGGATCTTCTCCATGAGGGTATTGTAGAACCAGAGATTGTGCATGACGCACAGGCGCATGGCGAGCATCTCGCCGGATTTGAACAGGTGTCTGATATAAGCTCTCGAATGTCTGCGGCAGGTCGGACAGGAGCACTCGGGATCGATCGGGCGCAGGTCGCGCTCATACTTTGCGTTGTTGAGATTGATTATACCGCCCATGGTGAAAAGATGTCCGTGGCGGGCGTTGCGGCTGGGCATAACGCAATCGAAAAGATCGACGCCGCGAGAAACACCCTCAAGAATATTTCCGGGAGTACCGACGCCCATAAGATAGCGCGGCTTATCTGCGGGCATATACGGCTCGACCGCCGAAATTATGCGGTACATATCCTCTTTCGGTTCGCCGACGGCAAGTCCGCCTATAGCGTAGCCGTCGAGGTCGAGAGCGGCTATGCGCTTCATATGCTCTATACGCAGGTCATCAAAAGTACAGCCCTGATTAATGCCGAAGAGCAGCTGATTTTTATTTATCGTATCGGGCAGAGAATTGAGCCGCTCCATCTCCGCTTTGCAGCGTTCGAGCCAGCGAGTGGTGCGCGCGCAGGACTGCTCGGAATACTCATATTTTGCGGGATTCTCAACGCACTCGTCAAACGCCATAGCGATAGTCGAGCCAAGGTTCGACTGGATTCTCATGCTCTCCTCGGGTCCCATAAAAATCTTGCGTCCGTCGATATGTGAGGAGAAATAGACACCCTCCTCTTTTATCTTGCGGAGCTTTGCGAGCGAAAAGACCTGAAATCCGCCGCTGTCCGTGAGTATGGGACCGTCCCATCCCGTGAACTCGTGAAGTCCGCCGAGCTCTTTTACAAGCTCGTCTCCCGGGCGCAGATGCAGATGATATGTGTTGCACAGCTGAACCTGGCAGTGAATGTCCTTGAGGTCATATGCCGAGACGGCTCCCTTTATTGCGCCGCAGGTTGCGACATTCATAAACGCCGGAGTCCGCACAGTTCCGTGGACGGTTTCGAACACGCCGCGGCGGGCCGTTCCCTCTTTTTTTATAACGGTAAACTTCATTTTTATTCCTTTCGGTTGAGTTATTCGATGAGCATCGCATCGCCGAAGCTAAAAAATCTATATTTTTCTTGAACCGCAATTTTATATGCGTTCATTGTATTCTCATATCCGCAGAAAGCGGAGACGAGCATTATAAGCGTGCTCTCCGGGAGATGGAAATTTGTTATGAGCGCGTCGATGCACTTATACTGATATCCGGGATAGATGAATATATCCGTCCAGTCATCGTCGGCGCATATCTCACCGCATTTAGTTGCAACGCTTTCAAGCGTGCGGCAGCAGGTAGTTCCGACTGCAAAAACGCGTCCGCCGTTTTTCTTCGTATCGTTTATGAGTTTCGCCGTAGCCTCCGGCAGCATATAATGCTCGGAGTGCATATGGTGCTCCTCGACATTCTCCGCTTTGACAGGGCGGAATGTCCCGAGACCGACATGGAGAGTGACAAATCCGACACCGACACCCTTTTCGCGCAGGGAGTCAAGGAGCTCGGGGGTGAAATGCAGTCCTGCGGTCGGTGCGGCGGCACTGCCGCGCTCGCGGGCATAGACGGTTTGATATCTGTCATTATTTTCGAGCTTCTCGGTTATGTAATGCGGCAGGGGCATCTCGCCTATCTTATCGAGCAGTTCAAAGAACACGCCGTCATATGTAAACTTTGCAAGGCGGTTGCCGTCCGGCAGAACATCAACAATCTCGGCGAACAGCATATCATGGAAGGTGAACCGATGACCCTTGCGAGCCTTTTTACCGGGGCCTGTGATAACCTCCCAGATGTCGTCGCCCTTGTTGTTGAGAAGAAGGAACTCGACCACAGAGCCTGTGTCTACCCTTGTGCCGTAAAGGCGTGCGGGAAGCACCTTTGTGTCGTTGAGAATAAGGCAGTCGCCCGGCTCGATATATTGCGCGATGTTATGAAAGATATCGTGCTTTACGGCACCCGTTTTCTTATCGAGCACCATAAGTCTCGAGCTGTCGCGCGGCTCAACCGGATGCTGTGCGATGAGCTCCTGCGGCAGGTCGTAAAAGAAATCGCTTTTTTTCATTATTTCCTCAGCTTTCGTGTCCTGAGACTAAAAAAGTATTTGACTTGCAATATCCGTTAGTGGTATCATTTTAAATATCCCGACGGAGCTTCTTTTCAAGGTCACACATCATTATATTGCAAAATCTCCGTCAATACAACAATTTTTTCACTCAAAAACGTTTTTCGGAGGAACTTTATCATGAAGCATTTTAAAGTAGGTATCATAGGCGCAACGGGTATGGTCGGTCAGAGGTTCGCCACCCTGCTTGAGGATCACCCCTGGTTCGAGGTATGCGTGCTCGCCGCGAGCTCACGCTCAGCGGGCAAGACATATGAAGAAGCACTCGGAACCAAATGGTGCATGAAAAAGCCCGTTCCCGAAAAGTTCAGGAACATGATAATCATGGACGCGGAGAAGGATGTTGAAAAAATAGCATCGACGGTCGATTTTGTTTTCTGCGCGGTCAACATGAACAAGGATGAGATAAAGGCGCTCGAGCTCAAATACGCGAAAGCCGAATGCCCGGTTGTTTCAAACAACAGCGCGAACCGCTTCACTCCCGATGTTCCGATGATAATTCCGGAGCTCAACCCCGACCACGCCGAGATAATCAAGGCGCAGAGAGAGAGACTCGGCACAAAGCGCGGATTCATCTCCGTCAAATCGAACTGCTCGCTTCAAAGCTACGTTCCGGCTCTGTTCCCGCTTTCCGAGTTCGGAGTTAAGGATGTTCTCGTCTGCACATATCAGGCGATATCCGGCGCGGGCAAGACTTTTGAGACATGGCCGGAGATGATAGACAACGTCATTCCCTACATCGGCGGCGAGGAAGAGAAGTCCGAGAGAGAGCCACTCAAGATTTGGGGCAAAATAGAGGGCGGCGAGATAGTTCCCGCGAAGAGCCCGAACTTCACCGCACAGTGCCTGCGCGTTCCCGTATCGGACGGTCACATGGCGGCGGTGTTCGTGAGGTTCGAAAACAAGCCCGCAAAAGAACAGATACTCAAAATCTGGAAGGATTTCAAGGGATACCCTCAGCAGGTCGGGCTGCCCAGCGCGCCCAAGCAGTTCCTCAACTACTTTGAAGAGGACAATATGCCTCAGACCCGTCTCAACAGAGAGCTTGAGGGCGGCATGGCTATTTCGGTCGGCCGTCTGCGCGAAGATACCCAGTATGATTATAAATTTGTCTGCCTTTCACACAATACGCTCAGAGGTGCCGCCGGCGGAGCCGTGCTCATGGCGGAGCTGCTTTGCGAAAAGGGATATATGGACAGATAACATAAAAGCCGCCCGGCTGTCTGTCCGGGCGGTTTCCGTTTTTTAGGAGGCCGGCTTTATGAAGAAAGCTGTTTTCACGGGAGCGGCGGTCGCACTCGTCACGCCGTTTCATAAAGACGGAAGTGTAAACTACGGAAAGTTAGAAGAGCTTATAGACTATCAGATTGAAAACTCCACGGATGCCATAGTTGTATGTGCAACAACCGGAGAGAGTCCGACATTGAGCTACGAAGAGCACGAGCAGATTGTGCGCCGCTGTGTTGAATATACTGCGGGAAGAGTTCCCGTCATTGCGGGAACGGGCAGCAACGACACAAAAAACGCGCTGAAGCTTTCAAATGACGCAGAGAGAGCCGGAGCCGACGGTCTGCTTATGGTCACGCCGTACTACAACAAGGCATCGCAGGCGGGACTGATAGAGCATTTCAATTTCATTGCGGACAGGGTCAGTACGCCTATCATTCTCTACAATGTGCCGAGCCGCACGGGACTGAATATAAAACCTGAGACCTATCTTGAACTTTCGAAGCATAAGAATATAGTGGCGGCAAAGGAAGCGAACGGCGACATTTCCGCGCTTGCTCAAACCGTAAATCTCTGCGGCGACGAACTAACGATATACAGCGGAAACGACGACCAGATAACGGCGTTCGTGTCGCTCGGCGCAAAGGGCGTAATATCGGTGCTCTCAAATATCGCACCGAGGGCGGTACACGATATGGTCAGGACATATCTCGATGGCGACACCGCAGCGAGCACCGGGCTTCAATTAAAATATCTCGACCTTTGCAGCAGCCTGTTTTCCGATGTAAATCCCATACCCGTAAAAGAAGCGATGAATATGGTGGGCATGGAGGTCGGCTCATGCAGGCTGCCGCTGACGCAGATACAGCCGCAGGCGAAAGAGAAGCTCAGAAAGAGTCTCTCCGATCTCAGAATGATATAGCTCGAAAGGAACGGCGCAAGGGTGCCGTAAGGCGAAATAATGCTCAATATTATGCTCAGCGGATGCTGCGGAAGCATGGGCAGAGCCGTCACCGCTTTTGCCGACAGCCGCGACGATATTAAAATAACAGCGGGAATAGACCGCGAGGGGCGCGAATGTAAATTTCCGACATTTGTCTCGCCCTTCAGCTTCAACGGAAAGGTCGATGTTATAATTGACTTTTCGTCCCCTGGCACCTTGCCGGGTCTGCTCGAATATGCCGTCGGCGCAAGGACTCCGGCAGTCATTGCAACAACGGGACTGAGTGAATCGCATATCGCACTTATCTATAGAGCGGCAAAAGAGATACCGATATTTTTCAGCGCAAATATGTCTCTCGGAATAAATCTGCTCTGCGAGCTAGCCAAAACCGCGGCGAGAGTGCTGGGCAGAGCATATGACATAGAGATAGTTGAGACTCACCACGCGCAAAAAACAGACGCGCCGAGCGGAACGGCACTGATGCTCGCGGACGCGATCTCATCGGAGCTTGAGCGCAAGCCCTGCTACAAATACGACAGACATCAGCGGCGTGAAAAACGCCCGCACGACGAAATAGGCATACACTCGATACGCGGCGGAACGGCGGTCGGCGAGCACGAGATTATATTTGCAGGCTATAACGAGACGATAAAGCTCAGCCACTGTGCGCAGAGCAAGGAATTATTCGCAGCGGGCGCCGTCAACGCCGCGAGGTTCATACAAGGCAAAGCACCGGGACTCTACGGCATGAGCGACATGATAAGCGGAAAGGATGCGAAGAAGTGAAGATAATCGAATCCATAAGTGTTCGCGAGGACGCTACTCTTTTTTCGCTCAGCGACTCCCCCGCCGATATAAGCTTCATTGCGGGTATCTTTGAAAAGATTGCAGAAGCAGGAATAGATGTTGACATGATTTCGCAGTTTCTGCCGAACAGTTCTCATGCTGGGCTTTCGTTCACCGTCAGCGACGACGATTTCGGCGGCGTGCTCGAAACAGCGACTCAGCTCAGAGCCGAAAACCAAAGGATAAAAATAAGCGTAAGCTCCGGCAACTGTAAGATATCGGTAAGCGGAGCTGAAATGAAAGGGCAACCGGGCGTTGCGGCGCGGGTGTTCAAAGCCGCCGCAGATGCGGGGTGCGACATAAGAATGATAAACACGTCGGAGACCGACATATCTCTGCTCGTTGTCAAAGCAGATGTTGACGCTACGGTCGCGGCAATAAGAAAAGAGTTTGAATAGCAGGCATAGAAAAAAGCCGCATCGCAAGGTGCAGCTTTTTTGTTTTTTTAATCACACACTCAGAAGTCCTGCGTCAAGCACGAACTGAGAGCCGGTCACATAACGCGCCTTATTGCTTGCAATATAGAGAACCATATTCGCGACATCCTCCGGCTCAATCCACGGCACGGGAAGAAGATTGCCGGCAGAACGCTCGGCAATTTCAAGCGGAGTCGAATGCTCAAGAGCCGCAAGACCGTCGTTCATGGGGGTATTGACTCCTGTCGGGTGTATGCTGACAACGCGGATATTATACGGTGCAAGCTCGATAGCCCACGCCTTTGTAAGTCCGGTGAGTCCCCATTTTGAAGCGGTGTAATGCGAAAGCCTATTGCCGCCGCGCAGACCCATAACGGACGAATTGTTGATAATAATGCCGCTCTTTGCCTCCATCATATGAGGAACGACCCTGCGGGTGACGATGAACGGACCCTTGAGATTGATGTCTATCATCGAGTCCCACTCTTCGTCGGTCATCTTATCTACAGTGGCATAGGCGCAGATTCCTGCGTTGTTAAAAAGTATATCTATTTTGCCGAATTCGGCGACAGCTCTGTCAACGGCATCGGTGACGGCTTTATCATCTCTGACGTCTCCCGCAGCGATGAGACATCTTCTGCCGAGAGCCTCCACTTCCTCTTTCAGGCTCTTGAGCTCGTCGCTCGTGCCGAACGAGTATGCGGGATATTCAATCTTCTTCGCCACATCAAATGCGACGATATCGGCGCCCTCCTTAGCAAGAGCGAGGGCGGTAACCCTGCCTTGACCGTGCGCAGCACCCGTTATGAAAGCGACCTTGTTTTCAAAATCAGACATCGCGGGTGTCTCCCTCCTTGCGGTATTTGTAGAGCACCTCGTCAAGCGGGACCTTTGCAACGGTATTGAACAGATTGGTGGCGTACATTATGCCGGCAAAAGCGATAAGAAGAACTATCTCCTCAGTTGAAAAACGCTCGGAGAGCTTATTATATATCTCGTCGGGTATGTTGTGCGGATCCTTGCATATGGCTCCGCCGAAATCAACGAGCAGCTTTTCGGTATCCGACAGATGCGGGTTGTCCGGATCATCTCCGGAGTCGATAAGTATTTTTCTGAAAAAGATTGAACATATCAGGCACTCGTTGCCCTCGGATATAGCGTGGGAGAACAGCGATATTGCACGGTCGCCGATGACCGGCACAAGCTGATCATAGAGCGTGTACCACTCCATATATGCCTTGAATGCAGGAACATTGTGGAGCAGTGTGCGCTTCATATTTGTGATACGTCCGTGCTTTGCTATCTGATCCTCGTATTCCCTCTTGACCTCTTCCGATGAATCTTCGTACTGTGTCATAGGCAAAAAACTCATGAAAATCTCCTCCTTTAAACCGTTGAAGCTTTTATTCAAGCAAAACCGGCACAGTAGATGTGCCGTATTTTTTGTTATGCTGTTTTTTCCGCCTGCGCCGACGCAGACTTTTTCCTTGAGCCTCGAAGATTTTTCTCCGCCTTTCCCGTGAGTCTTATCTCTTCTGGATCATCTTTTATCTTATCCATAATGACAAACAGCAGCGTCATCATCAGAAGATAAGGGATGGGGCTGAACAGACCCGGGTTGACAAGGGACATCAGCTGCATACCAACATATGCGATAAAGATGAACTTACTTGTTAATGTGTTGCGTCGGGCAAAGTAGACGATGCGCGCAATGAAGATGTATCCGTAAGCCACAATACCGACTATGCCGAAGCTGCCGATAACCTGGAACGGTGATGAGTGATACCAACACAGAGCTCCCTTTGCGGAACGGTGAACATCTCTGTTGCCGAAATAGCCGAGTCCCCTACCGAAAACCGGATTTGAAAGAAAGTCCTCAACGGCACGGTGCATAAGCCTGACCCTTATCTCATCGTCGTCTATCTGGATGAGTCTCAGGAGCATATCGCGGAAAAAGTATATGAGATCCCAAAAGAACACAAAAAACATCACGACGCCGACGGTGATAATTATGATATTATATTTCCTGTGGCGTTTATCGAAGCAGAGAAGCGCTACCATACACATTATGACTTCCGCAGTACCGACTATCGCGCCGCCGCGTGAGCCGGTTATCATCATACAGCCGTAGAACAGCATACCGACCCAAAACCAGCCGTGATTACTCTTTATCGAACGCAGAAAAGCAAATGGCAAAGCAAAGATAAGAAAAGTTGAGGCATTGTTGCGCCACTGAAAAGCGAGAAGCCCGTGAGTCGAAAGCACCTTATCAAGATGCTCGCCGTAATATTCAAGTATCATGAAGCAGCAGAACAGCCCCATAATTATCATTATTTTTGATATCTTATCCGGCAGAGAATAGTTTTCTCTCAGGCGGATGTGCGAATGCATAAGATTATAGAACAGCAGCATACCGAAGCCGAGACCGAGGGTAAAGAATATCGGCATCAAGCTAAAATACTCTTTCGCCGTTATCTTGCCGAGACCGCCGAGGGTGACTGCAACGGAGACCGCGAGTATCGACCAAAACAGCTCGCCGTGAGGCAGCTTGCGCTGATAATAATTGAAATGAAAGACTATCGCTGCCGTTGCGGGAACGATAAGCCAGACCATCTTGATAAACTCGTTATAAGAATCGTCGCACTTGATAAGGCAAAGACAAAGCAAAAGAAACGGTTCAAGTGCAATCATGACATCCTCGCAAAAAACGAGTATCGTGCAGATAATCGCTGCAAAGATAAGAAGCCCTATAGCCTCAACGCGCAAAACGGTAATAAAACAGGCTATAAGGAAACAGACCCACATGAACCAGTCAGTGGAAAGATAATATTCCAAGCTTTTTCTGACGCTTTCAAATTTCGCGTTTTTTGTCAAATTTATGCTCCTCATTGACTCCTCTGTCGTTCAAATTTATTTGCACAATACATCAAACGAGCCAAATGTCAAAAATACTGCCGCAAGCCGCAGACCTGTTCCCCGTTTGGGTGTTCATTTTATCACAATTTCATCAAAAAAGCAAGAAATAACAACTAATCGAGCTTTGTTATTTCTTCCGCAAGGGTGTCTGCTGCGGCGTATAGCTCACGCCGGCAAGAAAGCCGCAATTCGTCCATGCTGTGAGTTCCGTCAGATGACAAAAAGAGCTTCTTTATTCCGAGAGCTGCGGGATCGGTATCGTCGGACGCACACCCGCAGACGGCGTAAACCGGCGTTCCAGCTTCGGCGGCTCTCTTGCAGACTCCGCTAATCACTTTTCCGTTGATGCTTTGGGAATCAAATCTCCCCTCACCAGTTATAATTATATCGGCTTTTGCGGCGAGGGCATCAAAATCGGCTTCGTCCAATACTATGTCTATGCCGCTTCGGAGCTCGGCATTCAGAAAGGCCGCCGCACCTGCACCGAGACCGCCAGCCGCACCTGCGCCGGGAAGAATTTTGGAGTTGAAGTCAAGGTCTTTTTCGAGAATCTCCGCCATATGGCGAAGCCCTCGGTCGAGCAATTCGACCTGTTCGGCATTCGCGCCCTTTTGCGGCGCAAAGACATATGCCGCGCCGTCAACGCCGAAAAGCGGATTCGTAACGTCACAAGCTGCTACTGCAGGAACCTCAAACGGCTTTTCAGGCGGTATGATATGCTCGACATCTATGAGTGTTCCGCCGACCGGCACGA
Organism: bacterium; assembly: GCA_963620555.1. Classification (GTDB taxonomy): domain Bacteria; phylum Bacillota; class Clostridia; order Oscillospirales; family Acutalibacteraceae; genus CAG-177. The sequence goes on from CAVFAN010000001.1 coordinate 254,490, forward strand.
ACGAATTATTATTCTTATCAAAAAACCGAAAGCCGAGTTCAAAAGCCATGCCCGCCCCGCAATCGTTGGTGGCACTGCCGCCGAGACCTAAAACAATGCGCATGGTACCGCGCTTTACGGCATCGCGTATGAGCATTCCGACACCCACAGTGGTTGTGACGGTCGGGTCGGCTCTGTCTCCGGCGAGCGGAAGTCCCGCACAGGAAGCGGTTTCAATAACAGCCGTGCCGTTTTCGAGCATATAGTACCGAGCAAGCATCGGAAGTCCGAATGGGTCTTTAACTTCGGCAGATATCCATTCACCGTCATTAAGATTTGCAAAGAATGCGCAAAGCCCCTCGCCGCCATCGGCAGCGGGGAGCTTTGTCACATTACAATCGCTTATTCTGTTTCTGAGTGCCGATTCTATGATATCGCAGACCTCTGAGGAAGTCAGCGTACCCTTGAAGGAATCGGGTGACAGAAGAATATTCATATTATCAGTCTTTTGTAAGCATTCTGATATATCTCTTAAAGAACGATACGCCCTCATCAAGAACGGCAACCGGGCAGCGCTCGTTGGTCGCGTGAGTGCATAGAAGGAGCTTCGTACTCACATGGAAGGGTGCAAAACGGTAGACATTTTCACAGACCGACTCATAGAAATACGCATCGGTGCCGCCCATAACAAGATAGGGCGCAACAATAACTTCGGGATCCGTTCTGACGCAAATTTCCTCAATAACCTTGAAAGCTCTCGAATCAGTCGGCGAGAACCTGGACGCTTCCTTGCTCTTGAGGCATTTTATTTCAACATCCTTGTTTTTGATGACCTTGTGCAGATGCTTATCAACATCCTCGGTGGTGGTACCGGGCATCATTCTGAAATTGGCTATAACCGACGCTTCCTGCGGAAGAACATTGGCGGCAGGACTTCCCTCCGCCATGGTGACTCCGGTGGTGGTTCTGATAAGCGAGGCAGACGGGGGTATCTGCTCCATTATGAACTTCGCAAGGGGCTTGAGCAGCCAGAGGTTGCAGGCAACGACTCTGACTGGATATGTTGCTCTCCTGCCGAGGTTTGAGAACAGCTTGACGACAAACGGCTCAAGCTTCGACTTGAACTGATGGTTTTCAACATCTCTGACGACATTTGCAATCTTGCCGATAGCGCTGTGCTTCGGGGGCTGAGAAGAATGACCGCCCTTGGCTCTGACGCTCATTGAGAAGTCGGCATAGCCCTTTTCGGCGATACCTATACCCGCAAGGTTGCCCTTGAGAATATGCTTGATGTTTATGGGCAAAATCGCGCCGCCCTCGTCAATAACACTGTCGAGGTGTATGCCGCGTGACTTGAGCGTCTCCATAATGGCCTTGGCGCCGGCGTCCTTCGAGGCAACAACCTCCTCATCGTGACCGAAGCAGAGATAGACATCTCTCTCCGGCTCATAGCCCTCTTCGAGAAGAGTCTCGACTGCTTCCATGACGCAGATAAGGTGGTTCTTCATATCAAGGGCGCCTCTGCCCCAGATAAATTCACCGTCGTTATAGCCGCTGAACGGTTCATGGGTCCAGTCTCCCTCGGTGCCGGGCTCTATGGGGACAACATCCTGATGCGAAAGCATGGCTATAGGCTCAAGATCGGGGTTCTTTCCCCTCCAGCGATAGAGCAGGCTCGCTTCGGAGATGTCCTCGCGCTCAAGAGTCTTATGCAGCAGAGGATATGAATCCTCAAGGAATTTGTGAAATTTTTCAAACTGCGACCAATCAACTCTGCTCTTGTCGGAATAAGATACGGTGGGGATCTGAATGGCACCGCTCAGATGCTTTGCGGCGCGCTCAACATCGACATTCTCTTTTTCAAGAGGCTTTGTCTCCCTTTTCTTCGGAACAAAGAATATGGCTCTGATGAGGGTTATAACGATAAAAATACCGAGTGCTATCAGAATGCCGTAAAGTATATAGATTGGGTTCATCGCTTTTCTCCTTTCTCACCATATGGCGAAACAATTTATTTTGCACTTTGACGCGGTAAATCCCGAAGTCAAACATCGGTATAATAATATCAGAAAACTGCTGTTCAGACAATAGCTCAAATGCAAAAAATCGCCGCGAAAGCATAGAAATTTTATATGATTACATATCAAAGAGGCTTATCTGCGTGGTTTTTGGGATATCTTCGAGTGCGCCCGCCGCTTCAAGAGCCTCAATAACGGTCTTGGAAACGCTCGCGCGTCTGCGCAGATCCTCGACGGAAAGGTACTTACCCTCGCCGTCGTCACGCGCTGCGGCAAGCTGCTCTGCGGCAACGCCGCCGCATCCGCCGAGAGCGGAGAAGGGCAGTCTTATTTTCCCGTCCTCGATATGATAAACCTTGGCATCTGATTTATAGACATCGACCGGTAAAAACCTAACGCCGCGCGCCATCATCTCGTTGACGACCTGAAGAGAAGTGAACATATTCTCCTCCTTGGCAGTGGCCTCCTTCATATTCATCTTTGTCTTGAGATATTTCATCTTGTTCTTGACGGCTTCCTGACCCGCCATAATGGACACGGTATCAAGATCCTCACCGCGGACAGTCATATATGTAGCGTAGTACTCAACGGGATAGTAGAGCTTATACCACGCAAGGCGCATGGCAGCTATAACATATGCCGCAGCGTGAGCCTTCGGGAACATATATTTTATTTTAAGACAGCTGTCGATATACCACTCAGGGACATTGTTTTCGCGCATCGCCGCCTTGTGCTCGTCGGTAAGGAGCTTTTTTGCTTTTCCCTTACGGGTTATCTCCATTATCTTGAACGCCATGCTCGGCTCGACGCCCTTATGTATAAGGTAGGTCATAATGCTGTCTCGTGTTCCGATAACGTCGGAAATGGTGCAGGTTCCGTTATCAATAAGGTCTTTTGCGTTGCCGAGCCAGACATCGGTGCCGTGGGAAAGTCCCGATATCTGGAGCATATCCGAAAAGTTCTTTGGCTTTGAGTCGAGAAGCATCTGGCGCACAAACGGCGTTCCGAGTTCGGGCAGAGAAAGAGTGCCGGTATTGCAGTCGATATCCTCTTCCGTCACGCCCATAGGCTCGGGAGATAAAAGCATCTTATAGAGCTTCGGGTCGCAGACATCGGCATCCATGACGGATGTTCCGGTCAGATTTTCAAGATGCTTATAGAATGTCGGCACATCGTGACCGAGAATATCAAGCTTGAGTATCGTGTCATGGAGCGCATGGAAGTCGAAGTGAGTTGTTCGCGTGCCCTTATCGGGATCGTCCGCAGGATGCTGGATGGGCGTGAAGTCCTCCGCCTCCTTATAGTCGGGCACGACGACCATTCCGCCGGGGTGCTGACCCGTTGTGCGCTTTATTCCGACGCAGCCCTGAACCAGTCTCTCCTCCTCAGCGCGCTGAACGGTCATCCCCTTTTCGTCAAGCCATTTCTTTACGAAGCCGTAAGCGGTCTTATCGGCAAGCGTACCGATAGTGCCCGCCTTGAAAACATTCTTTGCTCCGAAAAGCGTCTCCGTATATTTATGAGCCTGTGACTGGAAATCGCCGGAGAAGTTAAGGTCGATATCGGGCTGTTTATCGCCGTGAAAGCCGAGAAACGTCTCGAACGGTATATCGTGTCCATCGCGTATGAGAGGTTCGCCGCAGATTTCACAGTTCTTCGGCGGCAGGTCAAAGCCCGATCCTATCGAGCCGTCCATGAAGAAGATGCTCTTTTTGCAGTGTTTGCACAGGTAGTGAGGCATAAGCGGGTTGACCTCGGATATCTCCGCCGCAAAAGCAACGAACGACGAACCGACAGATCCTCGTGAGCCGACATAATAGCCGTGATCCATGGAGAATTTGACGAGTCGCTGGGCGATAATATAAAGCACCGCGTAGCCGTGTTCGATAATCGAGCTGAGCTCCTTCTCAAGGCGCTTTTCGACATATTCCGGCAGAGGGTCTCCGTAGATGTCTTTGATGTGTTTATAGCATATCTCGCGCAGTTCTTCATCGGAACCAGGGATCCGCGGAGGATATGTGCCGTCCGGTATGGGCTGGATAACCTCGCACATATCGGCTATCTTGTTGGTATTTTCAATAACGACCTCGCGGGCCGTCTCCTCGCCGAGATAGGCAAATTCATCGAGCATCTCCTGAGTTGTTCGGAAATAGAGCGGAGCCTGCTGAGCGGCGTCGGTAAAGCCCTGACCGGTCATGATAATTTCCCTGAAAACGCTGTCGCTCTTGTCCATGAAATGGACATCGCAGGTGGCGACGGTGAGCTTGCCGAGCTTATCGGCGGTAGCGATTATCTTTTTGTTTATGTCCTCGAGTCCCTGAACATCCTTGACTCTGCCCTCTCTGATAAGGAAGGCGTTGTTGCCGTTGGGCTGTATCTCAAGGTAATCGTAGAACAATGCGATTTCAAGCACTTCATCGTCGGATTTTCCGTCAAGTATGGCTCGGTAAACCTCGCCCTGTTCGCACGCGCTGCCAACGATTATACCCTCGCGGAACTCTTCGATAACCGAGCGCGGGACACCGGGCTTGCGGCTGAAATATTCGAGGTTTGATTTTGTGATTATTTTATAGAGGTTCTTAAGTCCGACATAATTTTTTGCAATAAAAATTATGTGGTTATATCTCTTTTTTTTCTCGGTCGGATCGACAACTCGGTCGTCAAAGTAATAGCCCTCCATGCCGTAGAGTATCTTTATCTTGCCCTTTGCCGCGGCGCAGGCCTCGGGAAATGCCTGAACAACGCCGTGGTCGGTTATGGCTATCGCCTTGTGTCCCCATGCTATGGCGCGTTCAACGAGCTTTGTCGCGCTCGAAACGGCATCCATGGCAGACATTGTGGTATGCAGATGAAGCTCGACGCGCTTTTCGGGTGCTTCGTCCTTCTTTTCGATAAGGTCAATTGTAGTTACGGCGCGTGCGTTTATGCAGTCGCACTTCATATAGGAGTCATAGTTGACAACGCCCCTGACCATAACGGCGACGCCGTCCTTGATATTCTTGAGCAGGCTTTCGCAGTTCTCGGCAAGCTCGAATATCTTGACGGAATATGAATTTGTTTTATCGGTAATGCAGAAATTTATTATCTTTCTCTTGCCGTCGCGTGTGTCGCGTGATTCAAAGGCAAAAACCGTTCCCCAGACAACGACCGAGCCGGAGTCGGAAGCTATCTCGCTTAAGGGGGTAGGCTTCGTTTTTATTACAGAACCGTAGATAGGGACAGAATATTTCGTTGAAAAAGGATATTCGTCATATGTTCTTGTAAGGCTGCTGAGATCTTTTTCCTGTGAAATTTTGTCTGCAAACGCGTTGCGTATTCCGCTGTCGAGCTCCTCCTGATACTGCACGACCTCGCCGTCATCGACGGGCTCGCCGCTGTCGGTAAACTCGACGCCGACATCCTCTCCGAAGCGTTCAAATATCATCTGAGCAAAGCGCTTGGATGCACCGAGATTGTTTATGACATCCGCACCGTTCTTGAGCTGGACAGACACCATATCGCCGAATGCAAAGCACTTAGCGTCATTGAGAAATCCGTTTGCGGCGGGAAATTCCTTACGCAGGGAAACGAGCAGCTTGGCAAGCCCCAGTTCACTCATCGTCTCCTTCGCAGCGTCTTCGCATTTCTCTTCCTTGACCGAGCAATTTATCATCGCGCTGTTGAGGGTGAACGCTTTTATGAGCGAAGTTTCTACGGCTCTCAAAATAAGCTTGCCCGGCGCAGAAGCCGCCGAGCAAAGCAATTCGAGCTCTCTGTGCTCGACATTAAGTCTTATATCGTCAAGCTGAATATCCGCGAGCTCAGAGAGCAATTCCGTATCATCGATATATTCTTTTACAAAATCAACTAATTTCTTATCAGACATTGTTGTCTCCATTAAAGTTTATCTATCTCTTCCATGAGGCAGTCAAGCACCTCTGACTCAGGTGCTTTTTTGATTATCTGACCCTTTTTGAATATCAGAGCGTAGCCGTCTCCGCCGGCGACACCGATATCGGCTTCTCTCGCCTCGCCGGGTCCGTTGACAGCGCAGCCCATAACCGCAACCTTTATCGCCTTGTTGCATGTCGAAAGCCGCTCCTCGACCGCGTTCGCGAGGGATATCAAATCTATCTTGGTTCTGCCGCAGGTCGGACACGAAACTATCTGAACGCAGTCTTTTTTTGCGCCCGTCGCGCGCAGGATATCATAGCCCGCCGCAACTTCTTTGACCGGATCGTCGGTCATCGAGACACGGATTGTATCACCGATTCCGTGCAGGAGCAGAGAACCGATACCGACGCTCGACTTGACAAGGCTCATTTTCCATGTGCCTGCCTCAGTTATGCCGACATGGAGCGGATAATCGCAAATCTGCGAGATAAGCTCATATGCTTCGACGGTCATAGGGACATCGGAGGACTTGAGCGATATAACGATATTATCAAAATCGCACTCCTCGAGAAGGCGCACATGCCCCATTGCGCTGTCTACAAGAGCCTGCGCGGTGGGAGCGCCGTATTTTGCGAGAATATCTTTTTCAATAGATCCGCTGTTGACACCGACCCTTATGGTAATGCCGTTATTGGCGCAGGCATCTGCAACAGCCTTTACTCTGTCTTTCGAGCCGATGTTGCCGGGATTTATGCGTATTTTATCAACACCCGCAGATATGCTTTCGAGCGCGAGTCTGTAATCAAAATGTATATCCGCGACTATCGGCACTTTTACTGCCTCTTTGAGAGCCGGGATGAGCTTCACCGCATCCATATCGGGGATTGCGGCGCGTATTATCCGGCATCCGGCTTTTTCAAGAGCCTTTGCCTGCTTCACGCTGCCCTCAATATCATGCGCGGGAATGTTGAGCATCGACTGAACGGCTATCGGGGAATTGCCGCCGACAGTCAGATTTCCTATCCTGACTTGCTTGCTTTTTCTGCGTTCAAATGCCATAATTCTAACCTCTTATCAGGCTGATAATATCCTTAAATGAAATCACAGCCATAAATGCGAGCAGAAGTATCATGCCGACCGCGTGAATCCACTTTTCAAATTTCTGCGGGATGGGTCTGCGAATGATAAGCTCTACGAACATAAAGAACAGTCTGCCGCCGTCAAGTGCGGGAACGGGCAGAAGATTGAACAGACCGATGTTGATGGCTATCAGCGCCATAATAGTCAGAAGCGGAGTCCAATCCATTGAAGTAGACGAGGCCGACGCCGCATCAGCAACATAGTTTATAACGCCTATGGGGCCCGAAACCTCGCTGATCCCGTATCTGCCGGTCATCAAATCGAACAGGCTTATCCATACCATGCGACCTATCGATATGCTCTCAAGGAAAGCGTTTTTTGTAACGCTCAGGAATGTCGGTTTAACGCCGACGATAACAAAATCATAGTGGATGCTAATAAGGTTTTCCTGACCCTCTATCGGGCTGGTCTGAAATTTTACATCCTTGAGTTCAACATTTTTGCCGTCTCTTTTTACGACGAAATCCATAACCCCATCATCATCGCGCATCATGAGAAAGGTTATGTCATACTGCGAATAGACGCGTTTACCGTTTATTTTAACTATCTTATCCCCTGCCTCAAGTCCGCTCGCGGCACTCGTTGCATTGTCGTAGAAAGAGCGAATCTGAGTTGTGCCGATAAGGTCGGACTGGCAGAGCATAATTGCAACGATAATCACGCCCATGATAAGATTGACGGTAGCTCCCGCCGCAACGATTATCATGCGCTGCCACAGCGGCTTGTTGTTGAATGCACGCTGATCCTCGCTGTCCTCATCCTCGCCCTCCATGCTGACATACCCGCCGATAGGCAGAATGCGCACGGCATAGTCCGTCTCGCCCTTCTTCTTTTTGAAGATGGCGGGACCCATGCCGATAGAGAACTCGTTGACCTTGACCTTGAAAAGCTTTGCAAAAAGGAAATGTCCGAGTTCATGGAACATTATGACGATGCCGAAGAAAAGTATAGCCACAAGAAACGGCCAGACCTTGCTCCAAGCTGTCGAAAACGACAGCGCGGTATTCAGAAACATATAGAAAAATATCCTTTCAGCCCGTGGAAATCAGCAGCCGAACATCTCATGCACCTTTTCCCTTGCGCGGGAATCGGCGAAAAGAATGTTTTCCAGACTGTCACACGGTGAAAATTCGGTTGAATCGAGCACCCTTGCCACTGCGTCGGCGATATCGAGAAATTTTATCTTTCCGTCCCTGAACAGCTTATTCGCAGCTTCGTTTGCGCCGTTTGCCGACGCGGGACAGATGCCGCCCTTTGTTATCGCCCGCCTGCAAAGGTTGATGCAGGAGAATGTGTCGTAATCGGGCTGCTCGAAGGTGAGCGTTTTCCAATCCTCGAGGCGGAGCTGCTTTGCGGGGCTCTCGTAACGCTCGGGATAGGTCAGCGAGTATTGTATCGGCACACGCATATCCGGAACGCCGAGCTGAGCTATAACCGAGTTGTCAACATATTCGACAAGCGAATGAACTACGCTCTGACGGTGAACAAGAATATCGATTTTGTCGGCGGGCATATCGAAAAGCCATGCCGCCTCGATAAGCTCAAGACCCTTGTTCATCATTGTAGCGGAATCGACGGTAATTTTTGCGCCCATGCTCCAGTTCGGATGCCTGAGTGCCTGCTCAACGGTGACACCTTTAAGCTCATCGCGTGTTCTGCCGAAAAACGGACCGCCGGAGGCAGTAAGTATAAGGCGTTTGACGCTCTTTTTTCCGGGGCTCCCCTGGAGCGACTGGAATATTGCGGAATGCTCACTGTCAACCGGAAGAATGGCTACGCCCTTTTCTTTGGCGCGGGTCGTAACAAGCTCGCCGCCGGCGACAAGAGTCTCCTTATTGGCGAGGGCAATATCGTTGCCCGCCTCAATAGCGGCAAGGGTCGGCTTGAGACCGGCTATTCCTACGATGCTGTTGAGCGCCTTGTCGGCGTTTAACTGCGCTGCGGCACAGAGACCCTCTTCGCCGCCGAGCACCTTTGTATCGGTATCGGCGACTTTTATCTTGAGTTCCGCCGCTCTTTTGTCATCGGCGACAGCTGCTATTTCTGGTTTGAACTCTCTTATCTGCTTTTCAAGCAGGTCGATGTTTGAATTTGAGGTCAGTGCTTTGACCGTAAAATTCCTGAGTCTTGCAACATCGAGTGCCTGAGTACCTATCGAACCGGTCGAGCCGAGAATAACCATGCTTTTCATCGGATCACGCTCCCACACTGAGAATCAGTGAAATCATTGCGTAAAGCATAGGCATAACGAAGCTGTAGCTGTCGAATCTGTCCATAATGCCGCCGTGACCGGGAAAAATCGTTCCGAAATCCTTCGCGCCGAAATTTCTTTTGATAACGGACGCCGAAAGATCGCCGCCGATGCTGACAGCGGAAAGGAACATTGAAGTTCCGGGAACCATCCACCACTTTATTGTGTCGTTCTTGAAGAAGAAATAATCAAAAATAAAGAAGAACGCAAGGTTGAAGAGCATAGTTATAACTATTCCGCCGACCGCACCTTCAACACTCTTTTTCGGGCTGATGTTCGGAGACATTTTGTGTTTTCCGAACTTGCTGCCGACAAAATATGCAAAAGTATCGTTCAGCCATGCAGACAGAAGCGCCGTGAAGATAATAAAAAACACCTGCGACTGCTGGAACAGATCGGGTCTGCTCAGGCAAAGATTCCTGAGCAGCGTTATTGTTGACATGACATACGGCACGATAATGCCGCAGAACATAGACATAACAACATCTTCGAACTTCGTTTTCTTGTAGTTGCCGAGCATGATAAACATCATGATTATGACATAGACTGTTGCAAGGACATATGTCGGGAACGGCAGCTTTGAAAAAAGCTTATATTCATAAGCGAAGGGCATAAACGTAGCGAGAACCATGTTGATTACCATCAGAAGTTTGTTCTCGATTTTTGCAACATGCTGTATCTCATAGGATGCGAGCAGCGATACCGCTGCTATAACTATGCCCAGAACAGGGGTGAACATAAGTGCAAGGACCGTAAGTCCGAAAAGAGCGCCTAAAAGTCCGGTAATAACGCGCTGTTTCATCTTTCTTTCATCTCACTATCAAAATATTTTCAGACTCCTCCGAAGCGTCTGCTGCGGTGTGCGTATTCCTCAAGAGCGGCGTCAAAATCCCGCTCGGTATAATCGGGCCAGAGGATATCTGAATAGATAAACTCCGAATATGCCGCCTGCCAGATGAGAAAATTTGAAAGTCTGAATTCTCCGCTCGGACGGATTATAAGATCGGGGTCTGGTTGACCCGCCGTGTAGAGATTGTCCGATATGTCCTGCTCAGTCAGACTTTCGGGTGTGCGCTCCCCTCTCGCGCACTGCTCGGCAAGACGCTTGCAGGCAGACAGTATCTCATTTCTGCCGCCGTAATTTATCGCGATGTTTACGGTTGTTTTGACCTTATCTGCGGATCTGCGCTCAAGCTCGTCAACAAGCTCGAGAATATCGTCCGCAAGACCTTCGCGTTCTCCTATATATCTTAATTTGAGACCCTTCTGTGCATTCTCCTGCTCGCGCTCCTCCGCCTCGTGCAGATACTCACGGAAAAGATCCATTATGCCGCTGACCTCCTCGGTCGGTCTGCGCCAGTTTTCCGTGGAGAAAGCATAGAAAGTCACATAGCGTATGCCTCTGTCCGCAGCATATTCGCAGATTCTCTTGAACACCTTCGCGCCCTGCTTGTGACCCTCGCTGCGCGGAAGCCCGCGCTGCTTTGCCCAGCGACCGTTGCCGTCCATGATGATGGCAACGTGCTCGGGAAGATGTTCGTTCTCAGGTGACTTTGTCATTGCAAAAATCCCTTTCTGTATTCAGGCAAAAAGGCATGACCGCCCGAAGCGCCAAGCCTTTTGCTTCAATGATCCGAAAACAAATCAGATCGCCATTATTTCCTTTTCTTTCTCTACGGCTACCGAATCGGTTTCCTTGACGAACTTGTCGGTTATGTCCTGCATTTCCTTCTCGCCGTACTTAAGATCGTCCTCGGTTATTTCGCCGTTCTTCTGCATCTTCTTAAGCTTATCCATGCAGTCTCTGCGGATAGAGCGGATGGCAATTTTGCAATCCTCGGCAAGCTTTTTTACATCCTTGACTATTTCGCGGCGCTTATCCTCGGTCAGGGGCGGGAAAGTAAGTCTGATAATCTTGCCGTCGTTCTGAGGATTGATGCCGAGATCGGAGGTCTGGATAGCCTTCTCGATCGGATGAAGGGTCGAAGCGTCCCACGGCTGGATGCAGAGAATCCTCGCCTCAACGACGGAGATAGCCGCAAGCTGATTTATCGGAGTGGCAGTGCCGTAATAATCAACGGTTATCCTGTCGAGAACCGCCGCAGTGGCTCTGTTTGCTCTTATTGCAGCATACTCGCCCTTGAGAGAGCTGATGCTCTTGCCCATTTTATCGCGTGCTGTTTGAAATACTGTTTCCATAATTTCAATCCTTTCTTGAAGAGAAGATCATATTTTCATCGGTCTTTCGCCGATCATTTTACAACCGTTCCGACATTTTCGCCGTTTATCGCTCGGACAATGTTTCTGGGATCGTCGAGATTAAAGACGAGGATCGGGATGGAATTGTCTCTGCAAAGGGAAGCCGCAGTGCCGTCCATAACCTTGAGGTCGTGGCTGAGAATCTCATCGAACGAGAGAGTGTCGTACTTCTTCGCATCCTCAAACTTATTGGGATCCTTGTCATAAACTCCGTCAACATTTGTTGCCTTGAACATGATATCGGCATCTATTTCGAGTGCGCGCAGAGCGGCGGCGGTATCGGTAGTGAAGAACGGGTTGCCCGTGCCGCAGCCGAAAATAACAACTCTGCCCTTTTCGAGATGGCGAACCGCCCTGTTGCGGATATAGGGCTCGGCTATCTGCTGCATGGCAATAGCGGTCTGAACCCTTACGGGTACTTTAAGATGCTCGAGAGCATCGGCGAGAGCAAGGGAATTCATAACGGTGGCGAGCATACCGATATGGTCGGCTCTGGTTCTGTCCATATCACCGCTCGAACGCCCGCGCCAGAAGTTTCCGCCGCCGACAACAAGACCGACCTCAACGCCCATATCGACACATTCCCTGACTGCGGAGCAGATACCGAGAACAGTGTCGTAATCAATGCCCATACCCTTTCCGCCGGCGAGCACCTCGCCGCTTATTTTCAGAAGTATACGTTTATACGCAAGCTCCATGTTGCTGCCTCCATTCAAAAAACATAATTTTCCGCTACTATTTTACTTTATTTTACGCAAGCTGTAAAGACAAAAAGACAAATTCACAGCAATTTAACAAAAAAAGAACACGGGCGACAAGATTAATTCCGTCTCCCGTGTTTCGGTTTGAGTCACTGTATGTCAAGTGCCGCCTGAGCCTCAGAGGTTAACTTTGAGGTCTGACGCTGAGCCATTACAAGATTATAATAGATACCGCGCTTTTTGAGAAGCTCCGTATGTGTGCCGGTCTCGGCTATTCTGCCGTTTTCGAGAACAACGAGTCTGTCCGCATGGCGCAGTGTCGAAAGCCTGTGGGCAATGGCTATTGTAGTTCTGTTGTGAACCAGTCTGCCGAGAGCTTCCTGAATATGGCTCTCGGTCTCGGGGTCGAGTGCGCTCGTCGCCTCATCGAGAATGAGTATCTTCGGGTCGCGCAGTATCGCTCTGGCTATTGCCACTCGCTGACGCTCGCCGCCCGAAAGGTTATAGCCGTTCTCCCCGACAACGGTATTGTACCCGTCCTTGAGCTCCATTATAAAATCGTGGGCATTTGCCGCTTTTGCCGCCGAGAATACCTCCTCGGGAGATGCGTCCGGCCTTGCATAAGAAATATTGTCATAGACGGTACCCGAGAAAAGATATGTCTCCTGAAACACAACGCCCATATTCTCGCGCAGATAATACTGGTCGTAATCGCGGATATCCCTGCCGTCTATTCTGAGCGTTCCGCCGTCAACATCATAGAGACGCAGGACAAGATTTATCATCGTGGACTTACCCGCTCCCGAGTGACCGACAAGACCTATCATCTCGCCCGGTTTTATCTTCAAATCTATATCCTTGAGCACCGGCTCATAGCTCTTATAGCCGAAGCCAACGGAATCGAACTCAACTTCGCCCGTTATCGGATATTTTCCGGCATTTTCGGAATCGCCGACCTGCGGCTTCTCATCGAGAACCTCATATATCTTTATAAGGCTCGTCGTGACCTCCGCTATCCAGCGAGGCATATTGGCAAGCCAGTCAAGCGGTTTATAGATATACGAAAGCAGAAGCACAAAGCTCCACAGCTCGCCTGCGGTCATCGTGCCGTTTATAACCATTCTGCCGCCGAAATAGAGCACAAGGAAATTGCCGGAGTTCATAAAGAAGCCTATGACCGGAAAGATAACTGCCCACACCCGCTCGTTGCTCACGGAGATATCGGCAAGAGCCTTGCTCGCAGAGGAAAACTTCGCGACCTCGCGCTTTTCGCTGCCGAAGGTTTTGACAACTCGGATGCCCTTGATTATATCGTGAAGTATTGAGTTTGCGCGGCTGTCGTACCGCCACTGCTTATCATAGCGCAAGTGGATATAGCACTTGAAGCTGTTGAGCGCGATAATACATATCGGTGCTGGCACGACTGCGAGAAGGGTCAGCAGCGGGCTCATCCGCAGCATAAATATGCCGACAACGACAAAGAGTATAACCTGTTCGAGCGCATAGCGTCCTTTATCGACGAAGAAGTTCTGCACCGTATTCGTGTCGCGGGTGACGCGTTTTATAAGATCGCCCGCAGTTTTGCGCGACATGGACGAGACGGACATACGCTGGACTTTGTCATAGACAACGGAGCGCAGATATTTTGAGAATCCGAGTCCGACGCTGTTCGCGGTGCGTCCCGAGAATATCTGAAAAATGTTTTCAAGCAGATAGGTCAGAGCCATGGCGATGCCGATAATAATAACATTCTGCTTTGCGGAGAGTCCGCCGGACGAGACCACCGACGAAAAGCCGTCAACAAGCTTTCCCTGAAGCACGGGCTGTGCTGCGGACATAAGATTTGCGAGAGTGACGAGCACGCTCGACACGATAAGAGTCGGCATAAACTGCCGAAGCATTTTAAGCGTTCTGCGCCATATGTAGCTCCTATCAACGCAGAACATACAGACATCGGTGCCCTTGGGGTAACGCCTGCCGCAGATCGGGCATCGGTCGGCATTATCAATGCTGAGCTGCGGTTCTTCGCCTGTTTTTATATAGTGGTTGACCGCCTTGCGGAATTCGCCTATATCCTCCGCGGCGCCCATAGAGAAGCGACATAGGATAATATTCTCTGCACCGTCATAATCGGAGCCGAGCTTATCCGAAAACGGCGATATCTCAAGGCATCCGCAGCCGACGTCGGTATACTGCACGAGCTCGCCGACATTTTCAAGCGAATGCGAAAACAACTCTTTGCCGTCCTCGAGCGCACAGACCTCGCCGTTTTCATACCGCAGGACACCGCGGCACGGCTTTGAATTCAAATCAAGGTCATATTTTACCTCGGTCATATTTTAAACCATACGGCGCACAGCCGCTCCTTTCTTCAAAATTTATGCAAAAAATCAATACAGAAACGGTTCGATCTTCCTGCGCGTTCTCGGCTTGAGAGCGTTGATATCCGGAATTATAAAACGGTTGCCGTCGGCATCGGTGAGCATAACCGAACCGGAATCGAGCATCTTGATATTGCGGCTGATATCCTTGACACCGAAGGTCTTTTTAAAGCCGTCTATCGATACATCGAAATAGAAAGAGCCCATCTTCTCATCTATCGAATATATCTCCGATATCTGAGGGCAATAGTAGCGTGCCGCGAGATCCTTTTCGATTATTTCTCTGCTCTCGGGAGGAAAATCGGCGGCGTTTCTTATTATACCGATCTCGTTCTTATCCATATCGCTGACGCTGATATATTCAAACGGTCTGTGCAGGGGCAGAGTGCGCAGAAGGCGCACGCGGCGATAATCTTTATCCTCGGTTTTGAGGGCTGTAAAGCCGTTTGGATTTATATAGAATTTACTTCTTTTCGGGTCGAGGAAGTTTATCGACATAGTATTGAGTTCTCCCATTTTAACCCTCCTCAATCGATTATGCCGACAGCCTTGAGAGCTTCGGCCTGTATTTTATAGAGTTTATAGAACTCGCCGCGCTTTTTGAGAAGCTCGGCATAGCTGCCGTATTCGACCACCTCACCCTCGCTTATGACCGCAAGCATATCTGCGTCGCGGAGGGTCGAGAGGCGGTGGGCTATGGCGACAGTTGTTCTGCCCTGCATAAGCTTTGTGAGCGAATATTGGATATTGCGCTCTGTTTCGGTATCCATTGCCGCAGTCGCCTCGTCGAGAATAAGAATGCGCGGATTTTGGATTACAGTTCTGGCTATCGATATTCTCTGGCGCTCGCCGCCCGATAGGTCGTGACCGCCCGCTCCGACGCGTGTCTCATAGGCATCGGGCAGCTTCATAATAAAATCATGCGCGCTCGCCGCCTTTGCCGCAGCGATTATCTCATCCATTGTGGCATCCGGCTTTGCGTAGCGGATATTATCGGCTATCGTGCCTATGAACAGATAGATATCCTGCGAAACCAGACCGACATTCTTTCTGATGGTATCGAGCGGCAGGTCGCGCACATCGACTCCGTCGATTTTGACGCAGCCGGCTTTCGGGTCATAGAGACGCGCTATAAGATTGGCTATTGTCGTTTTGCCCGCTCCCGTTTTTCCGACTATTCCGAGCATCTGACCCGCGTTTACTTTGAGGTCGAGATTCTTTATAACGGGCTGTGCGGGTTCATATTCAAACTCAAGCCTTGATATCTCGATATCGCCGCGCACCTCACCTATTTCAATCGGGTGCTCTTTTTCGACTACCTCCGGCTTTGCGTCCACTATCTCAAACACGCGCTGAGCCGAATCGACGCAGCGCGCCCACCAGTTGGACACCCACGAGAGAAAATCCAACGGACCGACGAGCATGGTCAGGTAGACGGTAAAATTGAGAAGCGTGCCGACGGTCATCTCGCCGTTTGCAACCATAAGTCCGCCGAAAGTCAGCATGAACGCAGCGAGCATCGAGAGCAGTATGGTGAGCATGGGAAAAAGAGTGGCTTCGGAATTGTTGAGCTTTAAATCCGCCTCGTATAAATCGTTGCTGACCGTTTCGAAGCGGTCGAGCTCCTCATCCTCTTTTGAGAAAGCCTTTATTATACGCTGACCGTTGATGTTGTCGCTGACCATGGAGGTGAGCCTTGCGTTGCGCGCCCAGCTTCTGTGGTGCAGGGTTCTGAAAAATCTGCCGCCGAAAATGAGCAAAACAAGGAAAATCGGTGCTGCTGCGCAGCAGAGAAGCGCCAGTTTCCACGACATGACGAACATTATTATCAGAACGCCGACAACGGTTATAACATTCGTTATGACATACGGCAGTCCGTCAACGAAGAACCAATAGATATTATTGGAGTCCCTTGTCACGCGCTCCATGAGCGAACCGGTCTGCTTGGACGAGTAAAACCCGACGGACAGACGCTGCATGGCAGCGAAAATCTTGACTTTTATGTCATATATGACTCGCGGCATTATACTGCCCATAAGGAACTGAAACGACACGGTCATAAGCAGACCCAAAAGCTTCATTCCGACAACCATGCCGATAAGATAGCCGAGCGTAACGAGCAGCTGCTGCGCGGGTGTCGAGCCAACCTTGCTCAGCACATCGTCAAAGAGCGTCTTTGTGCTTATCTGCGGCATTGCCATATTCATGGCGGTGCTTATGAGTATGGCGGTGACGATAAGCGCCATTTGGAGCTTATAGCCGCCAAAGAAGGAGAACAGGCGTTTGACGGTCGAGCCGTTTTTATCGCATTTCGGGCAGGAGCTGCGCCCGGGAGGATAGGGTCTTTTGCATTTCGGGCAGACTCCGCCGTTCGGCTTTTCACTGCTCTGCGGCATCGGCGTGCCTGTCTTGAGGCTGTTGAACGCCTTGCAAAAATCGTCATAGCCGCCGAGGAAGTTGAGACTGAATTTTATCAGACCTACATCGTCGCCGTCCTTTTCGGCTATGAGACGACCGGTCGAGACATACTGCTCGCATTTGAGCAAGTCGAAATCCGCGAGCGGATAGGAGCGTATTTCCTTGATCTCGTACTCTGATTTTATTTTCCTGTTACCGCGCTTTTTCGCGACCTTCTCATCGCCGAGGATGAAATATATGCCCTCGTTGTCAAGGGCTGTCCACGCAGTGAGATAACAGCCGTCGAAATCCATATCGCTTTCGACAACTTTTATAAAACCGCCGGTCTCAAGACCGTTCTTTCTTACTGCCGCATCGATATCGTCCGGCAGTCGGTCGGGAGTCTTTCGCTTCGGCGGTTCGGGTATGCCGAGCATACGGCGCAGTCTTCTTTTTATTTTTTTCTTGAAGTTATTCATAGTCACTCCGAAAAAACAATCAAAAAGCGGACAGCCGGCGGCCGTCCGCAAATCACCTGCTACACGAGAGAGCGCAGGGTGCGGCGTGTATAATAATTCATTTTAAGACTTATCACAGAAACACACTCCTCACCCTTTTACAGCTTTTAAATGATAACATGATAAAAAGCGGATGTCAACCGAAATATCAGTCGATATAATCGAGTATCATGGGCTGCTCCGCAGGTCTCTTATCGCCGATTGAAACTGCGGAAAGATACCGTGCTTCGGCACCGTCAAGGCAGCTCTCATCGTCCGTAAAAAGCGTTGCGAGCAATTCGCTGCGCTTTACAAAATCGCCGGTCTTTGCGGCTGTTATTATGCCTGCCGCGTGGTTGATCTCATCCTCTTTTTGCTCTCTGCCCGCTCCGAGCAGTACGGCGGTCAAGCCTATCTTCTCGGCATCCATGTGGGTTATGTATCCGTCCGCAGGCGCGTATACCTCGCGGCTGAAAGAGGCTTTTCTGAATTTTGATGTGTCCTCAATATACGAGACATCGCCGCCCTGTAATTTGACCATCATTTCAAAACGCCTGAGTGCTTCGCCGCTTTTGACGGCTCTGTCCACAAGCCTGCCGCATTCATCTCTGTCGCCTACACCGGCGAGCATCAGCATCCTGCACGAAAGCTCGCGGCAGACAGTCCAAAGATCGCCCGAGGTGTTGCCCTTGAGCACATCAACGGACTCAATGACTTCAAGCGAGTTGCCGACCGCACTCCCGAGCGGAGAATCCATATTTGTTATCAGCGCGGCAGTCTTGACACCTGCTCCCCCGCCGATATCGACCATCGTTCGCGCAAGCAGACGGGAATCGTCGAGCGTTTTCATAAAAGCTCCGCTCCCCGTTTTGACATCGAGCACAATACAGTCTGAGCCGTCGGCGAGCTTCTTGCTCATGATGCTCGAAGCTATGAGCGGTATGCTGTCAACGGTTGCGGTGACATCGCGCAGGGCGTAAAGCTTTTTGTCGGCGGGGCACATATTCCCGCTCTGTCCCGTAACGCTCAGGCCGCATTTTTCAACGGTCTCACGCATCTCCTGCGGAGATATCGAGGTACGAAAGCCGGGAATCGATTCAAGCTTATCGACAGTTCCGCCGGTGTGGCCGAGTCCTCTGCCGGACATTTTAGCAACTTTCACGCCGCACGCCGCGACTATCGGAGCGACTATAAGCGTAGTTTTATCGCCCACTCCGCCTGTCGAATGCTTATCGACCTTGACGCCGTTTATCCCGCTGAGATCGGTCTTGTCGCCCGAATCACGCATTGCAAGGGTCAGCGCGACCGTCTCGTCATTTGTCATTCCGCGAAAAAATACCGCCATGGCGAACGCCGAAAGCTGGTAGTCAGGCACCTTGCCCGATACGCAGCCGTTGATTATATAAGAAATCTCCTGGGCGGTCAGCTCACCGCCGTCGCGCTTTTTGCGGATAAGCTCGGGCATATACATAAAACACACCTCAGTTCGTGAAGATAAGTACATGATTGAGCGAGAATATTGATGACAGCTCCTGATCGTCACCGAGGACTATATTCTTGGCATCGTCGGCGGTGACGAGCGACGATGTCATTGTCGGATCGGCTTTGACGCGCTCGATTATTGCATCATAGTCAGACTGAGTGAACAGGGAGAACAGAGAGTGCTGGAGGTCGAGCCGCACCCCGTCTTCGCATATGCCGTAAGTTACCGAGCGTCCGCCCTCAAAGCTGCCGTCCTTCACTTCGGCGAGAGCCCTGTAGACGCTCGTCGAGACGGATTTTTCCGCGCTGGTCAGAACCGAATCGGAGACATAGGATTTGTCGGTATCGGCACCGATGACCCAGCTTCCGACATTGCGCTCTGCAATACCGGCGACGGTTGCGAAGGTCTTTGTCCCGCAGGCAAATATAACCTGCGTACCGGTCGAAAACCACGACTTTGCGCGTGCCTCCACATCATCCTCATCCTCGTCGGTTTTGAGAAAATTCACCTTTATCTCGACCGACATAACCTCGAGCTTCAAATCCTCGGCGGCGCGTTCGGCACCCTGAATAAATCCGAAGCAGTAATTGACATAATCATCGGACGGGCTGCTGCCCTGAAAGCCGAGATGTTGAAAGCCGTTAGACACCGAAGCGTAGCCTGCAAGATATCCCGCGTCGAGTGTTGAATAACCGACGGCAAGCACATTTGAGAGAAGATTTTTCTCCTCGCAGTCGATGATGATAAACTTTACATCGCCCCAGCGCTCAGCCGCCTTTATAACTGCATCGTAAAATTCATCGCCGTGACAGACTATCGCCCTCGCGCCGTGATTTATTGCCGTTTTTATCGCTCTGAAGAAATATTTTGTGCCGCGCTGAGACGGTCTGTAATACTTGCAGTTGACCCCGTAATCGGCGGCGTAGCTCTTGACCCCGTCCCACACCGCGGAATTATACGACCTGTCGTAGATATCGCCGACGTCGGTAATGAACACCGCGTCGTACTTCTCGCGCTTTGAGCAGGCGCAGAGGCTCAAGAGTATCGTCGCCGCACAAAGAGCAGATATTATACGCCGAAAGTTTTTCAAAGCTGTTTCTCCTGTTTCAGATTTGCCGGATCGAATGCGCCCGGCAGAAGCTCCCTGAGTCTGAACGAATGAAGTCCGTGCTCCGTGTTGCAGATTATCTCGAAATTCTCGAAGTCACAGAACTCCGCCATCACCTGACGGCAGATCCCGCAGGGCATACACGCATCAACGCTGTCTTTTCCGCCCGCAACGGCTATCGCGCAAAAGTCGCGCCTGCCGTCCGATAGGGCTTTGAAAAAAGCGGTGCGCTCGGCACAGACGGTCGGAGTATATGCGGCGTTTTCGATGTTGCACCCTGTATATACAGTCCCATCGGCGCAGAGAAGCGCCGCGCCGACGCTGTAGCCGGAATAGGGCGAATATGATTTGAGGCGGGCTTCGGCAGCTTTTTTGAAGAGTTCGCTGCGTTCGTTATCGGTCATAAACTGAGCACCTCCCGCAAAAAGCTCTCGCCGCTTTGAAGCGCGGGCAAACCGAAGCAATTGAGCACAGATGCCGAGATATCGGCAAAAGTCGTGCGCGTTCCGATATTCACCCCGGCTTTTATCCCGTCGCCGCAGACAATTATCGGGATATATTCGCGCGAGTGGTCGGTGCTCGGAGTTGACGGGTCGCAGCCGTGATCGGCGGTTATTATGAGCAGATCGTCAGCGCGCATATTTTTGAGAAATTCGCCGAGATATCCGTCAAATTCCGTAAGGGCTTTTGCGTAACCGTCAACATCATTTCTGTGCCCGTAGAGCATATCGAAATCGACGAGATTGACAAAGCAGAGACCGTTGAAAGCCTCCTTTTGGAGCTTCAGCGTCTTTTCCATGCCGTCGGCGTTGTTTTTGTTGATACCCCTGTGATCAGTAATGCCGCGTGAGGCAAAAATATCATTTATCTTGCCGACGGATATGACATCGAAACCCGAAGCCTTCAGGGAATCGAGCATCGTCTCCCCCGTCGGTTCAAGGGAAAAATCATGCCTGCCGTCGGTTCTGTAAAAATTCGGGTATTCGCCTTTGAACGGGCGGGCTATAACTCTGCCGACGGCAAGCCTGCCTTTGAGCATACCGCGGGCTGTGCGGCAGATATCATAGAGTTCTTCGAGAGGAACTATATCCTCGTGGGCGGCTATCTGAAAGACGCTGTCCGCCGAGGTATAGACGATGAGATCTCCGGTCTCCATGTGCTGTCTGCCGTAGTCGAGTATGACCTGCGTACCCGAATAGGGCTTGTTGCAAAGCACGCCGCGTCCGGTAAGGCGTGAAAACTCGTCGATGGCATACTGCGGAAAGCCGTCCGGAAAAGTCGGCATGGGTCTTTCGGACACGACTCCGGCTATCTCCCAGTGACCCGTAGTCGTATCCTTGCCGGCAGAACGCTCGGCAGCTCTGCCGAACGCGCCGCGAGGATGCTCCACTGCGCCCACAGGGGAAACTCCGTCAATATTAAAAAGACCGAGGGAGCGCATATTAGGCACATCAAAATATTCCGAGCGGCTGACCGCGCCGAAGGTGTCGCTGCCGCAGTCGCCGTATTTAGCGGCATCGGGCAGTTCGCCGACGCCGAAGGAGTCGAGAACTATAAGAAAAACTCGCTTTATTCTCAAGAAAATCACTCCGTTTAAAGAGTATTGAGGGCTATTTCTATCATTTCGTTAAAGCTCTGCTCACGCTCTGCGGGCGAGCACTCGCCGCTCGCAGAATCCATGGGCAGGTCGGATATGGTGCAGATGCACAGTGCGTTCTTGCCGGAGCGCGCGGCGTTCATATAGAGTGCTGCCGCCTCCATTTCAACTGCCAGAACGCCCATTTTGCGCCACAACTCGAAGCTCGGGATATCCTCGTAAAAAGTATCGGACGATACGAGGTTGCCGACTACAGGCTCTTTGCCCAGCTTTCTCGCGGCGGACACCGCTTTTTCGAGCAGAGAGAACGACGCTATCGGCGCAAACGCACCGGGCAGACCGAACTGGTGCGCGAAATTCGAATTTGTACATGCGCCCGCGCCTATGACTACATCGCGCAGCTTAAGCCCTGGGGCTATACCGCCGGCAGAGCCGACACGGATGATATTGTCAACATCGTAGAAGTTAAAAAGCTCATAGGAATATATTCCCATCGAGGGCATACCCATACCGGACGCCATGACCGAGACGGGCTTTCCTCGGTATGCTCCCGTATAACCCTGAATTCCTCTTACATTGTTGACAAGGCGGGCGTCGTCGATAAAATGCTCGGCAATATACTTCGCCCTGAGCGGATCGCCGGGCATGAGTACCGTTTTGGCGAAATCGCCTTTGTTTGCGGTGTTATGTGCGGTTGACATATCTGTTCTCCTTTCCATGTTCGGACGCGTCGAGATTCTTGGCGAGCTTGACTATTCTGCTCGTGCCGAGCCTGTCGCAGCCGAGGGCTATGAACCTTTCCGCATCGTCGAGGCTGCTGATGCCGCCTGCGGCTTTCATTTTCACATTACTTCCTATATGCTCCGAAAAGAGCTTTATATCGTCAAATGTTGCTCCGCCGAGAGAAAAGCCGGTCGAGGTCTTTATATAGTCCGCGCCCGAGCGGGTAACTATTTCGCACATCGTTATCTTTTCGCTTTCGGTCAAAAGGCAGGTCTCGATAATGACTTTCAATATCTTGCCCTCGCACGCAGCGCAAACCGCCTTTATCTCATTCTCGACATAGATGGTGTTGCCGGACTTTAGCTCGCCGACATTTATGACCATATCTATCTCGTCCGCGCCGTTTGCAACGGCATCCTTTGTCTCAAAGATCTTGGCGGCGGTGGTGTTATAGCCGTTCGGGAAGCCTATGACAGTGCATATCTTCACCCTGTCTCCAACATATTCTTTAGCTCTTTTGACAAACGCGGGCGGAATGCACGCGCTCGCCGTGCCGAATTTTTCGGCATCGATGAGTATCT
Organism: bacterium; assembly: GCA_963620555.1. Classification (GTDB taxonomy): domain Bacteria; phylum Bacillota; class Clostridia; order Oscillospirales; family Acutalibacteraceae; genus CAG-177. The sequence continues at coordinate 277,478 of CAVFAN010000001.1, forward strand.
GTTCGATGTCGCTCCACCCGGCAGTTACTCCGAGCAGGGTGTGATCGACTTTTTTAAGAATTTCTCTGATGTCCATTTTATGTTCCTCCGTTATGTTTTAAGGCTCGCACTTTGTCAAAAATCCGTACTGATCATATTATGTACAGAGGGATGCCTCATAAAAAGCAAGATAAAGGAGTAATGTCCGATATGAATTACATCAACCGAAGTGCCGGGGGCTGCTCCTGCCCCGTGCGCGAGGCGACGACCCCGTTCCCGGAGGACTACAGCGTCGCCATGGCATATGTTCCGATACAGACGGATATAAGCGTGTACGACGAGATGAAAGCACTGGAAGCCGGCACGCTATTCCCCGTTCTGAACAAGCCGTTCAATCCTGCGAGGTGTTCGGGATGACAAAGCGCGAAACGATGCTCAGGCGGCTGAGTGCCGCGCAGTTCACGCAGTGGGAGCTGCATCTGTATCTTGACACCCACCCGTCAGACCTTCAGGCACTTGCGCTGTTTCGCAAGTGCGACGCACGGTACAGGGCGCTCAGGAGCGAATACGAAGCTTTGTTCGGTGCGCTCACGGCACTCGACGCAACGGGTGCAGAGTGGCTCAAGGATCCGTGGCCGTGGGATACAGAGGAGTGTGGCTGCTGATGTTTGTATACGAAAAGAAGCTTCAGTATCCGATAAAAATAGCAAATCCGAACCCGAAATATGCGAAGATAATACTCGACCAATACGGCGGACCCGACGGGGAACTCGGCGCATCGCTCCGCTATCTCAGTCAGCGGTTCACAATGCCGTATGCGCAGCTAAAAGGGCTGCTGACAGACATAGGCACGGAGGAGCTCGGACATCTTGAAATGATAGGCGCGATAGTCTGTCAGCTTACGAGAAACCTCACTCCCGAGGAAATAAAGAAGAGCGGATTCGATGCATATTTCGTCACCCATACCGCCGGAGTATATCCTGCCGGGGCAAACGGAATGCCATACAGCGCGGGATCGATGCAGTGCAAGGGCGACACGGTAGCCGACCTTATGGAGGACATGGCTGCCGAGCAGAAAGCGAGAGTCACCTACGACAACATCCTGCGCCTTGTTGACGACCCTGATGTCCGCGACCCGATAAAATTCCTGCGTGAACGCGAAATAGTCCACTTTCAGCGGTTCGGCGAGGGGCTGCGCACCGTTACCGACCGGCTCAGCTCGAAGAACTGCTATTCGTTCAACCCGTCGTTTGATAACTGCTGAAAATATAAACTCAAGGGAGCCTCAACGTTCAACGCGCCAAGGCTCCCTTAAAGCTGCTTATTTTATGAAGCTGACGGTGACATTTTCAAAAGTCTCATCGCCCGCAAGGAAAGCGGTAAAATCGTTTTTCACCTCAAGCGTTCCGCCGCTCTTCATGGAATTGACAAGCTTGACATACTCACTCTCGGTAAACTTCTCAAACTTCGATGTTGAAAAGGACAGTCCGACCGCGTTGTCGTCAACGCCGAGGTTGGACAGAAGCCCGCCGACAAGCACCCATTTTCCGTCATAGAACGAGGTAAGCGTCTTTTGAACGCCGGAGCTGAGTCCCTTCATTGCCGAGGTTATAACGGTATCGGAGACTGAGGACTGATCGACATCAACGCCTATGGACTTGCCGTTATTCGCCGAGGCCGCTTCAAAAACCGAATCACACATCTCGCCGCCGCAGGAGAAAACGCACTCCGTGCCGGACCTATACCATTCGTTGACCATGCTCTGAAGCTCCGAGGAAGCCGAGAAGCTGTCTCCGTAGCGGTAGCTGTACTTCATTTCAATGATAACGCCCGTAAGCTTCGCCGCGTCGTTCGCGCCCTGGACGAAGCCGTAGCCGAATCTGTTGACGGACGGATTGTTGCCCGCTCCGCCGCCGACAAAGCCGAGTTTTGTGTTGCCCTCGGTAACAGCGGCGTAGCCCGCAAGATAGCCGCACTGCTCCTCCATAAACGAAACTGCCGCGACATTCGAGAGAGCCTGTCCCTCGCTGTTCGTAAGCACATAGCCGTCAATAAAAATAAATTTTGTGTCCGGATTTTCCACAGCGGCTCGCTTAAGGGCGGTCTCCTGCTCGTAGCCGGTGGCGACGATTATATTCGCGCCGCCGTTTATCGCTTCGATGAAGGCGTTGTATCTGTCGTCATCAGATGCCTTGCTGCCGTTTCTGGGCTGGTAATATTTATACGACTTGCCGTTTTTATAGGCAAAGAGCTTGACCCCGTCCCAGGTTCCCTGGTTAAAGGATTTGTCCTTGAGCCTGCCGACATTCGTGACCATGGCTATCTCATACTTTCCGTCCTTCGAGGTCATGGTATCGGCTATTTCGTCCGCCGAAATTGTCTGACTGTCTCCCGCCTCGGAAGCAAGACTTGCCTTGTTGCACGCGGTAAGCGCGGCACAACCGAAAATAATAAGCGTCACAAGAAGTGCCGCAAGGGACTTCTTCATTGTAAAACCTCCTATATATGACTCACGCGTCCGTTTCAGTTGTCTATTATATCATTTCGGCGGGGTTAAATCAACAAAACTTTGTGAATTTTCATATATTGCCGCTGTTCCGTCTGCCGGTCGCGGCTTTGAGCCAAAGAAACGGCACGGGATATAGGGCGAAAGCCTAAGATGTCAAAGATTGATTTTACTCCTCGTCGGTGGTATAATCAGAAAAAAAATCAAGCGAGGTTTTCATCAGATGCACCCTATAGCCGCTTTTTGCAGACGCAATTTGAACGCGCTCGGACTTGAGCTTTACAGCATCGCATACCCCCTGCTCCCGAAGGACAGGCGCGACTGGCTGTTTGAAAAGAATGTGAACATAGTTCCTGCCGAGACGGGCGTTAAAATAATAGGTCAAGACGAGGAGAGCGTCACGATAGGCAAATTAAACATGGACGGCTCATATTCGGACAAACCGTTTCGCATACTCACGACAACAGACATCCACCTTGGCGACACACCCTCTCTGCGCCGCAAGGCGATGCAGATGCTCGCAAATCATATTGCGCAGGCAAAGCCCGATCTTGTGATATTCACGGGAGATATAATACTCTCGAAGTTCCAGCAGCTCGACGCGGTACAGTTTGCGCGCTTCATGGAAAAGACGGGGGTATACTGGGCTTTTGTCTTCGGCAATCACGAGGTGCGCGAGGAGAAGGGCTTCTATAAATGGCTCATGCTCGATTCCATGCGCCGCTATCCGCACTGCCTCGCGCTCCACGGCTACGACAGTCTCTACGGCTACGGCAACTACAGAATAGATATCAAAAACGGCGAAAGCTCTCTGCTCCAAAGCCTGTATTTCTTCGATTCGGGGCGCGACATCCGCGAGCGATATTATAAGGACTACGGAGTGCCCGAGGGAATGAAGGGGTACGACTTCTTAAAGCCGGAGCAAATAGAATGGTACAAAAACTGCGTGCGCAGGACGGAAGAGAAATACGGAAAAGTTAAGTCGATGATGTATTTTCACATTCCCCTGCCGGAGTTTGAGCATGTGATGAAGCTCGACGAAAAAGGGCAGTATGTCCCGACAGGCGAGGCGAAAATTTTCTACGGCGGGATGTATGAATCCGTCGGCTGCTCGCCGTTCAACAGCGGAATGTTCGACGCCATATGCGAGCTCGGCAGCACCCAGGCGGTCTACTGCGGGCACGACCATGTCAACGACTTCTGCGCGAACTACAAAGGGGTCTGCTTAATATACAGCCAGTGCGGCGGATATGAGACATACACCATGGGCACGAACTTCGGCTGGCCGGAGGAAAAGTGGATGCAGGGCGTGACGATAACCGAGATTCTGCCCGACGGCAGCATAACGGTCGGCAGGCGGTTCAACCGCGATTATCTCAAGCGCCCCGAGCAGTTCAACGCCGAAAAACAGGCATATGAGGAAAGCAAGAGAAAATAATATGGCATCAAGCAAAGATTATCTCGAATATGTACTCGAACAGCTGAGCGAAGCCGGCGATGTGACGAGCCGGGCAATGATGAGCGAATATATACTCTATTTTCGCGGAAAAGTAATCGGCGGGATATACGACAACCGATTTCTCGTAAAGTCCGTTCGGGCAGCGCGAAATATGATGCCGGACGCACCGGAGGAGCTGCCGTATGACGGTGCGAAGCCGATGCTGATGGTTGAAAACATCGAGGACAGAGAGTTTTTGAAAGAGCTCTTTGAGGCGATGTATGACGAGCTGCCCGCACCGAAGCCGAAAAAGAAGAAATAAAGAAATGCTCCCGACCTGCAAAAGCTGATCGGGAGTTGATTTTTGTTGCAAAGAAGATTCACCGACTATGTAATTTGCACAAAGAAAAAATCCCTGCCCGAACGAGTGGGCAGGGACAATATTTGCTGTTCTTTTCAAGCTTTTGACTCGACGGCGATATACTTGTCGATAAAGCTCTTGACCTTTGCCTCGTATGCGGCGGAGTTTGTCAGGTAGCTCTCGGCGTGACCCGCGCCCTCGACAAGGAGCAGGTCTTTATCCGTGCTGCATGAGTCATAGAGCTCATGCACCATATATGTGGGAACGAAATCGTCCTTTGTGCCGTGGATAAAGAGCATGGGTACCTGCGCATGGCTGACGCTCTCAACCGCATCGACCTTTTTGAAATCGTATTTTGCGATAAGCTTATTGAAGAAATTCGCGCCGTCGAGCAGCGGAGAAGTCGGAACACGGGCAGTCTTGAGCTGATAGTCAAACTCCGCCCACGGGCTGGTATATCCGCAGTCGGCAACGGTAAATCTGACATTTTTCGGCAGGTCGGGGTTGCCGCTCATCATCATAACGGTGGCGCAGCCCATTGAAACGCCGTGCAGGATTATCTGAATATCGCTCCCGAAGGTATCGTTCATAAACCTGAGCCACTGCATGGCGTCACGCGACTCGTGCGAGCCGAAGCCGATATATTTACCCTCGCTCTCGCCGTGCGCCTGGTGATCGACAAGAAAGACATTGAAGCCGAGGTCGTGATAAAACTTTGACATAAGTCTGAACTCGCGCTTGCCCCAGCAGCGATAGCCGTGGCTTCCGAAGACATAGACATCGGAGGGCTTGTCGGCCTTGAGAAGATATCCCCTGAGCCTGTTTCCGTCAGCATTTGTTATGGAATAATCTTCAAAGGTCTGCTCGTTGAGCCACTCCTCACGCGGGTCTGGGAGGAACTTTTCAGGGTTCGTCTCCATCATTTTCTTTTTGGCGTTTGCATCTATCTTGCCGGGTATCTTCGATTTGCGCGCTATGACCTCGTAGAAAAGAACATAGCTCACCACGCCGAAGAGTATTACGCAAAGCAGAAGAACCGACGCGACGACTATTGCGGCTATTTCAACAGCATTCATCAATTATCACCTTTCCTGTTTCGGTGCGCAAGGCACGACTTTAATCCGACAATATTATAACAATATGTATGAAATAAGTAAAGAAAAAGTTTTATGCCAAATAAGCATTGAACGAGTCGCTTTTTTGTGATAAACTTTGCTTGTGTTAAAGACAAAAGGAGGAACAACATGAGCAGATACGAAAGTGCAAAAGAGATATATGCCTCTCTCGGCGTGGACGCTGAAAAGGCTATAGAGACGCTTCGCCGCACGGCTGTTTCAGTCCACTGCTGGCAGGGCGACGATGTTACGGGCTTCGACTCGAAGCAGGCTCTCTCCGGCGGAATACAGACCACCGGCAACTATCCCGGCAAGTCGCGCACTCCCGATGAGCTGATGCAGGACTTCGACTTTGCGGCGAGCCTCATGCCCGGCAAGAAGAAGCTTAATCTTCACGCAAGCTACGCCATATTTGAAAACGGAGAGTTCGCCGACCGCGACAAAATTGAGCCGCGCCATTTTGAAAAATGGGTCAAGTTCGCAAAGGAACGCGGCATGGGAATAGATTTCAATCCCACTTTCTTCTCGCACCCGATGGTGAAGGACAACCTCACTCTCTCGTCGCCCAACGAAGAAGTTCGCCGCTTCTGGATAGAGCACGGCAAGAGATGCATCGAGATATCCGAATATTTTGCAAACGAGACGGGCGTACCCTGTCTGATGAACATCTGGATCCCCGACGGATATAAGAACATACCCGCCGACAGGCTCGGCCCGCGCAAGAGATTCAAGGATTCGCTCGACGAAATACTTTCGGTGCCTTACGACAAGTCGAAGGTTTTCGTCTGCCTTGAATCAAAGGTTTTCGGAATCGGACTTGAGTCATACACTGTCGGCTCCGCCGAATTCTGCATGAACTATGTCGCCTCAAAGGGCATCACTCCCCTAATGGACAACGGGCACTACCACCCGACAGAAGTTGTTTCGGACAAGATATCCTCCATGCTCCTGTTCAACGACCGCATCGCACTGCACATCACACGCGGAGTCAGATGGGACAGCGACCATGTCGTTATTCTCGATGACGAGACGAAAGAGATTGCCAAAGAGATTGTCCGAAACGACGCGCTCGGCAGAGTGTTTATAGCGACCGACTATTTTGACGCTTCGATAAACAGGATATCCGCATGGGTCACGGGAATCAGGAGCGTTCACAAGGCACTGCTGCTCGCCCTGCTCGAGCCGAACGGGAAGATGAAAAAGCTTCAGGATGAAAGCCGCTTCACGGAGCTTATGGTGTTGCAGGAGGATATGAAAACGGCACCGTTCGGCGACATCTGGGACGAATATCTCAGGCGCGAAAACATCCCCGGCGACTATATATCGCCCATACTGGATTACGAAAAGAATACACTGGAGGCAAGAAAATGAAAGACATTCTGACTGCGCCGTTCGTGCAGGAAATGATGCAGACCACCGCAAATATGTACCGTCTCGGCTGGGACGAGAGAAACGGCGGCAACATAAGCTACATGCTCGACGAAAAGGAAGTCGGCGAATATCTCGACCTTACCAAAGTTATCAGAACTATTCCGACCGGCTTTGACGCAAAGCCGCTTATCGGCAGGATATTCATCGTCACCGGAACGGGCAAATACTTCAAGAACGTTCAGTTCGACCCCGAAAACAATCTCGGCATCATAAGAATCGCCGAGGACGGCACGACTGCCGAGCTGCTTTGGGGCTACTCCGACGGCGGCAGATTCACAAGCGAGCTGCCCGCTCACCTGATGAGCCACATGGCGAGACTCAGCGTTGACCCGGAGAACAGAATTGTCATGCACTGCCACCCGACGAACACGCTCGCGATGAACTATATACACGAGCTTGACGAGAAGAAGATAACACACACCCTTTGGGAGATGTGCACCGAGTGCATAGTCGTATTCCCGGACGGAGTCGGCGTTCTGCCGTGGATGCTCTGCGGCACGAACAGCATCGGCGAAGCGACTGCGGAAAAGATGAAGGAGTTCCGCCTCGTTATCTGGGGAATGCACGGAATCTACGGCGCAGGCAAGACTATGGACGAGACTTTCGGTCTTATTGAGACAGTCGAAAAGGCGGCGCAGATATACATGCTCACCGCGCATATGCCGAGGATAAATACTATAAAAGACAGCGAGATGCAGGAGCTCGCCGAGTTCTTCGGAGTCAAATACAGAAAAGATTTCCTGAATCTGTAAAATACAAGTGCAAGCCGCATTCTACAGTGCGGCTTGCTTCTATAAGAGGTGCTGAATGGACAAGGCCAAAAAAGTTTTCCGCAATCCCCTTTTTATGATAGCCGCAGGCGCAGTCTTCGGCATACTGGCAAAATACGGCGACACAGCCTATGCGAACAGCATATTTTCATATTTCGGTCTGCTGACCTCCGGGCGGGTTTGCGATACGGCTCGTTATCGGGATATTGATAAGTAGGAAGATAAAACGCAAAGGCTGAATAAAAAAGCTGAATAAATAAGACAAGCGACCGTCAGGATTTGTCCCGGCGGTCGTTTTGTCATTTCATCAGGTCGGCAATTGTTATGCCGTCGAAGAAATCGTTGATGAGTTTATCGAGCTTCGTCCACATCGCACGGGTGCGGCACGAGTTGGCATTCTCGCAGGGGTCGCAGCCGCCTTCAACGCACGAGACGGGCGCGAGCGAGCCTTCGGTGAGTCTCAGAATCTCGCCGACCCTGTACTCCCCCGGCTTTCTTTTGAGCCGGTAGCCGCCGCCCTTTCCGTGCGCGCCCTCGACAAGCCCCGCTTTCGAGAGCGTTGTCATAATGCTTTCGAGATATTTGAGCGAGAGCTCCTCACGCTCGGCAATCTCCTTGAGCGGGATAAACACTCCGTCCCTTCCGTTTTCGGCAAGATCCGCCATGACGCGCAGGGCGTATCTGCCGCGGCTTGATACCATCATAATTTTACACCATACGGCAGCCGCAGCTCTCGCAGTCCTCGCACTCGGGGAACTTGCTGCGGTCATACTCAATGCTGTTTTTGTCGTAATAGTCCTTGACGGCGGACTTTATAGCCTCCTCGGCGAGCACGGAGCAGTGCAGCTTGTGCGCCGGAAGTCCGTCAAGCTCATCGACAACCTGCTTATTTGTGACGGCAAGAGCCTCGTCAATAGTCTTGCCCTTTATAAGCTCGGTAGCCATGGAGGACGAGGCTATTGCGCTCGCGCAGCCGAAGGTCTCGAACTTGACATCGTCGATTTTTCCGTCTTTTATCTTGAGATACATCTTCATTATATCGCCGCACTTCGCGTTGCCGACCTCGCCGACACCGTCCGCATCGGCAATCTCGCCGACATTGCGCGGATTCATGAAATGATCCATAACCTTATCGCTGTATAATGCCATTTTGAACTACTCCTCTCAGAAAGTGAATTTTCTCTCGCCGCTCAGAAGCTCTTTCCACACGGGCGAAAGATCTCTGAGATATTTGACGACCTTGGCAGTCTCTTCGATTATATAATCGACCTCCTCCTGCGTGTTCTCCTCGCTGAGCGTCAGGCGCAGAGAGCCGTGGGCGACCTCATGCGGGCGACCGATAGCGAGAAGCACATGGCTCGGATCGAGTGAGCCCGAGGTGCAGGCGGAGCCGGAGGAAGCGCATATGCCCTTTGCATCGAGCAGAAGCAGAAGCGACTCGCCCTCGATACCCTCGAAGCAGAAGCTGACATTGCCGGGCAGACGCTTTGTGCGGTCGCCGTTCAATGCACTGTGCGGTATCTTTTCAAGACCCTCTATAAGCCTGTCACGCAGAGCCGACACTTTTTGGGCGTTAATGTCGATATTAGCGTTCGCCTCTTTGAGAGCCGCGACCATGCCAACAATTCCGGGGATATTCTCGGTACCAGCACGCTTGCCGCGCTCCTGTGCGCCGCCCTCGATAATATTCGTCAGCCTGACACCCTTGCGGGCATAGAGAAGTCCGACGCCCTTGGGTCCGTGGAACTTATGAGCCGAGAGGGAGAGCATATCGATATTCTCTTCCCTGACATTTATATGGACATGACCGACAGCCTGAACGGCATCGGTATGGAAGATAATGCCCTTTTCTTTACACACCGCACCTATCTCGGCGATGGGCTGGATGCTGCCTATCTCGTTGTTCGCATACATAACCGTTACAAGGCAAGTGTCCTCGCGGATAGCGTCGGCGACCTGCTGAGCCGAGACCATACCGTTTTCGTGCACATCAAGGAGCGTAACCTCAAAGCCCTCTTTTTCGAGTCTCCTGAGTGTATGCAGAACCGCGTGGTGCTCAAACGCGGTGGAAACTATATGCTTTTTGCCCTTTCTTGCGCCGATTGCAGCCGCTGAAACAAGCGCCTGATTGTCAGCCTCGCTGCCGCCGGAGGTGAAGGTTATTTCGTTTGGCTCGCAGCCGAGAATTTCGGCCGCCTCTTCGCGTGCCTTTCTCAGCGCGTCAGCCGCAGCCTGTCCGACGGAATGGAGGCTTGACGGGTTGCCGTATATCTTGTCCATATAAGGCAGCATCGCTTCTATTGCCGTGCGGCTCGTCTTTGTCGTGGCCGCGTTATCAACATAGATAGTGGTCATTTATATCAGAACTCCTCTCAATAATCAAGTATGTTCACGGGAAAACAAATCATTCTACCTGTTCCCCCGATTCCGCAACGATTATATACCTATTTACATACTATGTCAATAGGTTGAACAAAAAAAGATACGGAGCAGAGAGTAACCCCCTGCTCCGCAAATTAAAATTCCTATTATACTTTTTATTCTGCTTTCTTTGCGCCGTTCCCAAGGGCTGCATCAGCCCACGCGGCGATATAATCCTCGACCTCATCGCGATTTGTCTCGTTGAGAATCTCGTGTCTGCCGCCGTCAAAGAGCTTGAGGGTGACATCATGACCGGTAGCCTTGAGGTCATCGGCAACCTGGGTCACGCCCTTTGAGTAATCGCCGACGGGATCCATTGAGCCGGAGACGACGAGAATCGGAATATCGGTAGAGAGCTGCTCATACCAGTCCTTGCCGGAGACGGAATTGAGGACAGAGAACAGGTCTTTATAGCCTGCCGCGCTGAAGAGGAAGCCGCAGTATTTATCGTCGATATACTTCTGAACCTCGTCCCCGTCTCTGGTGAGCCAGTCGAACTCGGTCTTGACATTGTCAAACTTCTTGTTGTAGTTGCCGAAAGCGAGGTTATTGATAAACTCGCTCTTATGACGGCTGCCGCGGCTCTTGCCGACGAAGCTCGCAAGCTTTATGGCAATAGGTGCGGCGGGATTCTTTCCGCTTGTGCCGCAGAAGATAGCCGCCTGAACGTCGTTATATTTAGCGGTATAGTTTCTTGCGATGAACGATCCCATGCTGTGACCGAAGAATACGACGGGCTTGCCGGGATACTCCTCGCGGGCGATATCGGTAAGCGAGCGGCAGTCGATGACAAAATCTCTCCAGCCGTCCTTCTCGCCGAAATAGCCGAGGTCATCGTCGGACGCGACGGACTTGCCGTGACCGATATGATCCTGCGCAAAAACAGCATAGCCGTGCTCGCAGAGCTTCTTTGCAAAGCGGGCGTAACGCTCGCCGTGCTCCGCCATGCCGTGGGTTATCTGGAATATGGCTTTGACGCTGTTTTTATCTGCGGGCATCCAGCTGCGAGCATAGATGTCGCAAAGACCTGTTGCTGATTTAAATGAATATTCTTTTCTTATGATTTCCATGATAAGTTAAGCCTCCGATTTTACGGTGATCTTTAATACAAGACCGGAATGATCTCCTATATGTGATATTATAACATACAATAGACAAGTTGTAATCCTTTTGTAAGGAAATAAGCGAAAAGTCTACGCTTCTCACAAAATACTAACGGAATAATTGTATATTATGCACAAATACGCAGTGGCGTTGAGTGATTTATTTTTTTGACATCGATTTTACAAAAAACGGCTTTTTGATTTTACACCTACTCTGTATGCTGTAGATGCAGGGTTGCACCGATAGAGTTCAATCCCATAAAACAAACACGACAGACAAGGAGATTTTGTTTATGGAAAAAATCATCTGCTATGTATCCGCCATTCTTGCGGCACTTCTCATCTTCGCGGGATGCTCCCGCGGGAGCACCGTGTCGGGCACTGTCTCGACAGACGGCTCAACATCAATGGAAAAAGTCATAGGTGCGCTCGGCGAGTCCTTCACCGAAAAGAACAGCGACGCAAAATTCACCTATAACCCCACGGGCTCGGGCTCCGGTATCACAGCCGTGCTTGAGGGACGCTGCGACATAGGGCTTTCGAGCAGAGCACTCAAGGACGAAGAAAAGGCAAAGGGTCTGACTGAAACCACCGTTGCTCTGGACGGGATTGCAGTGATAGTCAATCCCTCAAACCCCGTGTCCGATCTTTCCGCCGAGCAGATAGCAAAAATCTACACCGGAGAAATCACAAACTGGAAAGAAGTCGGCGGCAGCGACGCTCAGATAGTCCTCATAGGACGCGAAGCCGGAAGCGGAACAAGAGACGGCTTTGAGTCGATAACCGGCACGGCCGACAAGTGCAAATACCGTCAGGAGCTTACTTCGACCGGTGATGTTATTGCAACGGTTGCGCAGAATGCAAACGCGATAGGCTATGCCTCGCTTGCGGCGATACAGGACACGGTAAAAGCTCTCAAGGTGGACGGAGTTACCCCGACCGAGGATACAGTCAAGGACGGCAGCTACAAAATACAGCGTCCGTTCGTCTTTGTGACAAAGACAGACACCCAGCTTTCGGAAACCGCGCAGAAGTTTTTCGACTACGCGACATCAAAGGAAGCCGCCGACATAATTTCAAAAGCCGGCGCAGTACCGGTAGCTTAAAGCACAGGAGCGGCAGTCCGACGACCGCCGCTTTTGTCCGTTTGCGAAAGGCAGAAAAATATGAAAGACAAAAAAGTTCAGAGAAAAAGACTGATTGAAGCGATTATTCACGGAATATTTCTCATTCTCGGGCTCGTCACGGTGGGATGCGTGCTGATAATAACCGTCTATTTGGTAATATCCGGCATACCCGCAATAAAAGAAATCGGACTTATCCCCTTTCTCTTCGGCAAATCGTGGGCGCCGACATCGGCGGAGCCGTCGTACGGCATACTGCCGTTTATCCTGACGAGCGTATACGGCACCGCAGGCGCAATCGTCCTGGGTGTGCCGACAGGTTTTCTTACAGCGGTATACATCTCAAAATATGCCTCGGAAAAGGTCGGCTCAGTCATGCAGTCGGCAGTCAGTCTGTTGGCAGGCATCCCCTCGGTGGTATACGGTCTTGTCGGTATGCTCGTGCTCGTCCCGGGAATACAGAAAATATTCGGTCTGCCGGACGGCGCGAGCCTGTTTGCCGCAATTATAGTGCTCGCGGTTATGATACTGCCGTCGATAATAAAGGTTTCGGTCACGGCACTTCAGGCAGTGCCGAAGGAATACGAGGACGCGTCGCTCGCCCTCGGCGCAACGCCGACCGAAACATATTTCAGAATATCCGTCCCTGCGGCGAAGAGCGGCATCGCAGCCGCCGTTGTGCTCGGCGTGGGCAGGGCGATCGGAGAAGCAATGGCTGTTATGATGGTTTCGGGAAACGCGGCGAATATGCCCGGGTTGTTTGAGAGCGTCCGCTTTCTCACAACGGCGGTTGCGAGCGAGATGGCATATTCGAGTGGCCTGCAGCGTCAGGCACTGTTCTCCATAGCTCTCGTGCTGTTCCTGTTTATAATGATGATAAATGCAGTTTTAAATTTCTTCCTTAAAAAGGACAGGGAGGGCTGACGGATGAAGAGCAGAATACATACAAAACGCAAGGCTTACGAAATATTAATGCAGGCTCTTGTCCGCATCGCGTCAGCCGCCGTTTGCCTGCTTGTGCTGTTCATAACGGGATATGTTATAGCAAAAGGAGTGCCCAATCTGTCTTGGGAGCTTATATCCACATCGCCGAGCTATCTTTCGGACAGAATAGGCATACTGCCCGACATACTCAACACGCTGTATATAATAATCGCTTCACTCGTTATCATACTTCCCCTCGGCGTGGGCGCGGCGATATACCTCAACGAATACGCGTCAAACAAAAAGCTCGTTGCGGCGATAGAATACGCGGCGGAGACGCTCTCGGGTATTCCGTCCATAATATACGGTCTTGTCGGCATGCTTTTCTTCTGCCAGTTTATGGGCATGAAAACATCGCTTATGGCGGGCGCGCTGACGCTTGTTATCATGAACCTGCCGACGGTCATGCGCACAACTCAGGAGAGCCTGAAAACCGTTCCGCAGAGCTACCGCGAGGGTGCTTTCGGGCTGGGCGCAGGAAAATGGAGAACGATAAGGACGGTCGTTCTCCCCGGCTGCATCGACGGCATAGTGACCGGCTGCATTCTTTCGGTCGGGCGCATCGTCGGAGAGTCGGCGGCTCTGCTGTTCACAGCGGGCTTTGCGCACACGCTCAACAGCTTTTTTGACGGACTCAACAGCGCGGGCGCAACGCTCACGGTCGCGCTCTATGTCTACGCCAAGGAGCAGGGAGATTTTTCAACGGCATTCGCCATAGCAACTATACTCATGGCAATGACAGTGCTTATAAACCTCTCTGCCTCGCTTGTTTCGCGCCGCTTTAAAAAGCGCAGGCAGATATAAAGGAGAAGGATTATGAAAGACAACAGTATAATTTCCGTCGGCGGTTTAAATCTTTGGTACGGCGAGCATCAGGCACTCAAGGACATAAATATAGAGCTCGAAAGAAACAGCATAACCGCGCTCATAGGTCCCTCCGGGTGCGGAAAATCCACATTTTTAAAAACGCTTGACAGAATGAACGATCTTATTCCGGGGGTAAAAATAACCGGAGAGGTAAGATACAACGGAGAAGATATCTTTTCGCAGTCTGTCGATGTCAGCGAACTGCGGAGACAGATCGGCATGGTTTTTCAAAAGCCGAACCCGTTTCCGATGAGCATATACGACAATGTCGCCTACGGACCGCGCACGCACGGGATAAGAGCGAAAGCGAAGCTTGACGAGATAGTTGAGCAGTCCCTGCGCGGAGCGGCGATATGGGACGAAGTAAAAGACCGTCTTAAAAAGAATGCTCTCGGGCTTTCCGGCGGTCAGCAGCAGAGGCTGTGCATTGCCCGTGCGCTCGCGGTCGAGCCGGAGGTGCTGCTCATGGACGAGCCGACAAGCGCACTCGACCCGATATCGACTTCCAAAATAGAGGAGCTCGCAATAAATCTCAAGAAAAAATACACCATAATCATAGTGACTCACAACATGCAGCAGGCGGTCAGGATATCGGACAACACGGCGTTTTTCCTGCTCGGCGAGCTGATAGAGTACGGAGCCACGGACGATATATTCTCTCAGCCGAGGGATAAGCGCACAGAAGATTATATAACAGGGAGGTTCGGATAATGAGAAGCAGATTCGACGAACAGCTCGCGCTGCTCAACAGAGAAATGATAGAGATGGGCGCGCTTTGCGAAAAGGTTATATCTCTCGCCGCGGACGCACTGGAAAGGGGAGACTCCGCCGCTGCGTCCAAGGTCTCCCCTTTTGACAGCGAAATAGACGAAAAGGAGCGGACGATAGAATCGCTGTGCCTGAAGCTGCTTCTCCAGCAGCAGCCCGTTGCACGCGATCTGCGCCAGATTTCCGCCGCGCTCAAAATGATAACCGACATGGAGCGCATAGGCGACCAGGCCGAGGACATAGCGGAAATAATCACCTTTCTCGGCGGGCGCGGAGACGAAAGCGGAGGTCTTCTCGTAAATATGGCGCATTCCGTTATAAAAATGGTAACGCAAAGTATTGATGCATATGTAAAATGTGATACAATATTAGCGCAGGATGTCATAAGTCAGGACGACACAGTGGACACATATTTCGACGAGGTTAAGAAAAAGCTTATTTCAAGGATATCGAACGACCCGTCTGACGGCGAATACATACTCGACCTTCTTATGATAGCCAAATATTTTGAACGCATAGGCGACCACGCGACCAACCTTGCCGAATGGGTCATATTTTCGGTAACGGGAGAGCACAAGGAGGATTAACTTATGATCTGGTGCGTTGAGGACGACGCGAGCATACGCGACATTGAGGTTTATGCCCTGCAATCGACAGGGATCGAGGCAAGGGGCTTTGAGGACGGGACTTCGTTCTGGGAGGCTTTAAGCGGCGGCGAGAAGCCGGAGCTTGCGGTTATCGATGTTATGCTGCCCGGCATCAGCGGCATCGACCTTTTGCGCAGGATGAAGGAATCGTCGGAGCTCTGTGACATTCCCGTTGTTATGGCAACGGCAAAGGACACCGAATACGACAAAATAACCGGTCTCGACCTCGGCGCGGACTACTATCTGACGAAGCCGTTCGGAGTGATGGAGCTCGTCTCGTGCGTCAAGGCGGTGCTGCGCCGCTGCAAGCCCAAGGCGCAGGAGCACATACTGAAAGCGGACGGGCTTGAGGTGAACCTCGATGAGCACACGGTCATCGGTGACGGCGAAAAGATAGTTCTGACATACAAAGAGTTCGAGCTTCTCAAGCTCTTTCTCTCGAACCCCGGCACGGCATTTACACGCGACAAGCTCATGGAGGCGGTCTGGAGCACGGACTTCTGCGGCGAGACGCGCACTGTCGATATGCACATACGCACGCTGCGTCAGAAGCTCGGCAGATTCGGCGGGATGATTGAGACGGTTCGCGGAGTCGGCTACCGGTTGGAGGTCGGCAAATGACAAAGCGGATTTTCAGATCTATTTTCTTCGCGGCGTTCTGCGTTCTGTTGGCATCGCTCGCAATAATCACCGGCTGCCTGTATGAATACTACAGCAACACATTTGAAAATCAGATGAGAGACGAGCTCGACCTTGCCGCTGCGGCAGTTGACATAAGCGGGAGCGGATATCTCGAATCAATAAACACAGAAAGATTCCGTCTGACGCTGATAGGTGCGGACGGCGATGTGATATACGACACTCGTGAGGATGCGGACACGCTCGCTAACCACGCGGACAGAGAAGAGATAAAGGAAGCTCTTGAAACGGGCGAGGGACACAGCACGCGCTACTCCTCCACCCTGCTTCAAAAGACGACATATATCGCGAAAAAGCTCGCCGACGGCAGCGTACTGCGGATATCATCGAGCCGCGAGACTATAGGCGTGCTCGTATTTGAGGCGATGCAGCCGATACTTATAGTGATAGTCGCCGCGCTGATAATCTCGGCGGTCATTGCGGCGCAGCTCTCAAAGAAGATTGTTGAGCCGCTGAACTCACTCGACCTCGAGCATCCGCTCGAAAACAAAACTTATGACGAAATCGCTCCCCTGCTCAGCAGGATAAACCGTCAGCACGAGCAAATAAAAGAACAGATCAAGACTCTTCAAAAAAAGACGGACGAGTTCACGCAGATAACAGACAACATGAAGGAGGGGCTTGTGCTCCTCGACAACGACGGGAGGATACTGAGCATAAACCCCGCCGCGTGCCGTCTGTTTGAAGCGGACAAAAATTGCATAGGCAAGGATTTTGTTTCAATCGACCGCAGCTGCGAGGTATCCGCCGCGATAAGGCGCGCCGAAGAGAGCGGGCACAGCGAGACGCGCACAAAATACAACGGGAGAATATACCGGTTTGATATCAGCCGCATAGAGTCGGACGGCTCCGTGCGCGGATCGGTAATTTTGTTTTTTGATATGACCGAACAGCAGAACGCCGAGAAGATGCGGCGCGAGTTCACGGCAAATGTCTCGCACGAGCTGAAAACTCCGCTCCAGGGCATCATCGGAAGCGCGGAGCTTATCGAAAACGGAATGGTTCGGAACGAGGACATGCCGCGATTTGTCGGGCACATACGCTCGGAGGCTCAGAGGCTCGTCAATCTCATAAATGATATAATCAGATTATCCCAGCTTGACGAGGGCGACGAGCTGCCGCACGAAAAAATCGGACTTCTCTCGCTGTCACAGGAGATTGTTGAAGATCTCGGAGATGCGGCAAAGAAGAAAGATGTGACGCTGAGCGTCGGCGGAGAAGAGACATATGTTTTCGGCGTTCCCGGACTGCTTTACGAAGTCATATATAACCTGTGCGACAACGCGATAAAATATAATCGCGAGGGCGGACGGGTTTACATCAATGTAGAGAGCGTCGGCGAGTCGGCGAAGCTCACCGTTTCGGACACAGGCATAGGTATAGCGCCGAAGCATCAGGCAAGGATATTCGAGCGCTTCTACCGCGTTGACAAGAGCCACTCAAAGGCGACCGGCGGAACGGGGCTCGGGCTGTCTATAGTCAAGCACGCTGTACAGTATCACGGCGGCACGGTCTTGCTCGAAAGCGAGGAGAACAAGGGCACGCGCATAACGGTGACACTGCGCCGCTGAGTGAATAGAAAAAAGGCATCCGCGATAAAAATCACGGATGCTTTAAGTTTCGTTAAGTTATTCGGACTTTCCGCGTAAAACCGCGAGGCGTTCGGCTTTCTTTCTGACCTTGCGGCGGCGGTCAAAGCAGTAGATGAGCGTGCCTATCGAGACTATATCTATAACAACGACCATATCCCAGAAAATCCCCACAACGACCATTGCGACAAAGAGCGGTATGGCAAACATCTTCTTGTTGCTCTTGAACGCGGTTTTGATAACCTTGAAACGAATTTTTTTCCACGCGGTGCAGATGATTATTACGGCGAGGGTCGCAGTCGGCACACGCGTTATAATCGGGTGGGCAAGAGCCGCAAGCACGGCCATAATCAACGCGGCAAAGAAGCCGGTCATCCGCGTCTCTCCCTCGGAGTCCTCATCGCCGACTATCATGCCGTCACATATCGGGCAGATTATCGTTCTTACGCCCTTTGACGCGAGCGAGCTGCGCACGGCCGAAACCCGATTTTCCTTCATTAGGGTATCGGCGACAAGAACGACCACCAGCGCCCACGCATATATAAACGACGGAAGAAGCTTATCGGGGGTGACATCAAAAATACTGATATCGCCGATGAGCAGAAAGCCCGGCGTTGAGACAAAGCTGCCGACCTCGTCTATGGCGGTGCGCTCCGCGACGGGATTGAGGATAAGGTTGAGCACGGTGGTAAGCACGAGCGCAATGGCCGGCGCGGGCACTTTGCGGCTGAGATTTTTGAACTTTATCGGATATGTTATCATTACGACAAGGGTTATTGTGCCGTAGAGCACGCCGCGCCAATTGGCGTGGAAGCCGTATGAGCGGTAAGCGACGAGGGTCTCAAAGGCGGAGCCCGCCGGAACGCCTATGCCGAAATAGTAATTGACCTGTATTATGCACAGCACGGCGGCAACGACAAAAGTCACCGCTCCGAGAGCTGCGGGAGGTATTTTGAAGAAGGATTTATTGAACTGGATGGTCGCGACAAAAAGCAAAAGCATACCGGCAATAATGCACGAGAGCATCGCGCCGGGGACGCCTATTGTATTCGCCGCATAGATAAGTATCGCGAACACCTCGGTGTGGGGCGTGGGAATCCTGTTCGGACTGCCCGAGCCTATAAGGCACGCCACTATTGCGCCGACAAAGCCCGCCACCGCGCCGAACGGCGAATTGCTGCCGAAGGCGAGCGCAAGCGGGAATATCCAGCCGACAGCGGTCAGCGAGCCGAGGGCATCTTTTTTCAGTTTCTGCAAATTGTATTTTCCGTTTTTCTTCAAAGACCTCACTCCGTTCCTCCGATATTATATTATATTGCTCCGCTTTTTTCAAGACGGATTCAAAAGCAAGGCAAATTCTCCTTATAATATTGATTTAACGCTCGGCAGGATATATAATAAAAAGAAAGGACTGGAGGCAAAAACCATGATGAACATATGGCACGACATAGCTCCGGAGAGGATAAAGAGCGACGATTTTGTCGCCTGCATTGAGATTTCCAAGGGCGGCAAAAACAAATACGAGATGGACAAGGAGACCGGTATGCTCAAGCTCGACCGCGTTCTCTACACCTCGACCCATTACCCCGCCAACTACGGCTTCATCCCGCGCACATATGCCGACGACGACGATCCGCTCGATGTTCTCGTGCTGTGCAGCGAGGCGATACTGCCGATGACGCTCGTAAAATGCTATCCGATAGGCGTTATCAAGATGATTGACAGCCAGTCTATCGACGAGAAGATAATCGCCATCCCCGACCGCGACCCGAACTACAATGTATACAGAGATGTCAACAGCCTGCCCAGACATATTCTTGACGAGATAATGCACTTTTTCAGCGTATACAAAATGCTCGAGGGCAAGGAGACGATAGTCAAGGAGCTCTGCGGACGCGACGTTGCGATAGATATAGTCAGCAAATGCATCAAGGCATATGAGGACAAGTTCGGAGACGAACAGGACTGAAAGCTGAACGAAACCTCCCGGCGATTTTACCGGGAGGCTTGCTTTTTATTCAACAGTCACTCGGCTTTTGTAACGCTCTTTGTAGAAAAGCTGTCAACGCGCCATTTGCCGTTTTCTTTTTTCATCACCACATGGCCGATCCGTTCTTTCGCATCGGAATCGTCGCTGAAAACCGCCGTATATTGGAACGACGCGGTATCGCTTGTGGCTTTGTCTATGGGCGAAAACTTTATGCTCTCCACCTTTGCGGGAGTTGCGCCGTAATACAGCGCGCACGCCGCTATCATGCCGTCGATGCAGTTATCGGTGACGGCACCGTCGCACCGCTCGCGCATATATGTGTCAAAAGTCCTGTTGTCAATGGCTTCTCTGCGCCTTTGAATTTCAGCGTCATCCACAGTATACACGGCAGTCAGAACTTTCTCCGCCGTTCTCTCGGGGCGCGAATAATAATAGCCGACACCCGCACCCACGGCTATGGCTGCGGCAGCAATGACGCACACAACAATGATAATAATTTTTCGCTTGTTTTTCATAATAAATCACCTGTTCGGAATATGTCGGGTCTTCAGCTGACGGAGATTACCCAAACATCGGAATCACGCCTTTCTGTTTGATATGTGAGCCACGAACTCATTATGTCAAGCGACAATTGCCACTCAGAAGCTTCTTGCAATATTATATTATCAAAAATTCCGTCACATATAATTCCAAATAATAAATTTATTTATTTTTGTTTATTGTCACAAAAATTCATTGTGTTTCTTGTAAGTGTTGCACAGCAAAAATTGTGCTTGCAAATGCAAAAAAGCCGTCGGGAAGTCCGACAGCTTTTGTTGTTATATCAATATTTTAAAAGGTTATCTTGATGTTGACCGTACCGGAGACGGGCTTGACAATAAGCCTTGCCGCGCCGCTTTCGCCGACAGCTTCAAGCTCATACTCGCAGCCCTCAACGGTCTTTGCGGGCTTATGTATATAGATCTCCGTCGGAGCGGCGCACCCGCCGTCGCCCTCGTAGCTGAGGTTGAACTCCCGGGTTGTCTGATCGAAGCCGTATGAAATGAGCCTGCCGCTGACAGCGACGGGATAAGGACGGCTGAGAACCTTCATAAGCGGGCTATTGAACATATCGTCAAC
This sequence comes from bacterium, assembly GCA_963620555.1. GTDB lineage: Bacteria > Bacillota > Clostridia > Oscillospirales > Acutalibacteraceae > CAG-177. Next base: position 298,389 of record CAVFAN010000001.1, read on the forward strand.
ATAGTGCCAATAGGTAAAGCCCCACTTATGCTGTTCGAAGAAGTTGACAAGAAACTCGATATGCGGAAGCCAGTCCTCGCCCTCGCCGCCGAAGCCGCCCCACTCGCCTACGAGCACGGGAGCATCGAGTCTCTCCTGAGTTCTGACATGCTCCTCAAATATGGCTCTGACTCTGTCGTTGCTCGCATACTTATACTGCGGGGTATCGACCATAAAATCGTAGCCGTGAGGAGTAAAGCAGAAGTTCTTCTCGCGCTCGCCGTTGACCTCAATGGCGGGGGTCGAGCACGGGATGCAGGTGTTCGACCAATAGCAGTTCTCCATGACGAGCACGCCCTTGTCGGTCACTTCGCGGATAGCCGCAGAAACTTTGTTGATGAACGGGGAATACTTCTCGATATCGAACTTTCTGACATATTCATATCCGGCTTTGCGCGTGACATCACTGAGGACATCGCCGGTTATCTGCTCAAGATATTTGACCTCGTCGCGTCTCTGCTTGTTGAGAAAGTCGCCGATGAGCTTGAAGCACTTGATGCGCTTGTCGCCGATAACGGTGCCGACAGCGGTGGAAACAAGCTTCTTGAAGAGCTTGCCGCCGTCCGAGCCGAGGAAGGGCTCGTTGAGCATATCGAAGCCGAATAGCGCGGGATGATCCGCAAAACGAGCCGCGACATGCTGCCACATGGCGGCAAAATAATCAATAAGACCCTTGCCGTTATATTCGCGGTTGTCCCAGAAATTATCGAACGCGCGCTGAGTCGCCTTGCCCCAGAAATATCCAGCCGCCCAGACAAGCTTTGGCTCTTTGGGATTATACTTGTCCGTTATAGTCGCCCAATCGGGTGCTCCGTCCCCGTAGCAGCGCGGGGAATAGAGATCCTGATGCATATCAAAGAGCACATAGACGCCGTGCGCGGCACACAGGTCAAAGATTCGGTACATGTCATCGAGATACTCGTCGTTGTACTTGCCGGGCTCGGGCTCGATCATGCTCCACGTGGTGCCCAGGCGGATAAGATTGAGTCCGCGTGCGGTCATTTCATCGAGCAGCTTGTCATCGATATTAAAGCCGTACTTGTTGTCCTCGCTGTCTTTGCGCTTATCCACGATATTGACGCCGTAGAATATACGCTCTCTGCCGTATTCATCGACAAAGCTCCTTTTTTCGGTAACTATACGCTCCATAACTGTCTCCTTTTACTGAACTTTATTTTAGTATATACAAACAGCCGTGATAAGGCAAGACTTTTGAGGAATTTCGGCGTTTTTATCAATGTTCTCGGATTTTTTTGTTGACAATGCCTTGCATTTTCGCTCGGATGACACGACCGGATGCAATATATAAACAATATATAAACTTCGAAATATTCGTCGTCCCGCTATTGTAAAACAGGAGCAAAAATGCTATCATTGGTTCGCAAATATTTCATGTTTCAGGAGGATAAGCAAATGAAAAAGAGCACACTCTCGAGAGTGTTCAGCGCGCTGCTGTGCCTGGTGCTCATGATAAGCGCGATGTGTCTGCCGGCATATGCCGACAACGAAACGGAATCCACCGAAAGGCGCGGCGCAATAACCGACGAGGATATGCTGCACACAAAGGGCAAAAAAATATATAACAAGCGCGGCGAGGAGGTCGTTCTCCGCGGCGTGAATCTCGGCACATGGCTCATCCACGAGACCTGGATGTCCCCCATCTCGAACTCCGAGGACAATATTTCGACCCTCAACACCCTCACCGAGCGCTTCGGCGTCGAGAAGGCATATGAGCTTATAAATATATACGAGGACAACTGGATAACCGAATATGACCTTGACAAAATAGCTGAGCTCGGCTTCAACTGCGTGCGCGTTCCGTTCTGGTTCCGCAACTTCTACTATGACGACAAGGGCACAAAAATACTTGACGACAACGGCGAATGGGATTTCAGCCGTCTCGACTGGGTAGTTTCCGAGTGCTCGAAGCGCGGGCTCTATGTCATTCTCGATCTCCACGGTGCGCCCGGATATCAGAGCAACAAGGATCACTGCGGCAAGGTCGGTGACTGCGGTCTGTTCAAGCTGACAAAGCAGGCCGAGGAATGGAGAAAGCTCACGATAGAGCTGTGGGTCGCCGTCGCCGAGCGTTTCAACGGCAATCCCGCCGTTGCGATGTATGACCTGCTCAACGAGCCAAACTGCGACGTCAACTCCTATCTTGAGAAGAACAACCTTGTCACCATCTCCGTTTACAATCGCCTTTATAAGGCTATACGAGAGGTTGACGCGGATCATATAATGACCATGGAGGGAATCTGGAGACTCTACAATCTCCCCGCGCCGTGGTTCATCGGCTGGACGAATGTCGTTTATCAGCTTCATTTTTATGACAGCAGTAACTTTAAATTCAGTCTTCTCGTCTTTATGGCGAAGCTCTATCCCTACAATGTTCCGCTCTACATCGGCGAATTCAAGCCCATGGGCAACGCGACATGGGATCATGTCCTCACCCTGTTCCGGAACTCGAACTTCAGCTGGACGATTTGGTCCTACAAGGGCTGCGGTGACGGCGCGGACACCTCAGACTGGTTCATCATCGGCAGCAAGAAAGGATTCGAGCGTGCGGACATACAGAATGACGACTTCGACACTATAGCGCGCAAATGGGGCGCCGCCATCAGAAGCGAGGACAACTATGTTGACACCGGTCTCTACGGCAAAATAAAAGACTTTGTTTGATGTAAACAAATAATTACAGCAGCCGTTTCCGATGGAGCGGCTGCTGATTTTTGTTGACTGTGTCAGACGGAATAGAGACTAATACAAATTGGGATTGGGCAATTTAAACATACTTCGGTAGTTGCCTTTTCATCACTTTCAACTGCTTTGTGAAGTCTTGTGGGCTTTTGCTATGTCCTTGATTTTCTCCAGCTCTCTTACTGTCCGCATCAACCGTTTTTAGAAGTTTTTTAATTTTTCTCTTGCAATTTTCAGGAATCGTGCTATAATACAAATTACAGAGCCTCCCGCTCTGTACCCTATTTCAGGCAGCTTCGCTTCGGCGGAGCTGCTAACCTTTTGCCTCCGGGCTGTAAAAGCGGCATCAGGCTTCGTGGAGGCAGTCTCGCTGTCATACTTGCGTCTTCCCGCTATGCTTGGTTGCTATTTCAATCCATTGTTTTCATCGGTGTCTACATATATTTAAACTCCGCCGAAAATTTGCAAAATCTGCGGCGGAGCTTCTGCTCAGTTGAAAATCACCTTGCGATTTTATTTGTCATCGTAAGGGCTGCCTTTTGTTACTCCCCTTGTTCCGGACACGACGAGCACGACCGCCAAAGCTACGGTTAGCACCCACGGTCTGATATCGCCGCCGTCGGAAGCCATAACGAAGAAAGCCACTATTGCCGCAACGCCTATCAAAAACTGGGCGGCGGACGCTACCTTAAACCAGTTGATTTTCATAATTATCCCCCCAACTAAATTTCCGTGGTTCAGTATAGCACACTGACAAAGCGGTTTCAATGAGTTAAAAGGCAAAAACGGCAGTTTTTTGAAAAAGTATGCAAAAATTAATAGAAAACCTTTATAAAGTGGTCGTTCTCGGTTAAATGAAGGTATTGTTTTGATAACCGCTCCGATATTGTGCCCATCATAAAAAATGACTTTATTGAATCAAAAGGCGCAGTCGTGATTTATTATGGCAGAAAATCTCGACTCGAGAAAAAAGCTATAATCCGGATGCTGTGTACCCTTACTTTGGTATTCATCAATTATGACTTTTTTCAGCCACTCTTTTCTTTTACTAATAAAGTCGTCATATCGTAATATGGTGATCAAGCCATTCGCTTCGGCTTTTATTATTTCATTATATGCATCAGGAATAAATTCGCAATTATCTATTGTTGTTTTTTCAGCTGATATAAAGGCATTGGGAATTTTTATATCCAATTTTTGATATGGTTCGATTTTACTGCACGAATAAATATATCCTTTCATTCCCTTATATGTATCTTCCAAAGCATTCGGATAGTATTCCTCAAATCTTAATCTTCCGTCTTTTTCAAATCCGTATGAACACCATTTATACCATAAACCGTTAAATTTAAAATTGCCTTCTTTACACACTTTTTCCACGGCATTACTTAAATACACAAGAACATTTTCTCTTTTGTCCGAAAAATAAATAAGAGGGATGTTATGATTTGAAATTCTTGGTTCTAAAGTCTTGATTTTTTCTCTTTGTGATGCGTGAAAATACATATTGTCTCCGTTCAAATCTTTAATATTAAGGCACTTCTGAAATAGCCGAACAGCCTTACTTTAAGTATTATTTGTCAAACGCAGTATAACATATCTGTACAAAGAAGTCTACCGTAGTTTTATAATTACGATGCTGCTTCATCTGCCGCAGGCAGCGCGGTGCTCCGAGCCAGTTAACAGCCGTGTGGCTGTGTGTGGCAGGGTCACTGGTTTGGGTCAGTAGGTAAAGAAAAAAAGAGCAGGAAGACCGATGTCTCCTGCTCTGTCAGTTAAATAAAATTCATTTAGTACAATGATTTTTTAATAAATGAAGTGTTTGCTCTGCAAACATGAAGCAACAACTTCGTTGTAATGAAGTGCTCACTATGCTCACATGAAGTAAAGCGCATCTCTTGTTTTTTATGCGGTTTGACCGCACTTCATTAGCGAAGCGACTTCATTTTTCATGCACCGACGGTGCGCTTAATTGAAAAAGCACTTACATTTGCAAGTGCTTTTTCCTGGCTCACTATTGTATAAACTGTCCGAACACGCAACGCTATATATAGTCTCCGGGCTTTTCGCTTGTGTTATCAGCAGATAAATTTATTTTCCCTTGCGACTATAAAGAATCTCGCTATAATACAACAAAGAGTCTCCGGCTCTATATCCTATTTCTTGTGGCTCTCGGTCAGACCGAGGGCTGCTGTTTTTATACCATTTTGCCAGCGTCGGCAAAATGCAGTTTTACTGTC
>CAVFAN010000002.1:0-184413 GCA_963620555.1 bacterium
AAATGCCGCAAAATATTGATGAAAAATTTCGACTGAGAGAATATATGAATGAAAATGGACTGAGCACAAAGCGGAGACGGTCGGTTCATATCGACAGTCCGATCCTCTTTTGTGCGGATAATTCCTTGGGGAAGCTCAAAATGATTGTGAAAAAGCGTATGCAGGGGAGAGATGGAATGGTTTGTAGTACTTGTGCAATCGGTTAAGAACCGAAAAAATAGGTTTAAAAGGGGTTGAAGAAACGATGGACAAGAAGATGAAACATGATGTCTTGATTTTGATGATAAAGGCATTAAATATCCTCTGCATGACAGCGGTATTTGGCTTTGTTTGGTTTAACTGTTATGCACCGGATGTGACAATTGTACTGAATAACCGTGACGGTATTTTTCTGATATTTGTTTTTGCGCTTATCTACATACTTTTGGGGCGTACATATGACGCGTTCCAGATTTCGATGTCCAAAAAGGCAGAGATGGTATACAACCAGACGCTTGCGTTGCTGTTCTCTGATGTGATCATGTACTTGATCGTCCTGCTGGTGACAAGGCGTTTTCTAAATGTTATACCTATTCTGGTTGCTGCCGCTGTGCAGGAAATCATCGCTGTGGCGTGGGTCGCGCTTGCACAGGCTTGGTATTTTCACGCCTTCAATGCGAAGTCAACAATTGTTGTTTGCGGTGAAAGAGGGGAAATTCCGGAGCTTATCAATAACTATGGATTTGACAGGAAATACGATGTTATCGAGGTCATAGACTCAGTGTCGTGCATTAATGAGTTGTCCGTTCTGGAGAAGGCTGAAGTCGTTTTTTTGTCCGGTATCCCAAGCTATGACAGGAATGTCATTTTGAAATACTGCGTGGCTAACGACAAGAGGACATTTGTGATACCTCGAATCGGTGATGTCATCATGAGCGGCGCGAAACGGGTGCATTTGTTCTATCTGCCTATGCTTCGGGTAGACCGCTATCACCCTTCGGTGTCATACCTCTTTATTAAGAGGGCGTTCGATATTTTCGCGTCGCTGTGTGCGCTGATAATTTTGTCCCCGCTGTTCCTAATTACATCGATAGCAATTAAGGTCTACGATAGGGGACCGGTGATATATAAGCAAACCCGCCTTACCAAGGGGGGCAAGGAATTTGATATGCTGAAATTCCGTTCAATGCGGGTGGATGCAGAAAAGGACGGCATTGCCCGCCTTTCGACCGGCGATGCGGATGACCGAATCACTCCGGTTGGTCGGATTATCCGAAAGACGAGGATAGATGAACTGCCACAGCTGATAAATATATTGGTAGGAGATCTGACCATAGTCGGTCCACGCCCCGAAAGACCGGAAATTGCCAGTCAGTATGAGGCGGATATGCCCGAATTTGAGTTGAGACTTCAAGCCAAGGCGGGGCTGACCGGACTGGCACAGGTTTATGGCAAGTATAACACAACGCCGTATGACAAGCTACAAATGGATTTGATGTACATTGCAAAGCCCAGCATTGTCGAGGATCTTCGCATTATCTTCGCGACAATTAAGATCCTGTTTATGCCGGAAAGCACCGAGGGCGTAGCGGAGGGTCAAACCACTGCGATGAGTGGGAAAAACAATTGATTTTACGCGGTTTTTGGCTGATTTCCAAGCCTGAAAATTGACACTTTTCCAGAATGTGCTATCAGGAATAAACAAGGGGTTTCGATGACAACATCATCGAAACTTTCAACCCGGTCATGGAGATGCTATCAGGCACAAATATGAGAGCTTTCCGTAAAAAGATAGGGTGCTGTCAGGAATAAACGCAAGGACTCCCATAGCGATATGAGTGATTTCAGACATAAAAAGATGGGCTTTCATGGTGAATGAGAGTGCCATCTGGAATATGAACAGGGGTTACTGTTGCGCAGGGATGCTTCAAGTGCCATCGGGCATAAGTACAAGGGCCTTGATGATGAGCGAGTGGCGCAGAGGATTGTGAGCAATAAAGCTGTAGCAACTGTGTGGTTCACATAACTGCATCGATGTGTAGCTCATGCAGTTACTAGATTATTAAGAGCTTTAGAAAAACGAAACGGATCAGACTCTTTGAGATGAGTATGGGCTGTTTTGATATGAATACGGATTTAAGGGGAATCAATGGGTTGAGTAAAATTGGCATTTTGGGAACCGGCACATGGGGTACAGCCCTTGGAAGAATGCTGGCGAATACGGGTCACGATGTGGTGATGTGGTCCGCAATTGAAAAAGAGATTGATAGTTTATCATCCACACGCATTCATCCGAATCTGCCGGGTATGACGATTCCTCCGCAGATTCAATTCACGAAAAGCATCGAGGAAGTATGTGAGAATAGGGAAGTGCTTATTTTTGCAGTGCCGTCCGTTTTTGTCAGGTCAACCGCAAGCAAAGCTTCTCGTTATATCCCGGATGACCAAATCATCGTGGATGTGGGTAAGGGCATTGAAACAGACACATTGCTGACGCTGAGCGAGGTCATCAAGGACGAGCTTCAAAAAGACGGAACACATCAGAACATCAAGCTGGTTGCGCTTTCTGGTCCACTCATGCTGAAGAAGTCGCTCTGGATATGCCCACATTGATAGTTTCAGCATGTACAGATCTCGAAGTCGCAGAGAAGATTCAAGATATTTTCTCCAACACCTGCATGCGTGTGTATACGAACATTGATGTGAAAGGCGTAGAGCTGTGCGGTGCGCTGAAGAACATCATTGCACTGGCAAGCGGCATCTCTGCTGGTCTGGGTTATGGCGATAATGCAAAAGCGGCGCTGATTACTCGTGGCATGGCGGAAATTACTCGGTTGGGACTGGCAATGGGGTGTGTAGATCAGACCTTTGCAGGACTTTCCGGTATGGGCGACCTTATCGTCACAGCGACCAGTGTTCACAGCCGAAATAATCGAGCAGGTTATTTGATTGGACAAGGGAAAAAGCCGGACGAAGCTGTTAAGGAAGTCGGCATGGTCGTAGAGGGTATCAATGCTCTGCCAGCTGCCATGAAGCTATCCAAACAGTACGGCGTAGAGCTGCCGATTATTTCTGCGGTGGATGCAGTTATCAATCATGATGCTGATCCGGCAAAGACTGTCGCTGCACTTATGCAGCGTGAGAAGAAAACAGAGCTGACAAAGTCTGCACTGGATATCAATTTTGAATCAAGCCTTTTAAGGAATACGAGGAGAACAGGAATGAAACGAGTTATTACATACGGCACTTTTGATCTGCTGCACTATGGTCACATCAACCTGCTGAGAAGAGCAAAAGCTCTGGGCGATTACCTTATTGTGGTTGTTTCCTCTGATGAGTTCAACTGGAATGAAAAGCATAAGAAGACCTATTTCACCTATGAGCAGCGCAAGCAGCTTCTTGAAGCTATTCGCTATGTTGATCTGGTTATTCCGGAGGAGAACTGGCAGCAGAAACGCTCCGATATGCATGAATATCATGTCGATACCTTTGTTATGGGTGATGACTGGAAGGGCAAGTTCGATTTCCTGAAAGAAGAGGGCGTTGAGGTTGTGTATCTGCCCAGAACGCCGGAGATCAGCACCAGCCAGATCAAGCATGATTTGTATGATGCAAATGCTGTTGATGGTGAGAGCAAGACCTCACATGAGGAAATCAATACTGATCCGCAGTAACAAAGCTAGCGGGTAGATTTTCGGTAGAAGTGAGTGAGAGAAGAAAGAGGCTGGATTCATGAGGGATAGACTGATTTACATTTTGAAACACAACAAGCTCATTCAGAAGCTGTATGTTGTGATTATGAGCTTTGTTTTCAAAGTATGGGGCGTGTTCCTGAAAACGGATGACAAACTGGTCCTCTTTGTCTCTTTCATGGGCAAAAACTTTAATGATAGTCCCAAGGTTCTGTATGACTATATGCAGTCTCACCCTGAGTACAAGGGCTATCGCTGCGTTTGGGCATTTGAACATCCTGAAAACTTTCCGGAGCTGGAGACTGTAAAGATTGATACGCCTGCTTACTTCAAGATGGCGCTGAAGGCTCAATATTGGATTACCAATACCAATATTGAGCGTGGCCTGAAGTTTAAGAAAAAAGGTCAAGTCTATTTGAACACATGGCACGGTATTGCTCTTAAGTATATCGGCAATGACTGCCCCGGCCGTAAGGATTATAACTTTGATACGCTGGATTACCTCACGGTTTCTGGTGACTATGATGAGCGCGTATTTAAGAGCGCGTTCAATGCGAGGGAGTCCAGCTATCTTCGTTGTGGTATGCCGCGCAATGAAGAACTGTGGCTTGCGGATGAGAATAAAAAGGCAGCAATGCGCAAGAAGCTCGGCATCCCGGAAAGCAAAAAGGTCATCCTTTATGCACCGACTTGGCGCGAGTCTACGGATGGCGGCAAGTCCTATGCAATCAAACCTCCGATTCATTTCGATGAGTGGAAGAAGGAACTGGGTAATGAGTATGTTGTCCTTTTCCGTGCCCATCATCAGACGACCAAGGTGCTTGGTGTTGAGTATAACGACTTTGTGCGCAATGCATCTGATTATCCGGCGGTCAATGACCTGATGATTGCAGCGGACATTTTGATTACCGACTACTCGGCTATCGCATTTGACTATTCGATTTTGTGCCGTCCGATTTTTTGCTATGCCTATGATTACGACAGCTATCTTGCGGAGCGCGGCACTTATTTTGCAGTAGACGAAAAGTACCCCAATAAGAGCTGCCGAACGGAAAGTGAATTGTTGCAGCGAATTAAGAATGTAGATTACGTTGCGGAGTGTGCTAACACCAAGCGATTCCGTGATGAGTTCGTTCAGTATGGTGTAGGTGCTACTGAGACATGTATCAATGCTGTTTTTGGAGGAAGAAAATGAAAATTTTGTTATACATGGGTGGCGGCTTTGATACATACGGTCCATCAAGACATTTGTATCATGCACTTATTGAGGATCTGCTTGCAAAGGGACATACAATCCATCTAATTGAAAATCACTCTACCGGAAAGGATCCAGATGCCCCGGCAGAGTTTATTGCAAATAGTAGGTTCTCATATCAAGTAGTAAATTCAAACCCTGTTGAAAAGCGGGCGTTTGCAAAACGGTATTTGACGGGTGTCAAATACTGCTTCGATTGTATTCCGGCCCTTAAAGAACAGCGGAATCAAGGCTTTGATGTGATGATGGTTCAGTCCTGTCCATGGGCTTCTTTTGCGGTTTCTTTTGCAAAAAGATATGTAGGTGTTCCAACAATTTGGAATATTCAAGATATGTTCCCCGGAGCATCAATTGCAAATGGGGTAATGGACAAAAAGTGGATGCAGAGAATTTTTTACGCATTCCATAAGATCGCCTATAAAAAGGCTGACCATATTTCTGTCATTTCGGATGACATGAAACAAAAGGTAATTGAACAGGGAGTGGCTTCGGAGAAAATCACAGTAATACCCGATTGGTATGATGACAAGAGTGTTCGAGAAATTCCTTGGGAAGAGAACCTGTTTGTTAAGAAATACAATATGAAGAAAGATGTATTCTATGTCCAGTATGCTGGCACCATGGGATTCAACTTCGATTATAGAATGGTTCTTAAAGTCGCTGAAATCCTGAAAGATGAGAAGAACATTGTGTTTCAGATGATTGGCTTTGGAAGCCAGAAAGACGTTTTTGAGAACGCGGCAAAAGAGCGTGGTTTGGATAATATCGTATTTCTTCCCCTTGAGCCGCAGGAAATGGTGCCGCACGTATATAGCGCATGTTCAGTCTGCTTAATACCGTTGCCAAAAGGCGTTATCGGAAACTCAGTTCCAAGCAAGGCAGGACTGTTGATGGCGTGTCACCGCGTTATTGTCACTTCGGCCGATGAGGGTTCGGAGTATAACAAGATGTTTGAGAGAGAGCAAATCGGTATTGCTTGCTCCACAGATGAACCAGAGGGGGTTGCAGATGGAATCCTCAAACTGCGTGATAATCCGGATTTGAGAGAGAAGTATGCAGATAATGCCCAGAAATATGGCAAAGCGGTCTATACAAGAACTGTGAATACAGGACTGTATGAGGATCTGTATCGCAAAATAGGGGGAAAAGCATGATGAAAGTTCTATTACTGGGCTTCGGAAAAATTGCATATATGCCTTATATGAACTTTTATCTTGATACTCTCTGCGAAAAAGATGTTCAGTTTGAGTTGATTTATTGGGACCGGGATGGAAAGCCAGATGCCGAAGTACCGCAGCGTATTTCTAAGGCGTATAGGTTTGAGGCTCATTTGGAAGAGCAACTTCCGTTCAAAAGAAAACTGAAATATTTTGCAAAGTATCGTAAGTTTGCACTGAATGTTTTGAAAAATAATAACTATGATAGAATCATAGTTTTACACACCACACCGGGGTTGACTTTGCTTGATTATCTTGTGCGAAAATACCGGAGACGCTATCTGTTGGACTTCCGTGATGTGTCTTACGAGTACATTCCAGTATATCGGAAACTGGTAGGGATACTATCTAAAAATAGCGCAGTGACTTTTGTGAGTTCCAACGCATTCCGAAAATTTCTACCCTCAGAGAGAAATGTTTTTACTATTCACAACTACATAGAAGATTCTTTAAATCATAAAATGATTCGAAAGCATGAGGAAAGAAAACGAAATACAATTCGAGTCAGTTATTGGGGTCTTGTAAGACAAGTCGATGTGAATAAAAAAATTATTGATGCACTAGGAAATGATTTGCGGTTTGAGTTGCATTACTATGGAAGAATGCAACAAGATGGCAGAGATATGGAACAGTATGCGCGCGGAAAAGGGTATAATAATGTCTATTTTCATGGTGCTTATATGCCAGCGGATCGATACGAATTTGCAGAGCGCACTGATATAATTCACAACATTTATGATTGTGGCTATACAACGGGAAATGCCATGGGAAATAAGTACTACGATGGAATCATCTTTGGCATACCACAGATATGTACAAAAGGCTCATATATGGGAGAATTAGTTGAAAAAACAGGCGTGGGTTTAACGGTCGATTTGGATTCTGCTAATTTAGCAGATATAATTTGGAATTACTATGGTTCAATTATATGGGATACATTTGCAATTGCCTGTTTTAATGAATTGGAATCCGTAGTAGATCAACAGAAAGCTACAAAGCAAAAACTATTGGATTTTTTGCAGTAAATTAGTGAGGGGCGCAGATTGAATGGTAAATTGGGGGGAAAAGAAAAGAACTTTTATTATAGCAACACTGCTTTATCTGTTGTTACTGTTGGACAGCGGATTCTATTTTGTTGCCAAGGGAGGAATGGTTCTTTATCTACAGATATTGTTAGCAGCTGTACTTGCGACAGTGTGTAAAGCACACATTTCAAGAAACTCATTTTTAATTCTATATAGTTTAATTACTTTAGTGTTAATTGGGACTATTGCTTCAGGTGATAGTATAAGAGATTTGGCCGTTAGCGTGATTGAACTAATAACAGGTTTTTTAATTGCATGTGCACTTACTGGTGAGAAAACAAATGATGCGATAAGTGCTTTAAGAATTATTATGATGGCAATTTGTATATGTTCACTTATTGCGTTTTTATTGACAGCAATTAGACTCGGTATAATAACTCATCTTCCGGTTTTTTCATCAAGTAATAATGTGAATTGTTATTTTTGGGGTCTTTCGTTCTCTTATGTCCCTGGAAAATATTATATCGCCCGCAATTTGGGCATTTTCTGGGAACCGGGAGCGTTCCAAACATATATTATTCTTGCACTTCTTTATGAATTATTTATCGGGGGGGGTACTACCAAGAATTGTTTACACGGTAACACTTTTGACAACATTATCATCAACAGGAATTGTTTGCTTACTGCTGATTTCGATTATATACGGCTTTACAACGGGCAATAAACGTGAAGGATTCCTGTTACTCACATTACTAGTATGCGTTCTTTCGCTTCTGTATTTTAGGTTAGATTTTCTTCCCGATAGTATAAGGTTTAACCTAGTAGAGAAAATTCAAAGCGTTTTTAATGGAAATAGTCGAGATTATGTTACTGTAACAACGCGAGTTAATTCGATTGAATATGGAATTGAATTGCTTTTGCAAAGACCATTGTGTGGAATTGGGCGTGGCCTTGATATGCTGAAAACAATGGCAGGAAATAGCATCGTATCATGTACGCCAGTCAATTGGATGCTTCAATATGGACTCATATTCGGTGGTATAGCTTTTATCGGATTGTATAGATTTTTGCGTTGTGTAAGCGATTCAGTCTTGACAAGGATAGGGCTTTTTGCTGTGGTTCTAATATCGGTTTCAACAGAAGCTTTTAATATCTCTCCAACATTTTTTTTCTTGTGTTTTTAGGTTATGCATTAGAACCACAGTTGAAATCAAGTTCTGTAAGTCAAAACTAAAAAAGCATTGAGCTCTTTAACAAAATACACAGAAGCGAGCTACTATTCATACTAAATGATTTAGTAAGGAGCTTAAGATCAAATGTCAAGGAGTCGGACAAAAGAACTATATACAATATTCATTGCAGTACTTCCACTGTTTTCTGTATATGCCTCTGGGGTGCATGGATTTACTCTAGGTGATATTATGCTTTTTGTCTTTTTCCTATACAGAATTTTTATAGGAGTAAAGAATAAAAGTATTAATATTCCAACTAAGCTATGGCCTATTGTTTTGCTTGTTGTTGCGATACCGGTACTTTCAATAATATCGATGCTTGGGCAGGAGCAAGTCGATATATATAGTGTTGGTATCCGTATTACAAGACGGGTATTTTACTACTTAAGCGTTGTACTTGTTTCCAGTGAGTGGTTTGACGCTGATTATGGAAAGAAAGTAATTGTTTCAGTTGGAAAAGTGGGTGCAATTTATCTGTTTATACAATACATAGCTTACTATGTTGGCCATATAGTTTTGCATGGATATCTTCCTTTTCTTCCCGTTTACCATGAAAGCTATGCACAATTGGATTATCAGGCTTTATATCAGAATATGTTTAGACCGACTTCTTTTTTGTTAGAGCCAGCGCATTTTGCAAGATATCTTTGTATTCCACTAGTACTTACAGTTTTTGATAGCGATTGTGAAAAAAAGTGGCTTTGGGCATTTGTTATGTCTGGCGCAATAATCGCAAGTACATCAGGAACTGGAACGATTTGCGTGGCTTTTATATGGGGAATATGGTTTTTTAGGAATCTGATTAGTTCATTCCGAACAGGAGAAATAGACATAAAATATATTGTGCTTTTCATTGTACTAGCTGGTATTGTGCTCTTTTCGATAAAATCTGATATAGTGCAGTCAACTATTCAAAGAATAACAAATACGAGGCTTACGGATATTAATACAGCTGGCGGAGCTCGATTTAGGGGATATCTGCAATACTTCCAATTGCCGTTATTTAATTTGATTGTTGGAAAAGGATATGGAAGTACACCGGATACAGTTCTTGTAACATGGTTTAGCGGAGCTTCTTATATTCTATACGGGTGTGGATTAATAGGATTCCTTGTTTGTGTTCTTATGTTTGTTAAATTGTTTGATACTTATAGTAATGTTACTCAACGAGCATTGTGCATTATCTTTTTCTTATTATTCTTTATTGATGATTGCTTTATGAGTCATGTTTCGGTGACGTTCTTGACGTTCATTTGCATGAATCCAGCGCATGACTCAGAGAGAAAACGGATTGAACAGAGCGAATAAAGGAATTGATATGAATATGAAAAAATTTTTATTTTTAACGGATATGTGGTCGCCTCAGCCAACAGCAAATTCAATTTGTGTTAAGAATATCGCAACGGTGTTAAAACAACGTGGATGGGAAGTTTACATTAATGCATTTGAGGGTAAACCGAATCAGAACAGCGAAACAGTGGATGATGTTCATATTGAATATACAAAACCTGCATTATCACGTCAGTTAATGATAAAGGCGATGTTTACCGCAGAGGCAAAGAAGAAGAGAGTGCTTGGTAATACGGGCATTTTCTTGAACAGGGTGACACGAATAGTTTGCATGCCCTTCTATCCGATTGTTTCTCCAATGTTTACAAAACGATGGAGCAAACAAATTATACGTCAAATTAAAGAGAATGGTATAAACTATGTTGTCTCTGTTAATGCTCCTTTAGATTCAATTGCGGCAGGATATTTAGTGAAGAAAACTTGTCCGGATGTAAAGTGGATAGCCTATTATATTGATGGAGGCTCTAATTACGGAAAAGAACAAGCTTTTTTAAAGCTAAAGAAAAAATTGCAGAACAAGTCTGTTAAATGGGAAAATAGAGTTCTTACTGTTGCCGATAAGATTGTCGTAATGGAAGGACATTCGAAGTTCTACACAAATATATTGAAATCTGATAATATTTCTCGATTGGCTGTGCTGAATGTTCCACTCTTTAATATTCAACGAACACAGTTCGATGAATCTCTAAGAAATAATAGCGATAAGGAAATCTGGACATATATGGGAACTATTAGGGATGGATTTTATGATCCGTCGAAGTTCTTCTCGTGGTTCCTTAAATATACTAAAAGCCATAATGCAGAACTGCATTTATATGGCTCAACGAATATGGATGATTATTTACAGCATAATTGTGATAATAAACGAATCTTTTATCACGGGTTGATTTCACATGATTGCGTGGACAGTGTCTTGAGAAATAGCGATGTTCTAGTTTACTTCCGTTCGGAAAGACTTGATTCGGTATCAGGTAAGTTCTTTGAGTATTTGACATATCATAAACCCATAGTCTATTTTGGACCGAAAGATGACATTAATTGGAAACAGTTGGAAAAATATCCGTTAGGAATAGCAATTGACCAAGATACGGGAGAGCAAACGAATGAATTTGGTGTAATCTTAAATAGTAGTGACATAATATCTGATGACACGCTGGAGAAAATATTCTACACTTCAACTCCAATGGCTTTCGTAGATTTGGTGGAAACAATAGAAAGGAAAGGTTAAAATATTGAAGGTTGATAAAAGTCAAAATTCAAAACTCTTGATGATTAACTCAGCTGCGTCTGTAGCAATTAAAATTGGTTCAATACTAATCGCACTATTTACGACCCCGGCTTATATAAGTTATTTTGGAAACAGCGAGATTCTTGGAGCTTGGTTCACGATTTTGTCAGTTCTAGCATGGATTTTGAACTGTGACATGGGGATAGGAAATGGACTAAGGAATAGTTTGGTTTATGCAATATCCCAAAATAATCATAAACAAATACGTAAACTGATATCTTCTGCCTATATATTTCTCTTTGGTATAGCTGGCGTAATAACAATAGCTGTAGCTTTTCTTGGAAACTTTGTCAGTTGGAACAAAGTGTTTAATATCTCGACTGATATAATTCAGCCTGAAGTATTTAATAAGGCTGTACTTATCTTGATTGTGTCAATATTGCTACAGCTTGTTTTGAGACTTGTGACCTCAATTCTATATGCGCTTCAAAAAGCGTTTATTCCAGGCTTGCTGAGTCTAATTACAAATATTATCATGCTTGCTTTGGTTACCGTTTGCAATTCAACAAGCAGGAATGATGACATAATTCAGCTTGCCTTTTTTTACCTTATAGCAGTTAATTTGCCACTGATTGTTGCTACGGTATTTGTTTTTGCAGTCGATTTGAGAGATAGCTGTCCAACATTCAGGCTATTTTCAATGGATAGTGCTGTTTCTATTTTGTCAACAGGTACAAAGTTCCTTTGGTTACAATTGATGGCATTGGTTTTGGATAACACGAATAGTTATTTGATTTCAGCATTTGTTGGAAATTCTGCTGTTGTAGAATACCAGATATACTATAAAATTTTTTCGTTGCCTGGAACTGTTGTTGTTTTGTTTTCAACTGCAATATGGTCAATTATTACAAAAGCGAAAGCAGAGAAAAACTATGACTGGCTGAGAAAATCGTATTATTTGTCTATGGCATTCTGCATTGTTATTACATTGGGGGAGTTTTTGATTGTACCATTACTTCAGTTGATTTTTAATATCTGGCTAGGAAATGGAACCATTCCTGTCAATGTGAAAAATGCACTTGTGTTTGCCATTTCTGGTTCAGTTATGGCATATAGAACATTTCTTTGTACATATTCCAATGGTATGTGCAAATTGAAAAGTCAAGTTATATGGTTGACGGTTGGTGCTGCAGCAAATATACCGCTGGCCTACATCCTATCCCAAATTACAAACAATATGCTTTCTGTGATTATAGCGAATATTATTTGTATGATTCCCTACTGTGTGATTGAAACAATAAATTTCTGCAGAGGGTTTAAAAAAAGTAACTGTGAACGATTTGTAAACTGAGTTGTTTCAACTTGCAAAATTATAACAGATTTAGCATTAAAATAATAAAGAGAAAGAGGTACTTGAAATGTCTGCATTTGATAACGCAACCCTTATGATCACTGGTGGTACTGGTTCTTTTGGTTCTACCGTTCTGAAGCACTTTCTGGATTCTGACTTGAAGGAGATCCGTATCTTCTCCCGCGATGAAAAGAAGCAGGATGATATGCGCCACGAGCTTCAGGCTAAGCATCCGGAAACCGCTAAGAAGGTTAAGTTCTACATCGGTGATGTCCGTAATCCGCAGTCTATCCGTGATGCAATGCCCGGTGTTGACTACATTTTCCATGCTGCTGCTCTGAAGCAGGTGCCTTCCTGCGAGTTCTTCCCCATGCAAGCCGTTCAGACGAACGTTATCGGTACTGACAATGTCCTACATGCCGCTATCGATGCAGGTGTCAAGCGTGTTGTCTGCCTGTCCACCGATAAGGCGGCTTACCCCATCAACGCTATGGGCATTTCCAAGGCTATGATGGAGCACGTTATTTACGCCAACGCCCGTGTGGCTGCTGAGCGCGGCGGCACGACCATCTGCTGCACCCGTTACGGCAATGTTATGTGCAGCCGCGGCAGTGTCATTCCGCTGTTCATCGACCAGATCAAGGCTGGCAATCCCATCACTATCACCGACCCCAACATGACCCGGTTCCTGATGAATTTGGACGAGGCTGTGGATCTGGTCATGTTTGCTTTCCAGCATGCGAACCCCGGCGATCTGTTCATCCAGAAGGCAGATGCCTCTACCATCGGCGATCTGGCGAAGGCTGTCCAGCAGCTCTTCGGAGATACTGGTACGAATATCATCGGTACCCGCCACGGCGAAAAGCTGTTCGAAACCCTTATGACCCGCGAGGAGCGTCTGCGCAGCCAGGATATGGGCCACTACTTCCGTGTGGCAGCTGATAACCGCGATCTGAACTACGACAAGTTCGTGGTCAAGGGCGAAGTACATACCATGGCTGACGAATCCTACACCAGCCATAACACCACTCGTCTGGATGTGGAAGGCACTGTGAAGAAAATCTTGACCACGGAGTATGTCCAGAATGAGCTGAAGGGCATTCCCAATGTCTAAAGAAAAGCTACTTCTGGTTGGTGCTGGTGGCTTTGGCCGCATGGTGTCTGAACAGGCAATGCTGCAATATGATTGCGCCTTTGTGGACGATGGACAAACTGTTGGTACTGAAATCTGCGGTATTCCTGTTGTCGGGGCAATCAGCGACTTGAAAAAATTACACAGTGAATATAAACTCTTAGTAGTTGGCATTGGAAACAATAAGTTCCGGGCGCGGGTATATGAGAACGCAAAAGCACTCGGATATTCTTTTCCGAACATCATTGCGCCCAGTGCTTACATCAGTCCCTACGCCAAACTGGGTAACGGCTGTGTGATATTGCAGAACGTCTGTGTCCAGAACGGTGCAGTAGTTGGTAGTGGTGTCCTGTTAAATGCTGGCACGGAAGTCCATTGCGATGTATCCGTCAGAGATTACGCACTGGTTTATACCAATAGCGTCATTCGCACTGGAGCAACCATTGGTAGCTATGTCCGCATTGGTAGCAACTGCACGATTGGCAATAACGCAAATGTACCGGACAGCGCAGATATCTCCGACTGCACCGCAGTCCACTAAAGAGGTGAAAGGATGAACATTCTAATCACAGGTGCCAAGGGTATGGTAGGAACCGCCCTGTGCAACAACCTGAAAAATATCCGGGACGGAAAAAACAAAACCCGACCCAATCTGCATATCGAAGAAATCTACGAGTACGATTTGAACTCCGCTCCGGAAGAACTGGATGCATATTGTCAGAAGGCTGACTTTGTGTTCAATCTGGCTGGTGTGAATCGTCCGGAAAACCCGGAGGACTTCATGAAGGGCAACTTCGGCTTTGCATCCGACCTGTTGAACTGTCTGAAAAAACACAACAACAAGGCAACAATTATGCTGTCCTCCTCTATTCAGGCGACACTGGCTGGGCGTTTTGGAAACAGCGAATATGGTCGCAGCAAGAAGGCCGGCGAAGAACTGTTCTTCGAGTACGCGAAAGAGACTGGGGCGAAGGTCGCTGTTTACCGCTTTGTGAACCTTATGGGCCACAGCCGCCCGAAGTACAACAGTGCCGTTTCCACATTCTGCTGGGCAGTTGCCAACGATGAACCGTTCACGGTCAACGACCGCAGCACGGAGTTGGAACTGCTTTACATCGATGACCTTGTGGAAGGTATGTTCGACCTGCTGGAGGGTAAGGAGCAGCACTGCGAGTTTGATGGCGTGGAAACGGTCCTGAAGGAAGATGGCCGCTACTGCTGTGTGCCTGTTACCCACAAAGTCACGTTAGGTGAAATCGTGGATTTGTTGCAAGAGTTCAAGGAACAGCCGAATACGCTCATGATGCCAAAGATGCCAAACGGTTCTTTTGCAAAGAAGCTCTATTCGCTGTATCTGACCTATCTGCCGACGGACAAGTTCAAGTACGCCTTAAAGATGAATGTGGACAATCGCGGTTCCTTTACGGAACTGGTTCACACTGCTGACTGTGGGCAGGTGAGCATCAACATCAGCCGCCCCGGTATCACGAAAGGTCAGCATTGGCATAACTCCAAGTGGGAACTGTTCATTGTGGTAGCAGGTCATGGTCTGATTCAGGAGCGTAATATCAACACCGGAGAGACAGTGGCGTTTGAAGTTTCCGGAGATAAGATCGAGGCAGTTCACATGATCCCCGGTTGGACACACAATATAATCAATCTGTCTGAAAAAGAAAACTTGGTGACGGTCATGACTTGTAATGAGATTTTTGACCCGAACCATCCGGATACCTTCTTCGAGCCGGTGTAAGAGAAGAATACTGGGTGAGGTTAGGAGAAATTTATGGAACACAACTTTACATGGAAAAACGACGGGCGCACCAAGGTCATGATTGGCTGCGGCACTCGGCCGGAGATCATTCGGCTAGCTGCAGTTATCAAACGCTGCCGTGAATACTTTGACTGCTGCGTAGTTTATTACAATCAGAACTGGGACAGAAACCTTTCTACTGTTTTCTGGGAGGATTTTGAACTCAAAAACACCTTCGGGGAATATGGTCCGGACATTCTAGTTCCTGTGGTTGGCGAGAATCTAGGTGTGACCTGCGGAAATATTCTGGGGCGCAGCTTTGCGCTTTTGTCTGAATTGCAGCCGGAGGGTTATCTGGTGCTGGGCGATACCAACTCCTGCCTTTCTGCCATCAGTGCAAAGCGGTTGCACATCCCTCTGTTTCACATAGAGGCTGGCAACCGCTGCAAGGATGAGTGCCTGCCGGAGGAGACCAACCGTCGCATCGTGGATGTGATCTCCGACGTGAACATGTGCTATTCAGAGTTCGCTCGGAAGTACTTGGCGGACACCGGCCTGCCCAAGGAGCGTACTTACCAGACTGGCTCTCCCATGGCGGAAGTGCTGCACATGAATCTGGAGAAGATTCAGAAGAGCGATGTTCTGGAACGTTTGGGACTGGAAAAAGATAAGTACATTCTGCTGTCCGCACATCGGGAAGAAAACATTGACTCTGAAAAGAATTTCCTGAGTCTGTTCACTGCTATCAACGCTCTGGCAGAAAAGTATGATATGCCCATTCTGTACTCCTGTCATCCCCGCAGCAAGCACCGTCTAGAAAAGAGCGGATTTCAGTTGGATTCTCGTGTCCGGGTTAATGAGCCTCTGGGCTTCAATGACTACAATAAGCTGCAAATGAACGCTTTGGCTATCGTCTCTGACTCCGGCACACTACCAGAGGAGAGCAGTTTCTATCTGTCTATTGGTCATCCTATCGCTGCCGTGTGCATCCGTACCTCCACCGAGCGTCCAGAGGCACTGGAAGCCGGTGACTTCATTCTGGCGGGTATCACCACCCGGGAGCTTCTCAACGCGACTGATATGGCTATCGAGATGAAGCAGAAGGGCGTTTTGGGCAAGCCCTGCCCCGACTATGTAGATGAGACTGTGTCTATGAAGGTGGTCCGCATTATTCAGGGCTATGTCAATGTAGTCAACAAAATGGTGTGGAGAAAATACTGATTATCCACACAACGGTCATGTGTTAAGCCACATGGCCATGCTGCCCAGATATGCTACCTCTCCGTGGTGAGCAGCAGGCAACGAGAACTTTTCTCGGCTAAAGCATATACCTATTCGATTATTCACTCTTTGGATGAGGGAAATTATAATGGGAAAATACTTTGGTACTGATGGCTTCCGTGGCGAAGCCGGAATAACTCTGACCGCTGACCACGCTTACAAAGTAGGTCGTTTTCTCGGTTGGTACTACAACATGCTCCGGGAGCGCAACGGCGACACCAACCCTGCCCGCATTGTGATCGGCAAAGACACCCGCCGCTCCAGCTATATGTTCGAGTACAGCCTGGTTGCTGGTTTGACGGCATCTGGTGCAGACGCCTACCTGCTACACGTTACCACTACGCCTTCTGTGGCATACATTGCCCGCGTGGATGACTTTGACTGCGGTATCATGATCTCCGCCAGCCACAATCCGTTTTATGACAATGGCATAAAGCTGATTGATTGCTACGGCGAAAAAATGTCGGAAGAGACTCTGCTGCTTGTCGAGGACTACATCGACGGGAAACTCCGTGTGTTCGATAAGGACTGGTCTGAGTTGCCCTTTGCTCACCGTGAACATATTGGCTGTACTGTGGACTATGTCTCTGGCCGTAACCGCTATATGGGCTATCTGATTTCTCTGGGTATCTACTCCTTCAAGGGTGTCAAGGTCGGCCTGGACTGTGCCAACGGCGCAAGCTGGAACATTGCAAAGAGCGTGTTCGATGCCCTCGGTGCGGATACCTACGTCATCAACGCACATCCCAACGGTCTAAATATCAACAACAATGCCGGCTCCACTCACATTGAAGGCTTGCAGAAGTTCGTGGTGGAAAAGGGGCTGGATGTTGGCTTCGCTTATGACGGCGATGCAGACCGCTGCCTGTGCGTGGATGAGAAGGGCAATGTCATCACCGGTGATCACATCCTGTACATCTACGGCTGCTACATGAAGGAGCGTGGAAAACTGCTGACCAATACTGTGGTTACTACAGTCATGTCCAACTTCGGTCTGTACAAGGCCTTTGATGAAAAGGGCATCGGCTACGCCAAGACCGCCGTTGGTGACAAGTACGTCTATGAATATATGGCAAAGTACGGCTGCCGTATTGGCGGTGAGCAGAGCGGCCACATCATCTTCTCGAAGTACGCCAGCACCGGTGACGGTATTCTGACCAGCCTGAAGATGATGGAGGTAATGCTGACCAAGAAGGTTCCCATGAGCAAGCTGGCTGAGCCGCTGACCATCTATCCGCAGGTGCTGGAAAATGTCCGTGTGACCGATAAGAAAGCTGCGCAGGACGATGCCGCCGTGCAGGCAGCAGTTAAGGCGGTCGCCGAGGCGCTGGGCGACACCGGCCGCATCCTCGTGCGTGAGTCCGGTACCGAGCCGGTTGTCCGCGTCATGGTGGAAGCTCCCGACCACGACACCTGCCAGAAGTATGTGTCACAGGTTGTAGAGACCATCAAGAGCCGGGGTTATAGCGTTTGAGAGAACTGCTGCGCCAGATCCACTATAGCACCAGCGCAAACCTGACTGTTCCTGAGATAGTTATACTTGTAGCCCTTGGTCTACTTGCGTGGCTCAACCGTAAGGAGAAGTCATGGCTCCCGACAGCCTACAGCGTGTTCTTGATTCTTTACATCACGCTCTTACGCCGTGTGCCGGGATACAATGAAAACATTCGGTTGCATCTGAAGCTGTGCCGAATGCCGGTACATGGGCAGGAAATTTATTGAATCTGGTTCTGTACATTCCTTTTGGCTGGACAAAACTAAAGCACTGATGAATATATTCTTCCGACAGCCATGCATCAGCATGGCTGTGCTGCTCGAATATGCTACCTCTACGCGGTGGGCGGCAGGCAACGAGGAATAACCTCGGCTAAGCCGCCTGATGGCATTGACTGGGCTTCACTCCCAGTACACTTTTATGCCGCGGTGCGCTTACATCGTCGGCAACTACACCGTTGAGAAGGAGGGAACGCTTGTGATTGAAGAGAACGCAGAGCCGGAGATCATCCGGATCTTGCTGGATGAGGGCATCATCCGGGATGAGGATGCGCCCCAGACCGAAACCGTCTGTGAGGAAGTTCCGGAGCAGGAAGAAGAAATCACCGGTTCGGAGGAACAGACCGAAGAGGGCGACCAGCCCGATGAGGAGCCCACTGAAGAGAGTTCCTGTATGTGGACGACCTCGCTAATCTCTGTTTGTTTTTAACGAACGCTCGTTTATTATCAGCCCCGTCATGTTCTCTCAAAAAGACAAGCGTTTCGGGACATGTTATGCGACTGTGCTTTTGATGTGCGACATCAAGTCCTTCGCCCATTAACCGTATCAGCCGCCGATCAGCCATCCGACAAGGTCAATATTTGCATCAAGGAAGGTCAACCTCGGCACGGAAAAATGGTCCGCACCGTCGAATACGGTAATCTCGGCGTTGCCGCCCGCCGCTTTCAATGCGGCAACAACCTCTTTCGAGGAATCCGGCGGCACAATGGTATCCGCCGAGCCGACAAAGGCTCGTATCGGGATATTTTTCAGCTTGCCGATGATATCCGGCGTATTGCGGATACTACCGGAAAGGGGCGCTATCCGGGCAAACAAGTTCGAGTAAGTGCAGGCGAGGTTCCAAGTTCCAGTGCCGCCCATGCTGTGTCCCGTCAGCGAGATGTTGCTCCTGTTGATTTTATATATAGATGCCGTCCGATCAATCAAATCGAAAATGGCTTTGGCGGCATTGACCCAACCATTTTGCGTGCTTGGCAGCTGCGGAATGACTACATAGGCACGCACATTCCCAAGCTGCCCCGACTGCAGATATTTTGGAAAGCCGTCTGCGGTAGTGATCAGATTCAGATCGTTACCTTTTCCGGAACCGCCGTGCAGATAGACGATAAGCGGCATATTCTCCGTAGGATTAGACGGTGTGTACAGCCAATACCGAAAGGTACCGAATTGTGAAGTGCTGATTGAACAGGCTGTAAACGAGGCGGATTTATTGCCTTTTGCAGGTTCTCCGATCTGTGACGGAGAAGCCGCGGCTTCGGTTGCTTTTGCAGAGGCGGCAGGTGTTTTTGCCTGACCGGAAGTGACTGCACTTTTTTCTGCCGTGACATCAGATCCAGCCGCTTTTTGGTAAGTTGTATTTCCTCTGTCTGAGTCAGTTGTCAGCATCACAGCTATGCCGCTCGGTTCATCGGAATGACTTTCCGTCTTGTTGTAACAGCTGCAGAGCAATGCGGCTGTCAACACGGCAACCAA
Organism: bacterium; assembly: GCA_963620555.1. GTDB lineage: Bacteria > Bacillota > Clostridia > Oscillospirales > Acutalibacteraceae > CAG-177. The sequence continues at coordinate 19,740 of CAVFAN010000002.1, forward strand.
TAAAAGAGCAATCAATGGGTGAAGTTTTTGATTCATCTTGCCTGTTCCTTTCGTACCCGCAGAATGTTTCGGACTTCCGGCAGTTAATTCTGTTTTCCCCGAAAAACCCTGCCGTCAATCCGGCTTCCATGGACTTGGAATATCACCGGAGTGGGCGAGCGCCAACACCGTCCGCCGCATGACCGACATATTTATGCTCAAGAACCGCGAATATGTGCAGAGCGTCTATTTGCCGATTTTTTCTGTGGATGAGAACCGGACGGACCGTCCTGAGCTCACGGTATCGGCAGCTGAACTCGGAGCTTGGAGCGATACCTCCGACAGCTCGCAGCCGGTCTGCCTATATATGCAGTGCTTTGAGTATCGCTTCGGTGTCCCCGAAGTGCGAGATTATCATATCCGCGCCCGCCGACAGGAGCCTTGACCGTTTCTTTTCGTCTATTCCGTCGCCGGTCTTTTCGTTTGTAGCCACGCCGACCGCATAGCCGCCGAGCTTCGCCGTGAGTTCTATCTCAACGAAGCCGTCGCCGAAGGTGACAAGCTCCTCCGGGTCGAGCTTTCGCTCTTCGATCATGTTCTTTATAACCGCCTCTTTCGAGCAGTCGAGCAGCGCGTCCTTCGCGCCGTGTATGCCGCCGTCAAAGAGATCCTTGACCCCAATTAGGGACGCTTCATATACGACATCCTCTTCGTCCGTGCCGCTCGCAAGGAAGCATCTTATCCCTGCATTTCTCAGTGCTCTTATGAATCCGACAGACCCTCTGACCGCGAGGTCGTCAGGGGAGAGACTGCCGTTTTCGAGTCCCTTTTTTCTGTCGGCTATCCGCGTTTCGAGTCTGCGCAGATATTCTTTTTTGTATTCGCCCGGGTCAACGTGCTCTCCGCCGCGGCGAACAACTGCCTCGTCGAGCGCGACGCATTGGAATATCGTCTGCTTGCCGGTCAGGCGGTCAACAAATTCCGTGACCTCCTCGCAAATTGCGTCTTTATTTTCGTTCGTGCCGAGAGCCTCGATGACCTCGCAGAAATACGGAATCATCACCTTCTGCCAGCCCTCGCGGATAAGGCTTATCGTGCCGTCAAAATCGAACAGGGCGCATTTGAAGCCCCTGCCGCCGTATTCTTTTATAGTTTCGATTGAAAAACTCATTTTGTGCCTCTTGGTTTTATTTTCTTACTGCGCGAGTGCTTCTATTTCTTCAGGCGACGCCGTGCCCGTGACGCCGATTTTTCTGACCGTCACGCCGGACGCAAGCCCCGCGAACTGAGCCGCCGTTTTGAGCTCCGTCCTTGCGGCGACTGCCGCGGAAAAGGCGGAGAGTGAGGTGTCGCCCGCGCCGCAGATGTCAACCTCACCGTCGAACAGTACTGCATCGGCTGTCTCCGTCCTGTTTCCGTCGGTGACTGCCGAGCCGCGTTTTCCGAGCGTGCAGAACACGGTCGAGCGGTTCTTTTTTGCAAGCAACTTCGCCGCTTCGATGAACTCGCCGTATGCCGCGTCTGCGTAGCCTTCGTTATTATACACCGCACGCCAGCACTCGACCTCGTTGGGCTTCAAAATGCAGTCGGTGTATTCGCCTATGCTGTATCGGCTGTCCGCAATGACGGTGAGCCCCGATTTTGCAAGTGTGATTATCTCATCGCGCACGCGCTTTGTGATTATGCCGAATCTGAACTGATCCGCAACACAGAGCGCGTCGATATTTTCAGAGATTTTTCTGAGACTGTCAATTACCCTGTCTTCGGTCTCCTTTGATATCGGCTCGTAGTTGTCGAAGTCGAGGCGCGGATCTTCATATTCAAGCTCCGATATGCCCTTTCGCATCGGCTTGCAGTAGGCATTGGTGAAGCGGTTTGACACCTTGATGGCAAAATCCGTGTTCATGCCGCTCTTTTGGAATATGTCCTCCATGAGCATACCGCGCCAGTCGCCGCCGACAAGGGTTATCGGAATAAGCTCTTTGGGGGAGAGTGCCGCGAGATTCGCCGCAACATTTCCGCCCGCGCCGAGATAGACCCTCTCGCCGACTATCGGCAGGGGATAGTGCGGAGTCTCACGCGAAAGCTCCGATTTCGTCATGTCCGCGTGCCAGTAGATGTCAACGCAGAAGTCGCCGATTATTCCTATGCGCACATTTTTTATGCCGGCGCATATTTTTTTGACCTGTTCTTTTGAAAGCATATCTTACCTCGAATCAAAGCTGCTCCTTGAGCTTGTCGTAGAGCGTGGGGATGGTTATCTGATGGTCGCCCTCAAAGTGCCAGCCCATGCCGCCGCGGCAGGTTGGGCGGTTGACGATATTCTTGCGGGGGCGGTAATAATAGTTCGGATCTTCGTACCCTATCTTGCAGCGAAAGTTGCCCAGACGCACGAGGTCGAAGTTCGCTGTGGTTATGTTAAAAGTGGGATAGCCGAGGTTGCGCGCTATTGAGAGAGTCTTGAGGAACACCTCGGGACCGATGACGGCAGAGCCGAAGTTCAGAAAAACGCCGCCGTCAAGCTGTGATACGCTGTAAGCCATCTTTTTGAAGTCGATTCCCGAGCATTTGCCGATAGCCTCCATGTCGCAGGAGGGGTGCTGGTGGATGATATCCGTGCCGAGCGCAATGTGGTAGGTCGCGGGAATGTCCAGTTTATATGCGTTCCAGAGTATGCAGTCCTCGCGGTTCGGGAACTTCTCGGGGTGCATGTCTATATATTCGCCGAGTGCCTCGCCGTAGCCGATGTTGAGCTTCGCGCCGCGCCTGATAGCTTCGTTCATCCATGCGCCCGTCTGCTCCCACATTCCGAACGAGCCGTCCTCAATCGCGGTCGGCACATCCTCCGAAGTGCCGCCGAGATACGCGAGCTCAAAGTCGTGTATGCTCGTCGCGCCGTTTGCGGCAATGTGCGTGATAACGCCCATTTTCATCAGCTCGATGACATAGCGGGAAAGGCGGTTTTTGACAACGTGCGCGCCCATGCTCCATATGACGGGATGTCCGTTCTTGCGCGCCTTGACTATTCTCTCAACAAGCTCATCAAAGCCCTCGTATTTGTATTCCTCGTGCGGAGTGACGCCGGGCGTCATCATGTTGTCTATAGTGACGAGATTGTGGCGATCCTCAGCCGAATATGTCTTTATTCCGGAAAAATCAAGCTGCATCTGTCTGCGAAGCATACAATCCTCTCCTTGAAGCTTTGTTCTAATCGAATTTTATCATATCGCCGTGACTTTTGCCACAGTTTTGGCAAATTTTGTTGCGGTGTTCAAGCAATTTTGGCGGGCTGCCGCATTTAGATGCAGAAAGCGTTTTTTGACCCGAAGCTGTATAAGTAATACTGCGAGCGGCAAAAAGGCGCTTAAAAGAGCAAAAATCAAATAAAACAAAGGTCATAATCCGTGTTATCAGACGTGAATATGACCTTTGTATTTTTGCTCTTTGGTCTGCGCTGAATGCGACAGCCCAAGAATCAATCTTCTTTTTCGTTTCTATCTTTTTCTTCCCTCTCGGCTCTCTTCTTCTTGACGAACGCGGGAGTTATCTTGTCGAGAATCTCATCGAGCTTCTGCCACTCCGCCTCGGCCTTTATCGAATCCTCCTCGAGGCGTTTGTCCATGTCGTAGTACATGATGCTGCATCCGCAGTGGGGGCAGTTGGGCTTTAGGTCGAATATGCCGAGCTTTCCGCCGCATTTCGGGCATTTGCGTTCCATTTATATCTCTCCTTCCGCCTTGGATATCGTCTTTGAGTTGAGCTCGCGGCGAGCAATCATCTCCTCCTGAATGTCCCTGAGCTTCTTGCCCTCGAGGTCATAGAACTTATATGGGATGAGCGAGATTAGCGACACCACGGGCGGCAGTACCGTCACAAGCGCCCAGAGCCAGAAGCGGGTGTTTATCTGCGGATTTTCAACAAGCTGGAGCGAATTGTCCGCAAGCTCGACGGTGACAAGACCTATAACCGGAATTATCGCCGTTGCAATAGCCGTGCAGAGCGAACCCGTGAGCTTGCTGATAAAGGTCAGCAGCGAGAACGCCATGCCCTCGTTTCTCTCGCCGGTTTTCCACTCCATGTAATCGACCGTGTCGCCTATCATCTTCGTGGGGACGACCATGTTTATGCTCGACAGTGCACTGAATATGAAGCCCTGAACCATGAGCAGGGGAACGATAATTGCGGGGTTGCGGTAGAATTTCATGCCCGCGAGGAATGTTACCGTTCCGACAACCGCTTTGATTATTGTTGTTCTGATAACGATCTGCTTTGAGGTCCATCTTCTCTCGAAAGCGGGCAGCAGCAGATATGCAAGGAAGCCGGAAACAATGCCGGGTATTCCGATTATCGTGCCCCAGCTCGCCGCGCCGAGGGAGAATATGTAAAAATACTGCGAGAAGGTGTCCGTGACTCCGCCGACCGTCGCAAGAATATTTGAGCAGACGATGAGGAGCAGGGGCTTGTTTTTGAAAAGGAATCTGAAGCAGTCAAGAACCTTCGGCTCGTCGGAGTTCTGAACCACGCGTTCGCGGCAGAAGATACCGGAGAGCGAGAAAAGTCCCATGCCGACAGTGCCCGCGATAATTCCCATCACGAGGAAGAGCTGGCGCATATTGATTCCGATAACGCCCTTGTTGCTCAGGTCGATAAACAGCGAGATTATGGGCGTTACAAGTCCGCCGATGATGCTTGAAATGAAGCGGGCGGAGGTGATGGTATTCGACCTGTCAATGGGGTTAGGGGATATCGCGGCGGACAGCCCCCAGAACGGAATGTCGCCTATCGTGTAGAAGAACTCCCAGATGAAATACGTGACGCACATATAGACTATCTTGAGCGTCGTTGACTGAACTCCCGCGAGGAACTCCGCGCCGCCGAAGAATACGACTGTAGCTATTCCGAGCGGAATGGGCACAAAGAGCAGATACGGGCGAAGCTTTCCGAGATTCGTGCGGGTCTTGTCAACTATCGTCCCCATCATCGGGTCGTTGAGCGCGTCCCAGATACCCATGACGGTTATCATCGTTGCGACCGCTCCCTCGGGTATGCCGAACACGGTCACCAGGAAGAAGGTCAGCTGCATGCGAACCATGTTGTATCCGATGACCTGACCGCCGTTTGCTACGCCGTAGAGCACCGTTTCTTTTACTCCGACATAGCGTTTTTCCTTCAGCCTTTCGTTGTTAGCCAATTTGTTTTCCTCCTATGGGCGCTTGAAGCGCGGATTTATTTTCAGTGCCTTCACATTCGTTTATGAATTTTTCCGCCGCCGCTTCATACGCCCGCGGGTCGGTATAGTAGCTCTGCGCGTGAACCGCGTTTTCGACCGTCAGCAGCTCCTTCTTCGTCGGGCAAGCGTCAAACAGCTCATTCTGCATTTTTACGGGCACGAGCGCGTCTTTCGCGCCGTGAATAAAAAGTATCGGCACTTTTGCGCTGCGCACGGCTTTTATCGGCGACGCGTCGCGCAGGCTGTATTTGCAGATTATGCGGCAATATAAGTTGAATATATAAAGCAGGGGAAACGCCGGAAGTCCGAACGGATTTTTGAGCTGATAGGCAAACTCGTCCCATGCGCTCGTGTAGGAGCAGTCCGCGATGATTCCCTTGACCGCCGGGTCGGTTATTTTGTCGCTCATCATTAGAACCGTTGCGCCGCCCATCGACACGCCGAGCAGGAATATGTTAAGCTCCGGGAACCGTTTGCGGGCGCAGTCTATCCAAAGAAAAGTGTCCTTTGATTCGTGCGTGCCGTAGCCTAAGAATTTTCCCTCGCTCTCGCCGCATCCGCGGTGCTCAGGCATCAGAATTGTATAACCCATGCGGTGGAAGTACGGCGCAGAGAAGCAGAATTCGCATATTCCGGAGCTGTGCGCCCCGTGGCAGGCGATTATCATGCGCCCGTTGCTCTGCTCGGGCAGGAGCAGGCGCGCATATATCTTTTCACCGTTCGATGCCGAAACGGTGAGCTTTTCAAACGGCATTTTCCCGAACTCTTCTTCGGCTTTTCTGTGATCTCTTGCAAAGTCGTCCTCGACCTCACTCTTTGCGGCGGGGAGCTTAACAGGCTTATACCATATTATCTGATTGAACAGAAAGCCGCATATCACGAACAGCAGCGCGACGGCTGCGGCGAGCACGACAAGCACAACAGCTATTACGGTGTTCATAATTCGCACCTCCCGAATTCCCCGCGGGTCAAGTAACCTCTATTGTATGATTATACGGGAACACGCTCCAAAAAGCAATACAAATTCAACATAAAGATAAAACATATGCGCACAATTATATGAATCTTTTACAAAAAATTACGGACAGCCGATAAAAGAATACCTCCTGTGCGAAACATCGGCAAACGCAAGTTGAATATAAAAGTACTCTTTTTTCGGTAAAAAATACCTTTACTCCGTGAAAAGCTATGATATAATTTAAAATAAGATGAAAAATATATGCACTTTTCACATAGGGGGCATAGAAATTGAAGCTGAGTATAAACGGAGAGAAGCGATATCAGACTATGGAGGGCTTCGGCGCGAGCGGGGCATGGTGGGCACAGATAGTCGGAGGCTGGACTCACGAGGATCCGATAAGCGGCAAGCCTGTCAGGGACAGAATCAGCGAGCTGCTTTTCAGCAAGACCGAGGGTATCGGTCTGAGCATTTACCGCTACAATATCGGCGGCGGGTCGAAGCACAGCGGACGCGGCACTTTCAGTATGCCCGCGAGAGCGACAGAGTGCTTTGAGACTGCTCCCAACGAATACGACTGGTCACGCGATGCCGCGGCGGTATATATGATGCGCCGTGCCGTCAGCGACGGTGCGGACGAGGTTATTTTCTTCGTCAATTCCCCGATAGAACGCCTGACGAATAACCGCAAGACGCATCTCGACAAGCATCAGATGTTCAGAGAGAATATAAAGGAAGAGAACTATCCCGCGTTTGCCAAATACTGCGCCGATGTTGCCGAGCATTTTGTCGGCGAGGGCATACCCGTGAAATATATCTCGCCCGTCAATGAGCCGTTCTGGATTTGGAACGGCGGGCAGGAGGGCTGCCACTACCGCCCTTCGAGCTGCCGAAAGGTGTTCCGTGCGTTTGTCAAAGAGCTTGACGGCAGAAAAACGCTTGACGGTGTTAGGCTCTCCGGCTGTGAAAACGGCGATATCCGCTGGTTCAACAAGAGCTATTCGCGTGCCGTCTTGGGCGATCCGCTCGTCCGCACTCGCCTCGGTGCTCTCGATATCCATTCCTATTGCCTGCATATGCCCATCCCGTTTTTTAACAACCGCATGAGCTTCCTAAAGCGGTTCGCGAAGTGGATGAGCAAAAACTATCCGGATGTCCCTGTCAATATGAGCGAATGGACTCATATGCAGGGCGGGCGCGACAAGGGCATGGACTCGGCACTCGTCACGGCGAATGTTATGTACGAGGATCTGTCCGTGCTCAATGTTATCTCGTGGCAGCATTGGATAGCCGTGTCCGAGGTCGATTACTGCGACGGGCTGATATACATAAATCTTGACGATAAAACCTTCGAGATGACCAAACGCTACTATGTTACGGGAAACTTCTCGAAATATATTCCCGCAGGCTCCGTCCGCGTTGATGCCGCCTGCGACGATTCCGAGCTGCGCCTGCTCGCGTTCAAATATGACGGCGGCTGCGCGGTTATAATGATAAACGGCACCGAAAAAGAAAAAGAGCTGAGCCTGCCGGAGCAGTACTCAGCTATAAAATCAGCGGTCACGGACGATAACGATAATCTTCGCGAATATGACATCGCCGACCCCGAGCATATAAAAATCACGCCGAGATCGGTGACAACAATTATTCTGCATTGAGGTCGGATTTGAGCTTTTTTCTGTATTGATTCGGCGAAATGCTGTATGCCTTCATAAACGCTTTTCTGAAATGGCTGCGGTCGCAAAAGCCGATAAGCCCGCTTATCGCGTCTATCGTCAAATCGGTGCTCTTGAGAAAATATTCGGCGGAAGAGAGCTTGCACTGCATGTGATACTGCGATGTCGAGATGCCGTATTTTCTGATGAACAGGTCGTTCATCGTGTTCTGCGAGATGCCGAATTTCAGCGACAGATCCCTGTTTGTCAGCCGTTCGTTGCATTGCTTTTCGATGTATTTCTTTATGTCGAGAACAACGTTGTCGGCGGTCTTGATATACGGCGCGTCCTCGCGGCTCCGACTGTTCGCGGGGGTCGCCATCGCCATCTCGAATATAATTCCGTGGACGAGGAGCATCAGCTTCTTGTCGTTGTCGAGCATATCTCTGCCCAGCGCAGTCTGCTTTATCTGGCTGTAATATGATGTGATGTCAAGGTGCTTTATATACACCTGCCGATCTATGTTGTAAAAGTCGAGCCACCTGTCTATAAGGCTTCCGTATACCGTTACCCAAACCTTGGAATACGGCTTTTTGTCGTCGGAGTAGTAGGAGTAGCCGCTGCCTTTCTTTATTATATAGCAGTCGCCTTTTTCTACAGTTGTGACCGTTCCGTTGTGCTCGATATATCCGACCCCGTCGGTCACGCATTCGATTATCGTGTTCGGGTTGTCCTTCAGCGAGATTATGTAGTCGGCGTCGGGAAAGAGCCTGCCGAAAGAATGAAGATGAAAAAGATCGCTGTTCTGATTCTTGTCATATAAGTACATCTCTTCGTCGAATATCGGCATAGCGTCACCTTTTTACTCATAGCATTTAATATTTTACTCTTTTATACTAACACATTGAATTAATCTTAACAAGGGGGAATATGACTGTGAAAATCGCCGGAAAAATAAAAGCCGTTGCTTCTTCGGTCAAAACGCACTGGAACAAGCCGCCGAAGGAGCGGTATATGAGCTATAAGGAGATAGCCTCGCTCTCTGTGGGCGGCATAGGCGTCAGATTTATAGTCTACTGCGTGTCGAATATGATAATCGCCGTGGGCAATACGCTCATAGGCAATACTATCGGCATCGACCCCGGCGCGCTCTATGTCATATATATACTAAGCATCCTCTCGGGCTTCCCGCTTACTGCACTGCGCGCAAAGATGATCGATAATACGCGCAGCATGAAGGGTAAGTACCGCCCGTATATCCTGACCATGGGTATTCCGACGGTCGTTCTCGGCATCGGCTTCGTATTGATGCCGTATGAGCATATGTCGCTGACGATGAAGTGTATAGTCGTTCTGCTGTTCAATATCGGATTTCAGTTCTTCTATAACTTTATGGTCGATGCCTATGAGAGCCTCATAAATGTCCTTTCGCCCAATACGATAGAGCGCTCGGACGTTCTCTCGATAAGATGCGTTGTTGAGAATCTTTCGCCGTCGATAGCTGGTATATTCCTGCCGATAGCGGCGCGGCTCATAACAAACGACAACACCCTCTACGATATGCGGATATACAGGGTGCTCTATCCGCCGATGCTGCTCGTCGGTTTTCTTATCTCCATGCTCGTCTATGTCAATGTCGAGGAGAAGATAGTTCAGGCAAAGACGCATGTTATCCGCGTGAAGTTTATTGACGCACTCAAGGCGATAGCGCAGAACAAATATTTCTGGATAATCTCGCTCGCCGGCTGGATAGGCTTCCTCGAAAGCTCGTTCAACAGCATCCTCGGCTGGATGTATAACTATCAGGGCGCGTGCTCGCCGGGTCAGTATTCGCTCATAGTCGCGATATCGGGCAACGCCTCGTTCTGGCCGAATCTCGTCGCGCCGTTCCTTATCAGAAAATACGGCAAAAAGAAGATACTCGTCGTAACCAATATTTTCAATATCGGCTTCATCGCGCTTATGCTCCCGATAGTCCGCCGAACAGGCGACCCGGGAATAATATGGATGCTGCTCATATGTATCTTCATAAACCAGTTTATAACCTCGCTCGGTCATCTTCTCAACCCGAGCATCCAGGCGGATATAAGAGACTATCAGCAGTATAAAACGGGCGAGCGAATAGACGGAATGTTCGCCGCGGTCGGGCTTATAGGCAGCGTTATAACGCTCGTCACAGGCTCCGTTCTCCCGGCAATATACGAGGGCGCGGGACTCAACCGCAGCGTCGCTTTGTCGCTCGGATATGACGGCTCGAATGTCTACGACGTTCTTTATAATCATGAATATTTTATTCGTATAAGCAGTGTTCTTGTTGTCGCGTCCGTTGTCGGCGCGGTGCTCAATGTCATTCCGTTCTTCTTCTATGATTTCACCGAGGTCAAGCAGAAGGCGATAGTCAGGGTGCTCAAAATAAGGGCACTTTTCGAGGACTACGGAAACAATGTCCTCTCCGACGATGCGCTCGTGGAAACCGTCGATATCATAAGGGAAGCCCAAGAATATTCCGACCGCGAGATGAATGTCCTCTCAAAGGACGGAATAAAGCGGGCGAAAAAGTCCGGCGACAAGGCACTTATAAAGGCGGCTAAGAACGAGTATAATCTTAAAGCTCAGGAAAACGAGAAGATAGAAATATCCCGTTTTGTCCTCGCGGAGCTCGACCGATTCAACACGCCGGAGGGCATGGAGGATCTTGAAATTGCGAAGAGAATAAGCGCGGCGGGGCTCGACGGCTTCATGTCAGCGATAGAACTCAAAAAAAGCGATGTCAAGCGTATGCCCAAGGCGACCGCACAGCAGAAAGAGCGCAGAAAAGATATGCTCAGACTCGTCGGCGATATCAAAACCGCACGCAAGACCGCCGCGAAATATTATCCCAACGGCATCGAACCGTTTGACAGCTCGGTTTTTGAGGGACTCTTCAAGCGCGAGGATGAGGCGGAAGTCAATATGAAGCGCGTCACGGACAGCATGAAGCTCGCCAAAGAGTCAAAGAATAAGGCTGCCGTTGCGGCACTCAAAACAGAGCTTCGGCAGTTGCGCACCGAAAAGCGGCGCGTGCAGCTTGAGATAAAGAAAGCGACCGACGAAAACTCGCTCTATTACAGAGCCGCAAAGCCGTATCTCGACGCAGTGAGAACAATAGCGCAGAGCGAGAACTACAGCCGATGCGAGGATATATTTGCTCTCTGATAACAGCCGAGAGCAAAAGCCGAGCCAGCAGGCTTATCTGAAATTCATATTCTTCAGCCTGCCGCAAGCTTTTTTCGGATTGCGCTCTCTTATGCCCGCAATAATTTCAGTAAGCTGTTCTGCGGCGCTATTAAATTGCGATTTCAGTTCGGTGTCCGAGAAACAGTATTCATTGAAGCTTTTCTTCGCCTCGTCATAGTCAATGCCGTCTTTCGTCAGCCTGTGTTCAAAGCCGTTTTTGCGGTCGTCATTCACCGCGTCGAACTGTCCGTGATGCGCGCCGACCGCATAGGCGAGAAGCTCGCGAACCTCGTTGTCAACACCGTCGGATATCTCGAAAATATATCTGACCGCCGCAAAAGTGTGGTTTACTTCACCGCGCCTGAGCGTGTTGTCGGGCTGTATGTAGTCGAAGAATTTTTTTGTCGCCTTGCCTAAGTCGTGAATATTTCCGCAAAAGCTTCCGACTTCATCGAGTCCGATACATCGGAGTGCCTCTGCGGCATATCTTCCGCTTTTTTCGTTGTGGGCTTTCAGGGTTTGCTCGTCATATTTCGGCGGTTCGGATTTTTCAACGAGCCGCAGGTGAGCTGTGGGTTCCATTGTCTCCCTTCCCGTATTTTGTTTATTTCACTATACATTTTTTAGAGAAAACTGTCAATTGTCTTTCAAATACGATGTGATTTTTGTCGAAGTGATGCGAAAATAAAAAACTTAGTTCCTTCTTATAACAAAGCTTCCTACGCCGTCATCGTCAATCAAGGCGATGACATTCATAAATATGCTCTTCGGCATAACTGCAAAATACCCGCTTTTTTCAAATTTTTCAGCGAAATGCTTTTCTGTTATCTCAAGAGCTGACTTGAGCGCGAAAACAGCCGCCACGCCGTGCTCGCAGATGCCGCATGCCCAGCAGTCGCAGGTAATATTTGCGATCATGCCGTTCTCGAAGTCAAATTCAATTTCGTGCAGCTCATCCGTGCCGACTATCGCATGTCCCTTGCCGCCGTCAACGCTGAGATACAGAACCTCGCCGCAGTTGAAGTCGGCTTTGCCTGTCATTATCGTGTGCTCGTATGCACCCATGCCCTCGAGGTCGTCGAGACTGTAGAACTTCTTTTCTTTCGCGCTCACATATTCCTCGTCGGGCTTGGCGGGAGCTTTGAAATAGGGGAGTATCTTCCCAAACGGCACTGCGCCTGCGTCAAAAGAGAACAGCTTGTCGCCGACAAAGAAGAACTCGCCGGAGATATCCGTGTCAATTTTTGCGATTACTCTTTTGTAGTCGGACAGCTTTATCTTGAATGTGTACGACACATCGATAACCCTGCCGCGCTTGCCCTCAAGCTTGCCGTCAACATAGACGAGGTCGCCGACGTGCAGGTCGAAAAGATTGTTGTAGTATGTGCAGTCGAAGCCGCGCTGCGGGAAGTAGACCCTCACAAGCGATTCCCTCGCGGGAGCCTCCTCGGGAGTCTGGACTTCAGTCTCGGGAAATTTCTTTTCAACCTCTTTTTCTGCGGTAAAACCTATCTTGAATTTCATATGTATCTCTCCGTTCGTTATTTTCTGATTCTATTATATCACGGCAGGTGTGTCAAAAAACGGACAGTAAAACTCCTAAGCTCTGTAATTGGAGGATTTTGCACCGGTCTTGTCTCTCTGCGTTGACGAATGACATTTTGTTTCGCTTCGCTCAAGGCGATAGGCGGTAGAAAAGAACACGCCTACATTGCATCCCAACTCTCTAATTCCTACCTCCACTCTCACTCCGAAACGAAAAAATCCTACCCACAAAAGCCGTGGATAGGATTGCAGCTTTTTATTCTGCTGATAAATTTTGTCGTTCTGCTCACTCATACTGCGCGAGCACATCCGACGCAAGGGTCGTGAGCTCGTCTCTTACGCTCTCGGGGGAGAGCACGGTGACATCCGCGCCGAAGTTCATTATCCATGTCAGGAACACCGGACTCACGAAAACCTTTACGCGCATTTCGAAGTGCGTGTCGGTGATGTTTGAAAACGCGGTGTCGAAGCCGAACTTGTCTATCATGACATTCGCAAGCGTGTTTTTGCAGCGGAGCGTGACCGTCTCCTCGCGACCGCCGTACATCCCGAATGTCTGTTTCGAATAGAGTGCCATGTCGAAATTATCGAAAAGCTCCGCGCCGTCGCGCTTTTCTTCGCTCGGATGTATTCTCGTCATCTTATCGACCCGGTAGTGCTTTATTTTGTCATCGTCCGAGTCGTAGCCGATCATATAGTAGTTCTCCTCATCCCAGGTCAGCGCCCACGGGCTGATGAGATATGTCTTGCCGTCGTGACGCAGCTTCTTTTGCTTGTGCTCGTCCCATGTGTAATATTGAAATGTTATCTTCGCGTCGCGGTTTATCGCGTCGTGTATGTAGTCAACGGCGTAGTATATGCTCTCGTTCATCGCCTTGATGCGGTTCGCGACAAAAACCTGCCTTTGCAGCTCCTGCGCCTCATATCGGCTCGCAAAGCTCTCGATCTTCTTTATCAGCTCATTGCTCTTTTTGTGCGTGATGAAGCGCGAGGACTGAACTGCGTCCACAAGGAGCTTGAGCTCCGGCAGTTCAAATTCGCGGCTGACAACATGATAGGTCACGCTCTTGCCCTTCCTCTTTTCAATGTCGAATCCGAACAGGCAGAGCACATCAATGTCGTCGTACAGCGTCTTGCGCTCCGCGTCAATGCCGTGCTTCCCCAGTGCGTCCGATATCTCGGCGAGCGTCATTCCGTGCTCATCGTCCGTGTTTTCGAGCAGGATCTTCATAAGATAGAGCAGCTTTATTTTTTGGTTTGATTTTTTAGCCATTTTTATATCCTCCGATTTTTTATTACGGATATATTATAAGACATTTCGTGTACCAAAAAACGGACTCTGTAAAGTCATTATACGGTATATTGACGAATTTTGCAATGAACAAACGGCGCGAGTCAACATAAAAGCAGCTGAAAAGCAAAGATGAAAAAGACGAAAGAGAGTCATAATAAAAGCGGCGGCAAACCACTTGGGGCTTGCCGTCGATTTATTCAATTCGTTTATCTTGCGAATGCGTCGTTGTGGGTCAGTGCGAACCAGACCTTGCAGAACAGCTCGCTCTTTCCGCAGACATAGAGAATCGAGTCGGCGAAAAGCTTGACCACATTGCCCCAGTCGAAGAAGAACTTGTTCTCCGCCTCCGGCGCACCGTCGTAGTCGAGGGTGAACGCCTGGGTGTAGAGAATGCCGCCCTCACCGAAAACCTCGGCGCGGACATAGCTGCCTATCTCGTCGGCGTAGTCGTCAAGGTCTATCTCCGAGCCGACGTGAATGACCTTGCCGTTTGCTATCCAGTGAATTGTCAGACAGTTCTCCGCCGTTATTGATATCGTGTCCTCTTTGTCGTCAACGGCGATGTTTGTTATCACCGGCTGAACAAGCTCGGGCGATGCGTACCACTCGCCGTTTTCGTCGGCGACATTGTATCCCACTTCCTTGCTTAACTGTTCAAGCTCGGGGGTGTTCTTTATAAATCTGCTTCCCGCGAAGAACGCGCCCTGCTTCATGCATTCCTTGAGATTGTCAACCGTGTTCGACGGCATGAGCATTATCGTCCAACCGTTGTCCATGGCGGAGAGACGGTGCGCGTCGGAGCTTGCGATTGCAAAGACGTTGCGCCCGGAGGGGACGACCTTCTGGAGCAGGATATCCCAGAGCTTGCGGTCGTGGCGGGTGCGGTAGTCGCCCTTGGAGTTGATGTCGATGCCGATGCAGGAGGGATATTTTTTGAGCAGACGGGCGAACTTGTTGATATCGTATTCGTAGTCCTCGTTATACGCCTTGTCAAAATCCTTTTCGTTGCGAGTGCCGGTATATTCGCCGGGGTGGTTGATGACCGAAAGACCGCCGAGAGCTTCGACATTCTTTATCGGTGTCTCATAGTCGCTCGTGCCGCCCAGCACTCCGTTGCCGTAGTCAACGAACCATGAGTTGACATGCGAGTTGTTGAATGATGTGGGGTTATTCTCAATTCCGCAGGGGACGCGGAGCATTCCGCGGTCGTCTCTGTCGCTGCCGGAGGTTATCTGTTCATAGCGCTCCTGCGTCAGTCCGGTCGGTTTCTCGAAGCCGTTCTCGCGTCTGAAGCCGAGAGCAAGCTGGAGCGCGGGAACATAGTTCGGCTCTGTCCAGCTCCTGTCAACGGTGCCGTGGTCGGTCATCGCGAGAATGTCATAACCCATCGAATAGTAAGTTTCGATGACATAGTTGAAGTCGTTGTTTCCGTCGGAAACAACGCTGTGGTTGTGCAGGCTCGCCTTGTATTGACCGTAGTTTTCCCAGTCAACCGTGGCGTAGGGGTTGGTTATTGCGTAGTCAACATCCTTCGCGCCTGAGTCCTGCGCAAGGACTGCGGGAAGCATCCCGAAGCACATCGCGGCGGCGAGGAAGAACGAGAGAGCGCGCTTGAAATTTGCTTTCTTCATCGAAGAGCTCCTTTCTCTTTTGTGTCTCTGACAAATTTACTCAAACCATTATACAATATTGTGCCTTAAAAGTCAAAATTTTTATGCGTGTTCACCTAAAATTTTTCCTCAGATATGGAAAAAGCGGAGGCTATGTGTTAAAATTAAAAAGGAGTATTGACGGAGGATGCCATGGATATACGCGATGAGCTTGAGAGGCTCAAGGATGAAAAATACAGGCAGTTCAGCTCGGCACTCCTGCCGACGGTAGAAAAGAGCAAAATAATCGGCGTTCGCCTGCCGCAGCTGAGAGCGGTCGCGGCGCGGATTAAAAAAGAAAGCACGAGGGGCGTCTTACCGGAGCTTCCGCAGGGCGATACGCTTGAAGAAAAGCTGGTGCGCGGCTTTGTTGTTGCGAGTGCCGATCTGCCGCTCGAGGAGCATCTGAAGGCGGTGGCGGTCTTTGTGCCGGAGATTGACAACTGGTCAGTGTGCGACAGCTTCGTGACGACCCTCAAATTTTTCAAAAAAGACAGGGAGCGGGTATGGGCGTTTTTGCAGCCGTATTTCAGCTCGGACAAGCCCTATGATATCCGCTTTGCGGTCGTCTCGTCACTTACATATTTCTCCGACAACGAGTACGCCGACCGTGCCTTTGATAAGCTTGATAAGATAACAAACGATGATTACTATGTGAAAACGGCGGTCGCGTGGGCGGTCTCGGTGTTCTTTGTTCACGCGCCCGAACAGACATGGCGGTATCTCGAAGATAACCGCCTCGACTGCTTCACTTTCAACAAGTCGCTCCGAAAGATAATCGAATCTTACCGCGTCACGCCGCAGGACAAGACGAAAATACGCGCAATGAAAAGCAAATAACAGCCGAACAGGAGATGTATACAATGAGCAACAAAGCACGCAGACTTTTTTCAAAGGCAGTTAATTTAGTGGTCTCTGCAACCGCGCAGGGTATGAGCAAGGGCGAACTCGGCTCTCCCGACACTCCGGAGGAGATGAAGTCGCTGGCGCGTATCGCCGCTGCGGAGGGTATCGTTATGCTCAAAAACAACGGTGCTCTGCCGATAGAAAAGGACGGGAATGTCTGCGTTTTCGGCAGGATTCAGAGGGACTTCTTCTTCGTCGGCTACGGCTCGGGCGGCGATGTCAACAAGCCATATTGCGTCGATCTTGTGGACGGCATGAAGAATTCCGGAATAAAAATCGATGAACAAATTGAAAGAATATACTCGGACTGGATAAAGAAGAACCCGGCGGATGACGGCTTTTGGGGTGCGTGGCCGCGCTGTCACGATGAGATGAAGATAGACGAAAAAACCGTCGCAGATGCGTCAAAGCGCAGCAATTGCGCCGTCGTTGTCATAGGTCGCTCCGCAGGCGAGGACAGGGAGAACACGCTCAAAAAGGGCAGCTATTATCTGACCGACGACGAAACCGCGCTGCTCGACAAGGTGACTGCGAACTTCAAAAATACCGTTGTGCTGATAAACAGCGGCAACATTATAGATATGTCGTGGATGAATAAATACGACGACAGGCTCGGCGCGGTGCTCTATGTCTGGCAGGGTGGAATGGAGAGCGGAAACGCCATTGGCGAAGTGCTCTCGGGAAAGGTTTCGCCGAGCGGCAAGCTGCCCGATACCATTGCCGATTGCTACGAGAGCTATCCGGCGGCAAAAAACTTCGGGAAAAGAACATATAATAATTACGCCGAGGACATCTTTGTCGGCTACAGATATTTTGAAACCTTTGCCCCCGAAAAGGTTATGTTTCCGTTCGGCTTCGGTCTGAGCTACGCCTCATTCGAGCTGTCCGACAAGACCGTCATGGAGGCGGACGACAGGATAATAGTCTCTGTAAAAGTCAGGAATGTCGGCAGTGCCGCGGGCAAGGAGGTTGTTGAAGTCTATTACGGCGCACCGCAGGGTGAGCTCGGCAAGGCGGCAAAGAGCCTCGCCGCATATGAAAAAACGCGCACTCTTCTGCCCGGCGAGGAGCAGAGGGTGGTCGTGTCGTTCCCGTGCGCAAATATGGCGTCGTTTGACGATTCCGGCAAGTCCGGCGCGGCGTTTTGCTATGTGCTTGAGGCGGGGGATTATCCTATCTATGCCGGCACCGATGTGCGCTCCTGCGAGCGGATAGGCGTTCACACCGAGCCGGAGCTTCGCGTCACGGAGCGGCTTGCAAGCCGTGCAGACTGCGCTCCCAAGGAGGCGTTCGACCGCCTTGTTGCCGAGACCGACGGACAGGGTAGGATAAAAAAAGCATATGAATCCGTCCCGCTGAGCACCGTTTCGCGCCGCGAGGAGATAGAGAAGAATATGCCGGAAGCCCCGGACTTCACGGGCGACAGGGGCATAAAGCTCGAGGATGTCGCCAATAACAGAGCGACCCTTGCGGGCTTCACGGCTCAGCTTGAGGATATTGAGCTGGAGGCACTCTGCCGCGGCGATTATGTCATGAACAGCAAGCTCGGCACTCCCGGCAACGCCGCAGTTTACGGCGGAATACTCGAATCTCTGCGCAAAAAAGGCGTGCCGCCCGTCAGCGCAACGGACGGTCCTTCGGGCATCAGACTCCATTGCTATGCCTCGCTCCTGCCCATCGGCACGCTGCTCGCGAGCACATGGAATCAGCAGCTTGTCCGCGAGCTCTATGCCGTCGAGGGCGCGGAGATGGCGCGCAGGGGCTCTGATGTCCTGCTCGCCCCCGGCATGAATATCCACAGGGATCCGCTCTGCGGCAGAAACTTTGAGTATTTCTCCGAGGATCCGCTGCTCTCGGGAACTATGGGCGCGGCAGTCGTGCGCGGCATCCAGTCGCAGGGAGTCTCCGCATGTCCGAAGCACTTCGCCTGTAATAATCAGGAGACCATGCGTATTTATACCGATTCGCGTGTGTCCGAGCGCGCTCTGCGCGAGATATATCTCAAGGGCTTTGAAATATGCGTCAAAACCGCGCACCCGTTCAATATTATGACCTCTTATAATAAGATAAACGGCGTATGGGGACACTATCATTACGGCACCTGCACGCAGATACTGCGCGGCGAGTGGGAATATGACGGCTGCGTTATGACCGACTGGTGGATGCGCGCGAGCAAAGACCCGGATTTCCCTCTCCTTCGCAACAACGCATACCGCGTGCGCGGGCAGGTGGATGTGCTTATGCCCGGTGCGGGAGCGGGCTCGCGCAAGGCAAAATATGACCCAACCCTGCTCGAGAGTCTCGGCAAGCCGGACGGTATTTCCCGTGCGGAGGTGTTCCGCAGCGCGATGAATACCCTGCGCTTCGTCCTGCGCTCGCATCCGTTCTGCGCGGAGCACGGACTGGATAACGGCTACCGCCCGGGTTCGGATTGGTTCGAGTGTCGGTAATTTTTAGGATTTATTTATAAATTATCAAAAATATTTGCAGCAAAGCCGACCAAAACTGTGCGTTTTTACAAATCGGTGTTGACTGCATGTCCATACTGTGATAGACTTTTCCTCAGCTTCCGATAGTTTGATCGGTTATATAGGAGTAATTGGATAATGGTTAAAAGGATCTCCGCGCTTGCGGCGATTTTGTGCTGCGTGTTTATGCTGTGCTCATGCACGGCGTCGCGTTCGCAGATCGGCGCATATGTCCGCGGCACGCTCGACTCTGTGTATCTCAACAAGAACAGCGCCGAGTATCTGGAAATGGTCGGCAGCACAGCCGAGGAATGCGAAACAGAATATCAGCAGTATGTACGCGACGAGGTTGAATATTTCAAGATGTGCATGGATATCGACGAGGTGTCCGACGAGACTTATCAGCGCATGGTGAAGATATTTGAAACGCTCTATACCTATTGCAAGTATGAGGTCGGTGAGGTGACTCGAAGCTCCGACAGGTTCCTTGTCAGCGTGACGGTCTATCCGATAGATGTCATATCGCGTGCGGAGGAAAACGGTATAACCGATTTCGAGAAGTCCTACGGTGAGCGTGCGAGCAGGGGAGAGTTCGACAAGCTTTCGGATTCCGAGCTTGAGGAGCTCTGGGCGGACGGAATAATCACCGAGGTCGAAAAGAATCTCGACAGCGTCGGATATCTCGATCCCGTCACCATATCGCTCCAGGTTATCATCGAGGACGACGGATACTCCGTTTCCGACGACGATTTGGTTCGCATGGATGAGCTGGTCATCAGCTATTGATGAAAAAGAAAGGCCGTTCCGATTTGTTCGGAGCGGTTTTTTTACAAAACCGTATGGCAGTCATGATTTGCGGCATTTGTCTTGACAATTTTTTGCCGTGCATATAGAATGTACAGCGGGAGATGAGAAATAAATATGATACCAACCGAAAGCTACAACTGCTATGAGTATTTCAGGAATAACACTGCAGCGTTCGGCGACTATGATGCCGCGATACATTTCGGTCACAGGATAAAGCGTTCCGTCCTGCTTGCCGATATTGACGGTCTCGCGGCGTATTTCAAGAGCGCGGGGCTTCGGCGCGGTGATGTGTACACAGTGTTCCTGCCGACCTGTGTGCAGAGCTTTGTCGCCTTTTATGCGCTCAACAAGATAGGTGTTGTCGCGAATATTGTGCATCCGCTGACCCCGCCGGAGCTTCTCAAGGAGACTATGGACGCGGTCGGCTCGAAGGGCGTTATGCTCATGGATATTCTCGCCAAGCCCTATGTTGATATGCTCAATTTCCACAATGTCCCGTGCGTCGTGTGCTCAAATTCGGATTATGTTTCGCCTGCGACCCGCCCTGCGTTCCTCAGCTATGAGCTGTTCGCGGCACATGCGTCGTCGGGGATTAAAAACGCTCTGAGCTATCGCACGGTAATACATCGCTGTTCGCCCTCGGACGGAGTTCACAACAACGGCGCGGATATTGCGGTCTATCTTCACGGCGGCGGCACGACGGGAAAGAGCAAGACCATAAAGCTCTCTTCAAAGGCACTCAACGAGCTTGCCTATAAGACGGGAAAGGTCGAACATCACAACACCCCGGGCGTCGAGTGCTCGATGATAGTCCTGCCGCTCTTTCATGCGTTCGGGCTCGGCGTGTCGATGCATTTCAGCATGTGCGAGGGCTTCTGCTGCATTCCCGTCGCACGCTTCAAGCCGCGCAGGGCGAACGCGCTTATGCGCGAATATAAAATTTCGTTTATAGTCGGCGTGCCGAATATGTATAAGAAGATGTTCGAGCAGAAGAACTTCGAGGGCAAGCACCTGCGGAATCTTGAGCTGCTTTTCAGCGGCGGCGATATCATAACCGAGCAGTTTCTCGATATGTTCAACTCAACCGTTGCAAAATGGGGCGGCAAGGGCAGGCTCTTCCGCGGCTATGGACTTACCGAGGTCAGCTCCGTCTGCTGTGCGAACACATATGCCGATTTCAAGCGCAATTCCGTCGGCAAGCCGTTTTACGGTATGCGCATCGAAATATGGGATAAGGATAAAAAATGCCTGCCGGCAAACACCGTCGGCGAAATAGCCGTCTCGGGCTCGACTCTCATGGAGGGCTACCTCAACGAGCCGACGAGCGGAGTTTATACCGACGACAGCGGGGTGCACTGGGTGCTCACAGGCGATCTCGGCTATATCGACGAGGACGGCTTCCTGTTCTTCACCGGACGCAAAAAGAGGCTTATCATTATCTCCGGCTACAATGTCTATCCGTCGGATATCGAGGAAAAGGTCATCGGCGTCGCGGGGATAACCGAGGCGTGCGCCGTTCAGGGCTATATCGAGGCAAAGCCGATTGTCAAGCTCTATGTCGCACTCGACAGCGAGCCGGAGAACAAAAAGAAAAAAATCGAGGAGATAAGCAGTTTCTGCAATGAAAATCTGCCGCGCTTCTCGCGCCCGACAAAGATAACCGTTCTTGACGCTCTTCCGCGCACACAAATGGGCAAGGTCGATTTTATGAAGCTGTGCGACCCCGCACCGACCGAAAAACGCCGCGAGCGCGAAAAAGCCGAAAGGAAGGAAACGAAGCAGTAAAACCGTCCGCAAAAGCATATACTAAAGACCGAGCTGTATTCCTTGCAGAACGGTCTTTTTTTCTTTTGCAACACCGGATTTGACTTTCGGCGGCGATTTGCATATAATAGATGTGCATTTGCGTTTCAGTGCCGCTTGTGTAATATCGGGAAAGGAAAAGTGTCAAACCGTTTTTAAATTTTTCGGTCATAAAAATAGCGCCGGGTCTGCAAGCACTGAAGGCTTTGACTTTTGCAGATGACGAGGAAGAAGTCATCGAATTTTTCGGCGGATGCTTCTTGCCCCATAAGTGCGGGGGACACAGGCTCTCTCATAAAACAGCGCGGCGACGCGCAGACAGAGGAGAGAGCAATGCACAAATATTTTTGTAAAGGAAAATAGAATATGTGTGGAATTGTTGGTTACGTTGGAGATAACAGTGCGTCTCCGATATTGATCGATGGTTTGAAGAAGCTGGAGTACAGGGGTTACGATTCGGCGGGCATCGCCGTGTGCCGTAACGGGAAGATAACCACTGTCAAGACGAAGGGCAGGATAAGCGACCTTCAGCAGAAGCTCGACGAGGTCGGCACTCCGCAGGGGAGTGTCGGCATAGGTCATACCCGTTGGGCGACTCACGGTGCGCCGACCGACGCAAACGCCCATCCCCATTCGGGCTCGAGCGGGCGCGTCACCCTCGTCCATAACGGCATCATCGAAAATTATCTTGAGCTGAAAGCCGAGCTTGAAAAGCAGGGCAGGCAGTTCAAGTCGCAGACCGACACGGAGGTTCTCTCTCAGCTTTTCGACAGTCTCTATGACGGGAATCCGCTCGAGACTATGCTGAAAGTCATAAGGCGCGTGCGCGGCTCTTATGCCGTCGCGGTGCTGATGAGCGACCGACCGGATGAGATACTCGCCGCCAAAAAAGACAGCCCGCTGATAGTCGGTATCGGCAGCGGTGAGAATTATCTCGCCTCCGATATTCCGGCTCTGCTCAAATATACCCGCGACTGCGCCGTCATGCAGGACGGCGAGATCGCAATCGTCAAAAAGACTTCGGTCAGCTTTTTTGATTCCGAGGGCAAGCCGATAGACAAAAAACTTATGCATATATCATGGGATGCGGACAGTGCCGAAAAGGGCGGCTACAAGCATTTCATGAAAAAAGAAATAGCCGAGCAGCCCAAAGCCGTGCGTGACACGCTGGGCGGCAGAATAGTTGACGGAAAGGTCAATCTTCCGGAGCTGACCCTCAGCGACGGGCAGATAAAGAACATCGGTGTAATTCATATCGTTGCCTGCGGCAGCGCGTGGCATGTCGGAATGACCGCCAAATATCTGATAGAGCGCTCGGCGGGGATTCTCTGCGAGTGCGACCTTGCGAGTGAGTTTCGCTACAGGCACCCTGTTGTCAGGGATAACGACCTGTGCATTGTTATAAGCCAGTCCGGCGAAACGGCGGATACCCTGGCGGCACTCCGCGAAGCGAAGAGCAGAGGAGCGCACACTGTCTCAATAGTCAATGTCGTCGAGAGCACTATAGCCAGAGAGAGCGACGATGTTATATACACCATGGCGGGACCCGAGATAGCCGTCGCCACAACAAAGGCGTTTTCGGCTCAGCTCGCCGCCGTCTATCTGCTTTCTCTGCGCCTTTCGAGGGCGGTCGGCAGGCTCGATGAATCGGAGGAAAAGCGGCACTGCGAAGCCCTTCTCCGCCTGCCCGAACAGATTGAACGGATACTCGAAACCGAAGAGTTGTTCAAGCCCGTCGCCGAGCGGTTCTCCAAGGCTTCGAGCATATTCTTCATCGGGCGTGGACTTGATTATTCCATATCGCTCGAGGGTTCGCTAAAGCTCAAGGAGATATCCTATATCAAATCCGAGGCTTACGCCGCCGGCGAATTGAAGCACGGCACTATATCGCTTATTGAACCCGGAACTCCCGTGTTCGCCGTTGCAACTCAGCCGGAGCTCTTTGAAAAGACCCTCGGCAATATCCGCGAGGTCAAAAGCCGCGGCGCATATGTCGCGGCGCTCGTCGGGGAGGACTGCGAGAACGCAGGCGAGTTTTCGGATGTCGCCGTAAAAGTGCCGAGGACTCTGCCCGAATATATGCCTTCGCTCAATGTCGTTCCGCTCCAGCTTATAGCCTATTTCACGGCGGTTGGGCGCGGATGTGATGTCGATAAGCCGAGAAACCTCGCAAAGAGCGTAACAGTCGAATAAACAGAAAAACCCGCAGCGAAGAAAAATTTGCTGCGGATTTTTTACTTGATATTTACTTCGTGCTCGGTTTATGTTATCTTATGTGTATCATATATCCGAAGGGGAAGCAGATATGAAGAAAAATGACGATTACATAAAGCGTGCGGCGGCGGTCGTGCCGAGTGAACGCCAGCTAAAGTGGCATGAGCTCGAGTTCTATGCCTTCATCCACTTCGGCATGAACACCTTCACGAACTCCGAGTGGGGCAACGGCAACGATGATCCGGTGCTTTTCAATCCCGAGAAGCTCAACGCGAACCAGTGGGCGGCGGCAGTCCGTGCGGCGGGCATGAAGGCGATTATCCTGACCTGCAAGCACCATGACGGCTTCTGCCTGTGGCCGAGCGAGTATACGGATTACAGTGTCAAAAAAAGCAAGTGGAAAGACGGTCAGGGTGATGTCGTCCGCGAATGTGCCGAGGCGTGCAAAAAATTCGGACTAAAGTTCGGCGTCTACCTCTCCCCGTGGGACAGGCACGATCCCCGCTACGGCGAGGGCGAGGCATATAACAACTATTTCAAGAACCAGCTGCGTGAGCTGCTGACGAACTACGGCGATATATTCTGCGTCTGGTTTGACGGTGCGTGCGGCGAGGGCAAGAACGGTCGCAGGCAGGAATATGACTGGCAGGGCTACTATGACCTTATACGCGAGTGCCAGTCCGAGGCGGTCATCTCCGTGACCGGCCCCGATGTCCGTTGGTGCGGAAATGAGGCGGGAGTCTGCCGCAAGAGCGAGTGGAACGTCGTGCCGTATTATTACAGCAACCAGGAGCTCATCGCCGCAGCGTCACAGCAGGACGCCGAAAAGCCGCCGAAGAAGATAAGCGCAACCACGCTTGACCTCGGCAGCCGCAAGGCGATAAAGAACGTATCGAAGCTCATATGGTATCCCGCAGAGGTGGATGTTTCGATAAGAAAAGGCTGGTTCTATCATCTTGACGAGGACTACGAGGTAAAGCCGCTGTCGAAGCTGATGGAGATCTATTATAACTCCGTCGGCGCGAACGCGAGCTTGCTGCTCAATATCCCGCCGAACAAGGACGGTCTGTTTGCCCAGCGCGATGTAGAAACACTGCTTGCCATGGGCGCACAGCTTCAGATAGATTTCAACGAGGATCTGGCGGACGATTCCGTAATGACCGATTCCTGCCACCTTGACGAGGAGCATTGCGGTCAGATGGCGCTGACACATACCACCGATGAGTATTGGCATTCGGGCTTCGACCCAGATAACGCCACGCTGACCCTCGACCTCGGCGACGATTACGATATCGATAAGATAGTGCTTTCCGAGCATATCGCGACAGGTCAGCAGATAGAAAAATTCTCGCTCTACGGTCAGATAAACGGCAAGTGGAAGAAGATATTTGCCGGCACCGTTATCGGCTCAAAGCGCATCTGCCGCTTTGAAGAAACGAGAATGCAGTATATAAAGCTCGTTATTGAAGAGACACGCT
The DNA here is from genome assembly GCA_963620555.1 of bacterium. GTDB lineage: Bacteria > Bacillota > Clostridia > Oscillospirales > Acutalibacteraceae > CAG-177. The sequence continues at coordinate 44,942 of CAVFAN010000002.1, forward strand.
GCTTTGCGACCATAGCAAGATTCGAGGCATATTAAAATACATAGCAAAACCGTCCCGCGGCAAAAGCTTCGGGACGGTTGATTTTTCTATCTTACTTTTTCTTACTTTTTATTCGACTCGATCAGCTCTTTTATGAGTTTGTATGTGTTCTCGCCGAGTCTGATTATGCTCGGTCTTGTGTCGGCTTCGGGAAGTGCTCCCGCGGGGACAAGAACTTTGTGCCCGTCGCACACCATGAACTGCGGGAACGCCGCGTTCGAGGTGACAGTCGGCTGACCCTTCGCCGTGAGCAGATAGTATACGAAGTCGCTGTAAGCGTCACAGAAATTGTTGTGATCCTGATATCTGACGAACCATGTCGAATCCGGAAAAGCGCAGGTGGAAGCGTCAACGAGCAGATCCTGCGAAAGATATTTGTTTGCGCTGTCCGCCTCAAGCGTCCCGCCTATGGGGGCGCAGGTCGCGCCGAGCGAGCCGAACTTTGTGTCGATAAGCATATCGGTCTGGTCAACGCAGTTGTCGTATACCGGAATCGGCGCTATCGCGTATCCCATGCTCACACAGACCGCAAGACCGTTCTTCTGCTCCGCCTGAAGCCTGTCGCCGAGCCCGACCTGAACATTGTAGTGATAGTTGTCGGTGAGCTTTGTCAGGGCGGAATATTTGTCGCCGCTGTCGGAATAGAGAGCCTCTTTCGCGTCCTCGTAGTATTCGTCTGGTACAAAGCTCCAAACGCCGGGCATGGTGGTTATTATCTCCGTCAGGCAGTCGTCATAGAGCGCGTCAAGATCTTCTTCGAGAATATTGTTGACAAGACACAGCAGCATATCAACCACGAAAGCGTCCTTGAGCACGGAGAAGAGACTGCTGACAAAATCGCCGGTCGTGTCGCCGCCGAGGAAGGTTTCGATAAACAGCTCGAATGCGTCGGCTTTGCCGGAAACATTGATATTCTTCGTGAACAGGTTGCCCACGAGCGTTATGCCCTGAAACGCGCCGCTGAGGAAAACGGCCTTTTCGACATCCTCCGAGCCGTAGAGCGAAATGTACGAAGCGGCGATGCAGGTGCCCTCGCTGTGTGCGCAGAGCACTACCTTATCGTGACGGGTTATTTCCTTGACCTGCTCGATATACTCCTCAAGCTCGCGTGCACTTTCGACGGGGTCAACTCTCCAGTCATAGCCGAAAATATAGCGTCCGCCGTCGTTCTCGCCCTGATACTGACCGTGGATATCCCTTTTGTGAATATCGGTGTCCGTCGGCGTCTGATATGATTTTGCCGATATTTTCGCGGTGCCGTCAGTGTTGCACATCATGTTGCCCATAAGCTTGAACATAGCCCTTGAGAGCAGTGTGCGGAACAGCTCGTGCTCACCTGCGGCGAGAGCCGCAAAAGCTCCGGCGAGGCTCGGAATGGCGCTGACTATCTCGACGGCTCCCATCGGGAAAACCGCGCTCTGTGTGCCGTCGCCGTTGTCATGATATAGCTCCGAACCGAAGCCGTGAATCATTATCACGGGTGGCGTGTCGCAGCCGCATTCCGTGCTGTCTGCAAATGCGCCCGCCGGCAGCATTATGAGCATTACTGCCGCAAGAATGAATGATATCGCTTTTTTCATGTTTGTTTCTCCTTATATACCGAACATTAAAATCCGAAGAAAGAGGGCACAAGGTAGGTGATAACTGACATGATTATCCCCGCGACAAGAACGCCCAGCGCGATTATCGGGAAGGATTTCTTTATTCTCATGTCGGTCAGAGCAGCTATCAGTGCTCCGGTCCAGCCGCCCGTTCCGGGCAGGGGAATGGCAACGAATACCAGCAGACCCCAGTCGCGCCAGCGCTTGACCTTTTCGCTGTTGCGCATCGAGCGAATCTCAAGCTTTTCGATGATTTTTGAAAAGACCGGCTTGTCGCGCAGAAATTGAAATATCTTGCGTATGAAAAGCAGAATAAACGGGATCGGCAGAATGTTGCCGAGATAGCATATAACGAATGCACGCAGAAAATCAACATGCAGCAGCTTCGCCGCTATCATGCCGCCGCGCAGCTCAAGAACCGGCAGCAGCGATACTATAAAGATTATCAGTTCGTTAGGGATTTTATCCCGAAAAAAGTCAACGAGCCCCTGAGCGAATTCTTCAGTCATATTCTTTTCCTTTCCTTTTCGGAGTCCCTGCGCCGTCAGTCCTTGGCTTGAAAAACTCCGTGCTTGTCCATAAAACGGCGGGCACTCTTTAAAATAGCCTTGTCGTTGTCAAATTTCAGCGTTTCAAGCGCCTTGTCGAAGCCGAGCCAGATATAGTCGTCTATCTCCTCGCGCTGAATTGTCGTTTGAGTATCCTCTGTCTTTGCCAAAAAGATGGTTACGCTCTTTTCGACCTTTCCCTGAATCGTGTAGTCGGATTTTGCGGTGAAGTCCGGAATGATGTCGATGTGTATCCCGGTCTCCTCAAGAACCTCGCGGCGTGCGGTCTGCTCGGGCGTCTCGCCGCGCTCCATATGTCCCTTGGGAAATCCCCAGTGGGCGCTGCGGCTGTTCTTGATGAGAAGAAGTCTTGTTTCGCCGTTTATTCTGCGGCATACGACGGCTCCGCACGAGCGCTCATAGAGACACTCAAGGCGGTATGTGCCCTCGGGCTCCGCAAAGGCGAGTGCGTCGGCTATCTGATAACCGATAAAACGCATGTTTTTCGGCGCAACGACAAGTATGCCCTTGCGCTCTCCCTCTCTGTATAAAACGGCAATTGCGCGCCCGTCAAAATGTCTGACGGGATGATGAACGCCCATGATATAGGCGCCCGCAAAGCGGCTGTCAAACTGCCGTCTGCCTTCAAGAGAGCCGAAATTGAGAGAGTATCTGTATCCGTACTGACGGTTCAGGGAGCCGACCGGGTTTGTTATTCTGACTCTGACGAATTTACCTAACAATGGTCACGCCTCCCTATATTCGGCGAGAATTGCTTTGTTCGCAAACTCCCCGATTTTGAATTTATGTCACCTATTATACTTATTCTGCCCTCTGATTGCAATAGCGTCGATATAATTTCGGAAAATAGTGCCCTCCGGTGAGCCGAAACCTTGTTAAATTTGTCGATATGTGATAAAATCAGTAATAACTGATTGCAGTCTGTTGAAAAAGTCCGTCATGCACGGTCTCAAGGCTCCCCTGTGTAAGGGGAGCTGTCACGGCAAAGCCGTGACTGAGGGGTTGCTGTAATGAAAGTTCAAAACACCTGGCATTTTTGAAATTTGCAGCTTATTCAAAACAATCTCTCCGGCGCTTCGCGCCACCTCCCTTTACACAAGGGAGGCAGTGATTCCGGCGAAGCTCCCAAACCGGGTTTATCAACACGCTGAAATCAGCAGTAACTGATTATTTATCCCGGGCGCAGAGATGCATGACCCGGAAGGAGGGTAACTTTTGCAGAAGATACTTATCGCGGACGATGAGGCGAAGATACGCCGCATTATCAGGGATTTCCTCACCGCCAAGGGCTTTGAGACGGTCGAGGCGGAGGACGGCGTGCAGGCTCTGCGTGTTTTCTCCGAGAACGGCGATATAGCTCTGGCAGTGCTCGATATAATGATGCCGGAGATGAACGGCTGGGAGGTCTGCCGCAAAATACGCGAGACTTCGGATGTTCCGGTCATTTTCCTGACTGCACGCGGCGAGGAGTTCGACGAGCTCGAGTGCTTCGAGTGCGGCGCGGACGATTTCATAACCAAGCCGTTCAGCCCCACGGTGCTCGTCAAGCGCATCGAGGCGCGTTTAAAGCGCACTGCGGACAACCCCACCGATAAAATAGTCATAGACGGTCTCGTCATTGATGTCGTGGCTCATTCCGTCGTCTGCGACGGTCACGAAATTGAGCTGACCCACAAGGAATACGGAATACTTCACAAGCTTGCTTCAAACCGCGAGCGGGTATTCTCTCGCGAGCAGCTGCTCGACGATATCTGGGGCTTCGATTTCCTCGGCGATTCGAGAACGGTCGATTCCCATGTCGCACGGCTGCGCACCAAGCTCGGCGATTGGGGCAGCCGCCATCTGCGCACGGTATACGGCGCGGGATATAAGATAGAGGTGAACTGAGTTTGAGCCGTCGGTCGGCAAGGAGAGATGACAGGATAAGAAAATCGGGACGGCGCATGGCACTTGAGGTCATCACCGTCCTGATAGTGCTTGCCGCGACGCTCGTCTCTCTGCGTCCCGGCGTGCTGCTGAACCATATCTATGCCTTTGCGGAGATACTGAATATGCAGAGCATCCGCGAGTCGCTCGACAATGAGAATCCGGAGTCATATGAATACTATCAGAAGCTCGCCTCCGTCTCGGACAACAACTATTATATGATTGAGGTCTTTGACCCGGACGGCAACACCGTTTATTCAAACCGCGAAAAGTTTCTTTATTCCGGCGACGGCGACAGCGTGTATTACCTGACAGCGGAGAGCATGTATGCCGCCGGACACAGCGTGCGCGTGTTTAATCTTTTTGACGACAGCGTGAGCTTCGACGAATATGAGTATCAGGACAGCGGGTCGGGCGGATATTACAGATACCGCGTCGAGCTCAAAAACGGCGATACGCTGCGCCTGTGGCTGCCGCGCTATCAGGTCGAGCGAAACGCCCACACGGCGTCTGTCCTAATGACTGCTTTCGCGCTGATATCCGCCGCCGTGGCGTGCGCCATCGTGCTCTATTCCAACCTGCGCTTCTCGCGCCCCGTCGCGGCGATGGCGGAGATAACGGAATCCATGGCGAAACTCGACTTTTCCAAAAAATGCGTCAGTTATCCGCAGACGGATGTCCAGAATCTCGGACAGAATATCAATATACTCTCCGAATCTCTGAGCGAGACGCTCGACGAGTTACAGGACAAAAACGAAAAACTGACCGAAGAGCTTGAGCACAGTGCCCTCGTCGATGAGTCGCGAAAGAGCTTTATAGCCAATGTTTCGCATGAATTAAAGACCCCGATTGCAATTATTCAGGGCTACGCCGAGGGACTCAAGCTCGGCATAAACAACGACCCGGAGGGCAGCGAGGAATACTGCGACATAATCCTCGAGGAGACCGGCAAGATGAACCGCATAGTCATGGAGCTGCTCAACCTCGAAAAGCTCGAGAGCGGATCGTATGTACCGACACGCGAAAAGCTCGATCTGAGTGCGATGATAAAGGGTCAGCTTGCGGCGTTCTCGATGATGTTCAACGACAACGGGATAAAGCTTCTCGACCACATACCCAACGGGCTGACCGTCCACAGCGACGAGCGGACGGTGCTGCTTGTGCTCCAGAACTTTCTTTCAAATGCCGTATCGAATATCGGCGGCAAGAAGATAGTCTGCCTGACGGTCGAGGACAACCTGAACACATACAGAGTCAGCGTCTATAACTCCGGCGACCCGATAGCCGATGACGAGCTTGACAAAATATGGTACAGCTTCTATAAATCCCCGAAGAAGCGCAAGAATGAGGACTTCCATTTCGGGCTCGGTCTGCCGATAGTCAAGGCCGTTCAGAAGCGGCTCGGCAGGGAGTGCGGCGTTGTCAACGAGCACGGCGGCGTGCGCTTCTGGTTCGATGTGGACAAGTGAGACGAGGTTGAACAAACGGCTCAAAGATGATATAATCAATCAGACGGGGAGTTCAACGCAAAGCGGCGATTCTATGAATATGGGAGACCTTGTTATGGCGATTAAACACAGAAACAAAAGAATAACGGCGAGGATATCGGCTCTGCTGCTTTCGGCGGCAATGCTCTGCTCCCTGAGCGCATGCTCCGACCCCGGTGCCGTGACGAAGATAAAGGGAACGCCCACCGAGGCGGGCGGAGCCGAATCGACTCTGCTCCACTCCGTCGGCGAAAAGGCAAATCTCCAGCAGGTCGGCAAATCCGGACTTATCGAGCTTCTCTTCGACGAGAGCACATATTCCGTCTGCGTCGCCGATCTTTCCCATGACGACAGCGAAAAGCTCTGGTCTGCGCTCCCGACTCAGGAGAATTCCGATGCCGCAACGGCGACCCTTGAAATAGTCGGTGGAGACACACTCTATAAGCTCAACACTCAGGACAACAGCGTGTCGTTCCAGAATGCCCAGTGCAGCTTTGCCGACGATGCCCTGAGCGTGACTTATATTCTGACCCCCGACAGCGGGACGGCGCATAAGGAAAAATACGAAAAGGACGATATAGCCTTCAAGCTTGTCGTCGATTATCAGATAAAAGACGGCAGCGTCTATGTCAGCGCGAAATATGAAAATCTCGTTGCGGATTCCGACGCAAAGCTCACGAAGCTCAGCCTTCTCAACTTCTTCGGCGCTTATTCCGAGCCGCAGCAGGGCGATTATATTTTCGTTCCGGACGGCAGCGGTGCGCTCATAAAGACCGACACGAGGGACGATGCGTTTGACAGCGAGCTGAGCTTTCCGGTGTACGGCGGCGACGCGGCGTCCGGTAACGCGAACAGCGGCACCGCAAACGCCCTTATTCCCGCATACGGCATGAAGCAGGGAAACAACGCCTTCGTCACAATAATAAACAGCGGCGACGCGATAGCCACCGTCAGCGCGGACAGAGTAAGAGGCGGCAATGATTTTTACGAAGCGGGCGTGTCCTTTGACATCACGCCCTGCACCGAATCAAAGGGAAATTTCTATATGAGCTCCGAGTCCTATGACGGCGACATCGGGCTTTGCATTCGCTTCCTCGGCGGCTCAAATGCCGATTATACGGGCATGGCGGCGGCGGCACGCGAACAGCTGATAAGGGAGAGAATACTCTCGACAAGAACGGTCGAGGAGCAGGAATATCTGCCTCTTGACTTGACCGTTATAGGCGTTTCGGACGATACACTGCTCTCGTTTAAACGCCTGAATCTTAGAAAAGAAAAGACTTTCACCGACTTCGAGCAGGCTCTCGATATGCTCATGCGAATGAAGTCGAAGGGCATAAATTCCATAAAGCTGCGCTACAAGGGCGCGTTGAGCGGCGGAACAGATCAGTCGAATATAATGACGGCGTCGCTGCTCGCCCGCCTCGGCACCCGCTCCGACCTCAGGGATCTTGCCGAATATGTCAACGCGCAGAATATGGAGATGTATCTCGATGTCAACCTGCTCTCCGCTGCAAAGGGGAATGCCTTCTCCTCCGGCAAGACTGCGGGCAGCATCTTCGGCAAAAAAGCGGAATACAGCGCGGTGAACGAGACTTCTCTCGGAAAAGACAAATACGCAAAGCGGCTGCTCGGCATGAAGTATGTTGAGAAGTCGATAATCGAGATACTCAAAGACACAAGATTTTCGCAATTCACGGGCTTCTGTCTCAACGATGTCGGCAGCTTGCTCTATTCCGATTACAAGAACGGCTTCAACCGCCAGGAGAGTGCCGAGCTGATATCCGAGCAGCTCCCGTCGCTGACCGCCAATATGAAGCTTATGACCGATACTGGAAATTTCAGGGTCATAAAGAATGTCAGCTTCATCTCGCATCTGCCGACCTCGGCGTCGCAGAGCCGTTCGGCATATGTCAGCATTCCGTTTTTGCAGCTTGTGCTCCACGGAATAGTGGGTTATTCCGGCGAGCCGCTCAACTTCAGCGAAAATACCAAAACCTCGTTTTTGCGCTGTGTCGAATACGGCGCAAGTCTCTCCTATGAGTGGACATATTCGAGCACATATGCGGATAAAAAGAACGGGTCGGATGAAGACGGCACCGAAGGGTCGGGCGTCTATTACGAAAACTGGATAGCCTCGGCATCCGAGCAGTATGAGCGCGCCGACGCGGCTCTCAAGGATCTTCAGGCTTCGCGTATGACCTCGCACAGTGAGGTCATGAGCGGCGTGTTCTGCACGGAATACGATACCGGCGCAAAGATATATGTCAACTATACCGACGCCGATGTGACGGTCAGCGGCATAACCGTACCGGCAGAGGATTTCATCAGAATCAACTGATAACAGGAAAGGAGTATAACCATGCCTTATATCAGCACAAAAACAAATATCGACCTCGCAAAAGACAAGCGGGACGCACTCGCTGCAAGATACGGCAAGATAATCTCTCTCGTTCCCGGAAAGACCGAGCGTTGGCTCATGCTCTCGTTTGACGATAAAGTGCCGATGTATTTCGGCGGCAAAAGCGACAAGCCCATGGCTTATATTGAGATGAGTCTTTTCGGCGAAGCGTCGCACGCCGTCTATGACAAGATGACGGCGGCTGTCTGCGAGGCGGTGTCCGCAGAGACCGGAATAGCTCCCGCCGATATCTATGTCAAATACGAAGAGGCGGAGCATTGGGGCTGGAACGGCTCAAACTTCTGATATAAAAACGAACCTGTAAGCACGGCTCGGACGCTTTGTCGATCCGTGCTTCTGCTTTTTTGCCGCATGACTTTATTGTACGCACATTGACCACACAGATATACAAAAATGCCAAATTTATGTGAGCTTTATATTTCAAGTTCTGTATTGACAGTACGAAAATATCAACATATAATTAAATAATAACAGAGGATGGGGAACGGAGGGGCAATCTTGAAGAAGCGCGATTTAACAGTGACGCTTTTATATTTTATTGATACGGCCGTGTTGATTCTTTCGGTCATGTTTTCCCTGTGGATGCGAAGCGATTTTCAGGTTGACGACTTTGTGAAGGAAATCTCCCGCGGCAGTTTCTGGACAAGCATAGTTGTGCTCGCCGTCATATATGCCTGCGTGTTCACCCTGTCGAGAACCTATCAGGTGCTTTGGGAGTACGCTTCCATGCGCGACGCGTGTATCGTCGCGGTGTGCGCCATGAGCTCGTCGATAGCTTTCGCCATTATCCGCACGGCACTGGAGTTTCCTTACTTTGCGCCGAGCATATATATTATGGCGGTTTTGATTTCGGGCGCGGGCGTTGTGGCGGTCAGAATGGTGATAAGGACGCTCAGACGCAAGCCGTGGAGGGGCATGACCCCAAAATCCAACCGCAACAACACCATGGTAATCGGTGCGGGCGACGCGGCAAATCTTCTTATCCGCGAAATGAAGACAAGTCCGGATCTTGAATATTATCCAGTCTGCCTGATAGACGATTCACCGGAAAAAAGACGCAGCACGGTATACGGCGTCAAGGTCGTCGGCAACTGCGACAGGATAGAGAGCATTGCCGAGGAATATCATATCAGGACGATAATCTTTGCTATCCCGTCCGCAACTCCGGAGCGCAAGGGTGAGATACTGCGCAGCTGCTCAAAGACCGGCTGCGTTGTCAAGACGCTCCCGAGCATCGGTCAGATGATAGACAAGAAGGTGGGACTTTCCAATATCCGTTCCATCAATATAGAGGATCTTCTCGGCCGTCCGCCGATAAAGATAAAGCTCGATTCCGTCATGGATTATGTCAGCGGAAAGACGGTTCTTGTCACGGGCGGCGGCGGGTCGATAGGCAGCGAGCTGTGCCGCCAGATAGCCGAGCACGCGCCGCACAAACTCATAATTTTCGATATCTATGAGAACAACGCTTACGGTATCCAGAACGAGCTTGCGCGCACGCATCCGGATGTCGATGTCAAGGTGCTCATAGGCTCTGTCAGGGACAGCAAGCGCCTTGAATCCTTGTTTGCAAGATACCATCCGAATATCGTCTATCATGCCGCAGCGCATAAGCATGTGCCCCTTATGGAGGACAACCCCAACGAGGCGGTCAAGAACAATGTCTTCGGCACTCTCAAAACGGTTCGCACGGCGGACAGGTTCGGCGTTGAACGCTTTGTGCTTATTTCGACCGATAAGGCGGTCAACCCCACAAATATCATGGGCGCGACAAAGCGCATCTGCGAGATGATAGTCCAGACCTACAACAAGCATTCCGAAACCGAGTTTGTCGCCGTCAGGTTCGGCAATGTTCTCGGTTCGAACGGCTCCGTTATTCCGCTTTTCAAGGAGCAGATAGCAAACGGCGGTCCCGTAACGGTCACTCATAAGGATATTATCCGTTACTTTATGACTATTCCCGAGGCGGTGTCTCTCGTTCTTCAGGCGGGTGCTTCCGCAAAGGGCGGCGAGATATTTGTGCTCGATATGGGTGAGCCCGTAAAGATAGTCGATCTCGCGGAGAATATCATAAGACTTTCGGGCTATACGCCGTATAAGGATATAGATATAAAGTTTACCGGTCTGCGTCCGGGCGAAAAGCTCTATGAAGAGCTGCTCATGGACGAGGAGGGACTTGAGGCGACAGAGAACAATCTCATACATATCGGCAAGCCGATCGATATAAATGAAGACGAGTTCTTTGCCGGTCTCGAGGAGCTCAGCGAGATAATGTATGACGACAATGCCGATGTGCGCAGAGTTGTCAAGAAAATGGTCAAGACATATGTTGAACCCGGAACGAACGTCCCGACTGTCACCTTCCTGAGAAAAGAGGAGGAGACGGTGCGCGAAAGCGAGCGCATTGCCGCGCTTGCGGAATAAAGCTATCAGCAGTACGGTTTGTGCCGTATTGCTGATTTTTTGTGCGGAAAAGCTGCTCGAATCTTCAAAAAAAGCACCCGCTTTCCGTTGTTTTTTATATGACTGATATAAATCTGTTTTCAACACAAAAGACAGTTGAAAATTTTCATATATATTGGTATAATTGTAGTCAGGTGAATGCGCCTGTGAGCACTGCATAATTTTCTGGAGGGGTAGTCCTTGTATAAAGGTGTCAAAAGAGCTCTCGATGTAACATTTTCTCTCATAGGCACGGCAGTGTCGTCGCCGATACTTCTCGTTGTCGCCGCGGCGGTGAAGCTCGATTCAAAAGGTCCCGCGATTTTTAAGCAGGAGCGTCTCGGAAAAGACGGAAAGGTGTTTGAAATGTACAAGTTCCGTTCGATGTGCGTCGGCGCGGAGCATATGGGGTCGGGTCAGTATTCGTATAAGGGCGACAGCCGCGTGACCCGCGTCGGAAAAATAATAAGAGCGACCAGCCTTGACGAGCTGCCGCAGTTTATAAATATCCTCAGGGGCGACATGAGCTTCATCGGTCCGCGCCCGACGCTTACATATCATCCGTGGAAGCTTGAGGAATACACAGACTTTCAGCGCAGACGCTTTGAGGTGCGCCCGGGAATAACGGGTCTTGCGCAGGTTCACGGCAGAAAGGCGATAGACTGGAACGACAGAATAAAATACGATGTCGAATATGTCGATAATCTCTCGCTCGGGCTTGACTGCAAAATACTGTTTCAGACCGTCTGGAATGTTTTGGCGATGAAGGATAATGACAATGTCGGCAAAACCTCTCAGACGAAGGAGAACGAAGATGCTTAAGCTGATGTACATAACCAACAGTCCGGAGATAGCCTCAATAGCGGACGGGGCGGGGGTTGACAGAATATTCATCGACCTCGAGCAGTACGGCAAGGAAAAGCGCCAGAAGAACTGGGACTCCGTGAAGTCGAAGCATGGCATTTCGGATATCCCGAAGGTGAAAGCGGCGGTCAAAAACGCGCAGATATTCGTGCGTACCGACCCTATTTTTGACGGCTTTTCGGATGAGCTTGAGGGCGTTCTCGCCTGCAAACCCGATGTTGTTATGCTGCCTTATTTCAAAACCGTCCGCGAGGTCGAAATATTCGTAAGGGCGGTTGACGGCAGGGCGACGACCTCTCTTCTGCTCGAAACCGTGGAGGCTGCGGAGCTGATAGACGATATAATCTCCGTCGGCGGAATCGATGAAATACATATCGGGCTCAACGATTTGTCCCACTCCTACGGCAAGAAATTCCTCTTTGAGGAGCTGGCGGACGGCACTGTGGACAGGCTCGTTGAACATTTCAAAGCGGACGGTATAAAAAGCTACGGCTTCGGCGGGATCGCCGCACTCGGAAACGGACTTCTGCCTGCCGAAATGATAATTCCCGAGCACTATAGGCTCGGCTCGACCTGCGCGATACTTTCGCGTGCGTTCTGTGATGTCTCAAAGGTCGGCGATATCAACGAGATACGCCGCATCTTCGATGTGGGCGTCAATGCAATACGCGATTATGAAAAGAAATGCGCCGCCATGAGCGAACGGGAGCTTTTTGAAAATTCGGCGGCTCTCAAACAGCGCGTTGAAGAAATAGTCAGCAATATGCAGCAGTAAAACGATTGGAGAGTAACCGATGAAAGTTTTATTCGTCGCCACGGTGCGCAGCCATATCGGGCAGTTTCATATGCCGTTTATCCGCGAGCTGAAAGCCCGCGGGGTCGAAGTCGATGCCGCATTTAAGGACAATTCCGCGGACAAGCCGGGACTCGATCTGTCCGCAATCGACAAAACGTTTGAAATTCCATTTGAGCGTCAGCCGCTGAGACCCAATAACATAAAGGCGTATAAAACACTCAAAAAGGTCATCGGCAGCAATAATTACGATGCCGTTCATTGCCATACGCCCATGGGCGCGGTGATCGCCCGCCTTGCGGCAAAGAGCGCGCAAAAAAAAGGAACAAAGGTCATTTATACGGCGCACGGCTTTCATTTCTTCAAGGGTGCGCCGCTTAAGAACTGGCTGATGTTCTATCCTGTTGAGAAATATCTTTCAAAATATACCGACTGTCTTATAACCATAAACAGCGAGGACTGTGCGCTCGCGCACGAGAGAAAGTTCAGAGCCGGCAGAATATATCAGGTTCACGGCGTCGGAGTTGAGCTTGACCGCTTCAAGGCGGTGGACGAAGAAGGAAAGGCGCGGCTCAGAGCCGAGTACGGCTATGACGGCGATACCTTCATCATGATTTATCCCGCCGACCTCTCGGTCAGAAAAAATCAGCCGATGCTCTTTGATGCACTTGGAAAAATAGTGCGAAAGAACAAAAATGTGAAGCTGCTTCTGCCGGGTCAGCCGATAAGGCTTGAGGAGTTTAAGCGAATGGTCGCAGAGCGCGGCATCGCAGAAAATGTTGATTTTCTCGGCTATCGCCGCGATATAAACAAGCTCGTGGGCTTGAGCGATCTGTCGGTCGCATCGAGCTTCCAGGAGGGTCTGCCGATAAACCTCATCGAGGCTATGGCAATGGGCAATCCGATAGTCGCCACCGATGTGCGCGGCAACAACGACGCGGTTGAGGACGGAGTCAACGGTTATCTCGTCCCCGTCGGCGACAGTGACATGATGGCGGAGCGGATACTCGAGCTTATGACCGACCGCGAAAAGCTTCGCATGTTCGGCGAAAACGGACTCGATATGGTCAGGGATTTTTCCACCGATAATGTCAACCGCGAGATGCTGACCGTCTACGGCAATCTCGGACTCATCTGAGAACAGGGGCTGTAATATGAGAATACTGCATTTTGTATCGGATATAGGTGTTGCAAACGGCGTGATGAGCGTCGTGCTCAACTATTTTCGGGCGATGCCGGAAGATATAAAATTTGATATAATGTATTTCAAGGAGCGCGAGCGCGACAGACGCGCTGATATAGAAGCACTCGGCGGACGCGTGTTCAGAATAAATACGCCCGGAATAAAAAGCCTCATCTCGTCCGAGCTTGACGACTTCTTTGAAGAACATAAGGGCGAATATGCTGCGGTGCATATCCATGCGCCTTATTTGACTTGCCTTATTGCTCCAAAAGCGAAGAAACACGGAATAAAAAAGGTGGCGGCGCATTGCCACTCGACGCTGTTTTCGTTGAATCCCGACAATTTGCGAAGGAATCGGCTTCTCAATATTCCGACGCGCTTTTTTGCAGACAAGCTTTTCGCCTGCGGGCGCGAGGCGGGACGCTACTGGTACGGTAAGGACAGCCGGTTTACCGTCCTACCGAATGCCATCGACTGCGTCTCATACGCCTTTTCCTCCGAAAAACGCAGCGCGGCACGGGCGGAGCTCGGAATCAGCCCCGACACGCTCGTTATCGGTCATGTCGGCGTGACGGCTCCTCCGCTCAAAAATCATCCCTATCTTATGCGCGTGTTTGCCGAGATAAAGAAGGAGCGTTCGGATGCGGTGCTTCTGATGGCGGGTGCGGAGGAGACGGATGAGCTCAGTGAGCTTGCGGAGAGCCTCGGAATATCCGAGAGTGCGCATTTTCTCGGCAGACGCTCCGATGTTCCTCAATTGCTCAGCGCAATGGATGTTTTTGTATTCCCATCGTTCAGAGAGGGCTTGCCCGTCTCTGTCGTCGAAGCGCAGGCGGCGGGACTTCCGGTGCTTATGTCCGACACGGTGACTGATGAGGTCTGCATAACGGATAATATAAAACGACTGTCGATCGACGCCGACCCGAAAATCTGGGCGAAAGATATTAAGATAATGCCCGACGATCTGCGCGCCGCCGCATTTGAAAAAGTCAGGGACTGCGGCTGGGACATAAATAAATGCGCAAGGACGCTTGTTGAATTTTACGAAAGGTGAAAAAACAATGCCGAAAATACCGAAGGTGATACATTTTTGCTGGTTCGGGGGAGCCGAATATCCCGATCTCATTAAAAACTGCATGGCATCGTGGGAGAAGTATCTTCCCGAATATGAGATAGTCAAATGGAGCGAAGAGAACTTTGATGTCAATTGTAATCAGTATGTCAAAGAGGCATATGAAAACAAAAAGTGGGCTTTTATTACCGACTATGTCCGTCTCTATGCACTCTATAACTACGGCGGCGTTTATCTCGATTCCGATGTCGAGGTGCTCAAGCCTATAGATGAGTTCCTTGATAACGAGGCTTTTTCGGGCTTCGAGTCGAGAGACACGGTTCCGACCGCGATAATGGCCTCCGCCAAGGGTCAGCGCTTCATGGGCGAGCTGCTCCATGACTATGACAACAGAAAGCTTATCCTTGAAGACGGTTCGATAGATATGACGGCGAACACCGTTGTGATAACCGAAGCGTGCCTGAAGCACGGACTCAAGCAGAACGGAAAGAAACAGACCGTAGAGGGCTTTACGCTCTATCCGCCGGTGTATTTCTGCCCCAACACAATAGGACGCATTTTCAACAAGCCGTCGAAGAAGAGCTATACTATTCATCATTCCGCCGGCACATGGAGCGATAACTGCAATCTCGACAGAACCACCGCGTGGAAAGCAAAGCGGTATCTGGCGGGAAGACTGAGAGCTGTTATCGGCACCGACAACATCAAAAGGGTGAAAAGGGCACTTGGACTTTATGACAAATAAAACAGGCATGAACGGCAGAAAGAAAGTACTGATAGTCCTCGATACATTGAGGCGCGGCGGCATTGAGATAGCCGCGCTGAGATTTTGCAGACTGCTCAATAGAGACGGCTACGAATGTACGTTCCTTGTGCGCAGGGGCGAGAATACGGACGAAACGATGGTCGGCGAGATAGCCGATATCGGCGCCGAAATAATAATCAAACCGCCTGCCGCGGACAACTATATCAAGGACTATTTATTTCTGCTGAAAACGATGAAGAACGGAAAATATGATATAGTCCACTCGCACCTGCTGTTTTATAACGGCATCGTGATGCGTGCGGCATACAGGGCGGGAGTCAAAAAGCGCATAGCACAGAGCCATGCAACGCAGGAGAACCGTTCCGAAAGCCGCATCAGAGGACATGTCTCCGAGATATATAAGCATATTATGCGGCACTGGCTCAAAAAATATGCCACGGATCTTGTCGGATGCAGCAAGAAAGCCGGGATATATATGTGCTCGGAGAAGCTCTTTGAAAAACGCGGCTGTGTCCTGCCGAATTATGTTGATGCGGCAAAATATGAGTTCAGCCCTCAGCGCAGAGCGGCTGTGCGTGAAAAGCTCGGGCTGTCGGACGAGTTGATTATAGGTCATGTGGGTTCGATCTATTGGATAAAGAATCAGACTTTTCTCGTTTCGCTGCTCGCCGAGCTGCTTAAAGCCGAGCCTAATTCGCTGCTTATGCTTGTCGGCGACGAGAGGGACGGCGGAGAAACGCGAGCCTTGGCGGAGAGCCTCGGCGTGTTCGATAAGGTGATGCTTGCGGGGAGTCGGGATGATGTTCCCGATTTGCTCAACGCCATGGATGTGTTCGTGTTCCCGTCAAGGTTTGAAGCACTCCCTCTTGCGCCGATAGAGGCGCAGGCGGCGTCGCTTCCGTGCGTGACCTCTCTCGGTGTTCCCGAGGAGATAAAGGTCAACGATGCGTTTGAACGCATTTCTCTCGATGCTCCCGCCTCGCTGTGGATAGAGAAAATACGCGAATTTTCAAGGCTTGACAGAACGGCGGCGGATCTCTCTAATCTGCTCGTCCGTTATTCTGCTGAGAGCGTCAGAGACGCGCTCTTGAATTTGTACAGCTTATAACAGAGGAGGGATAGCTATGTGGGTATATCTTGCGATAGTGCTGGTGTTTTGTGCCGTTTATCCTATCGTTCCGCGAAAACAAATAAAGTGGCTGCTCCTGGCTCTGGTGCTTGCGCTGTCCGTTATGGCATTCTTCATGGTGCCCTATGAAACAGATGACATAGTTAACTATTTCAAACATTTATCGGCGCTCAGAAAGGGCGGCTTCAGTCTGCTGCGGAGGAACATCGCAAACGGCGAGAACAATTGGAATTCGCTTCCCGTCTGCGGATTTTACTTCTATCTTGTCAGCCGTTTTCCGGATGACGGTATGCTTCCTGCGGTTACGATATTTTTAGCCTACGGAAGTATGTTCTGGGTGCTGTGGAGAGCATCGCAGCGATACGAGGTGAATAAGTGGTATCTGTTTGTCGCGTCGTTCTTAATTCTTTCAACATACTGGTTCTATGACCTCTGCAGCGGAGTCAGAAACGGATTGACCTTTACGCTTTTCTGCCTGTTTGCATATATCGAATTAGCTGAAAAGAAATATAAACCTATGTGCTGGCTCGGATACGTGGCGATGTGTCTTATGCATTCGAGCGGAATACTTATGATGATGATACGCATAGCACTGCTGCTTTCCGGCAAGAGAGACAGCAAGCTTATGTCTGCGCTTGTCTTTACGGCGATGGTGCTCGGCGGAGCCGTCGTGCCCCGTCTCGGCGACATCACCGATATAGAATATCTCCAGCTGGTTTCAGAGAAGGCGGAGAGAGCCACTGAAACAAGCGGATTTGCGGGTGGTACACAGTATCTGGTCAATATATCCGTGTTCGTGGTCGCTGCATGCGTCTTTTTGTATGCGGATTATCTTTTCAAAAAGCAGGCGGAAAAATACGAAAGCTTTTCGGATTATATGCGCTTTGTCCAGCTGATAATCTTTTTCATGCTGGGTTCGGTGACCTTCACTCTGACCTTCATCCGTTTTGCCCGTTGGGTGCTTCCTGCGGTCATTTCAGTAGTCTTTATGGTCGGTATGCAGGCAAACTCAAACGCAAAAATTGAGATGATCACCGGCAGAAAGAACAAGTCGGTAATAAAATCCGGCATGACGCTCTCTTCAAACGAGCTTGTAGTCAATTTCTGCATGGTGGGTTATCTGCTTGTTCATATGTGGTACGCCTGCAACGGAACGAGCCTGATATGGCTCCATTTCAGCTAAATTTTAGGATTAGGGGACGGGCATATGATAAGCGTTATAGTGCCGGTTTATAAAGTTGAAAAATATCTCCGCCGGTGCCTTGACAGCCTCACGGCGCAGACGCTCGACGATATGGAGATAATCATAGTCGATGACGGCTCTCCGGACGGATGCCCCGCAATATGCGACGAATATGCGGCAAAAGACGCCCGCATGAAGGTCATACATAAGGAAAACGGTGGTCTGCTCAGCGCGAGAAAAGCGGGCTTTGCGGCGTCAATTGGCGATTATATCGGTTTTGTTGACGGCGATGACTGGGTCGAGCCGGACACATTCCTGAATATGTACAAAGCCGTCTGCGAGCATTCGCCCGATATGGTGCTCAGCGACTTCCTCTGCGATTACGGAGAGCGGGTTGAACCGAGCAAACAGTGCTTTGAAGAAGGAGTTTATGACCGTGCCCGCCTCGAAAAAGAGATATTTCCGAGAATGCTTTTTGACGGGAGATTCTATAGCTTCGGCGTCAATCCGAACTGCTGGAGCAAGCTGGTCAGAAGAGAGCTTATCGAAAAAAATCTTCCGCCCGTTGATGAGCGCATCCGCATGGGCGAGGACGCGGCGTTCATATACCCGTGCATGCTTGATTCGCAGAGCATATCATGCGTAAAAACGCCGACTTATCATTACAGAATCACCGGTCAGTCGATGTCAACGGCATATGATGAAAGGCTCAAGGATATCATTCTCCTGCCGTATAAGCGGCTCAAAGAGAAAAATGCGGCTTCTGATTTTGATATGTCTTCTCAGCTTGATTATTATCTTTTGTATATGGTCAATTTTTTGCTTCGCAATGAGGCAAAAAAAGCCAATTCCCATTCAAAACAGGAGCGCAGGAAGGTTATTGAAAATATCTGCGGGGACGGAGATGTACGCTCTGCTGCTGAAAACATAGACGCAGAAAAGCTGCCCGCGCACACAAAGCTGCTCGCGGCGGCACTAAAACGGGGTTCTGTATTTATGACAGAAAAATATGTTGATTTTTTGAGAATTTATTTAGGGGGCAAAAAATGAATAATCAACCGAAGATAAGCGTTATAGTTCCGATTTATAAGGCTGAGAAATTTTTGGACAAATGTATCGGAAGCGTTGTGGGACAGACTTATGAAAACCTGGAGATAATCCTGGTTGACGACGGCTCGCCGGACAGCTGCCCGGCAATATGCGACAGCTGGGCTGAAAAAGACAGCCGCATCAAAGTAGTACATAAGGAAAACGGGGGATTGTCCTCGGCAAGAAATGCCGGGCTCGATGTGGTGACGGGCGAGTATTTCGGATTTGTCGATTCGGATGACTGGATCGAAAAGGATTTCTTTGAATTCCTGATAACGAATGCCCTGAAAGAAAATGCGGATATATCCCGCTGCGGACTGTATCTGGATTATGAGGATGATGACAGCCGCCACGATCAGGAGGTTCAGTATGAAACCCCGGTCGTTGTAGATAACAGGGGATATATCAATTCGATAATCGGCGGCGGATATGTCCAGGGAATATGCTGTAATAAAATTTACAGAACTGCGGCGATAGGGGACAAACGCTTCTGCTCCGAAGACGGA
This sequence comes from bacterium, assembly GCA_963620555.1. GTDB lineage: Bacteria > Bacillota > Clostridia > Oscillospirales > Acutalibacteraceae > CAG-177. Next base: position 64,013 of record CAVFAN010000002.1, read on the forward strand.
GTGTCTGAGGATATTATGTTCAATAACAGAATATCCAAGAATATAAAATGCGCCGTGTATCATGATGTCCCCAAATATCATTATTTCAGAAGAAAAAATTCAATTACGATATCTGATTTCGGATATAAGTCATTTTCGATAGTAAGAGCGATGAACAGCTTTTTGGCGGAATATGCGGATGATGAGGAACTCTTTGACACGGCTGTCAACGGCTACGCCACTGCCGCGTTCACTGTTCTCAGCGGTGTTATAACGAATCAAAAATGCCTGGACAGATACGATGAACTGCGCAACGGACTTCTCGGATTCAAAAAGCAGATACTTTTTGAAAAGCGATATCCGTTCAAGTATAAATTCAAGCTCATGCTTCTGTGGTTCAGCCCGAAGCTGTATAACAAAGTTATAAGAAAAGTACGCGGAGCTTAAAGGGTGATTTTATGAACGAGCCTCTTGTCAGTGCGATAGTGCCGGTCTACAAGGTTGAGAAATATCTCGATAAGTGCGTCGAAAGCATAGTCGGTCAGACATATAAAAATCTTGAAATAATCCTCGTTGACGACGGCTCGCCGGATGATTGCCCCGCCATGTGCGACAAGTGGGCAGAGCGGGACAGCCGCATAAAAGTTATACATAAGCAAAACGGCGGCGTCTCTTCTGCGCGCAATGCGGGAATAGACGCGGCGCAGGGCGAGTTTATCGGCTTTGTCGATTCTGATGACTGGCTCGAGCCGGATATGTACGACTGCCTTATGAAAAATGCGTTGGAATACAACGCCGATATATCGCGATGCGGATATTTCGTGGACTGGTCGGATCATACATCGTATGTCGGCTCAACGGAGAAAAAAATAAATCTGCCGGATGATGTTGAGGCTCGCCGCGAAATGCTCGCCACTTATCACGGAACCTCTGCGCTTTGGAACAAAGTTTACAGAGCGTCTCTCTTCGATTCCCTCAGGATAGAAGAGAGCATGAAGATAACAGAGGATTGGTATATCAACTATATACTCCTGAGAAGAAGCCAAAAGGTCGTTTATGACGATATCTGCAAATATCACTATGTCATGCACGGCGATAATGCAACAAAGAGCTACAGCCGCAGCGGAAATATGGATATGCTCAAAACGATAAGCTTTTTTGAGGAGCAGGAGAACGGAGACGCACAGACCGCGGAGCAGCTCGCTTTCGGATATACAACAACGGCGCTGACCGCCATGAACCATATGATATCGGCGGGCGACACACACTGCGAGGAATACAAAAAAGCCGCGAAATGCGTTTTGAAGTATAAAAAGAATATACTTCGCGGCAGCGGCGGTATACGCTTGAAATTGATGCTTTTGATTATTTCCGTGAGTCCGAAGCTGTATGCAAAAGTATACGGCGCGGCGTCGAAAAGAAAGGGAAGCGAATAATATGAATCAGCCTGAGCTTATCAGCATCATCGTCCCGGTTTATAAAGTCGAGAAGTATCTCGACAAGTGCGTTGAAAGCGTTGTTGGGCAGACATATAAGAATCTCGAAATAATCCTCGTTGACGACGGCTCGCCCGATAATTGTCCCGCCATGTGCGACGAATGGGCGCAAAAGGACAGCCGCATAAAAATTATACATAAAAAGAACGGCGGACTCTCGTCGGCGAGAAATGCGGGACTTGATGCCTGCACGGGGGATTATATCGGCTTTGTTGATTCCGATGACTGGATCGAGTCGGATATGTACGAATATCTTCTTAATATCGGCATGAAAAACAATGCGGATGTTTCGAGATGCGAGTTCGTCATTGAAGCCGAAAATTCCGGTGTTACTGTCGATTCTCAAAACGATTCGGAACTCAGAGTGCTGTCCGGCGACGAGCTTATTATTGAACTGGTCAACGGTGGCTACAACGAGGGCATAATGTGCAACAAGCTCTATAAGCGCGGGCTTTTTGATTCTGTTCGCTTCAAAGAGGGTATAACTATTGAGGATTGCCTGGCAAATTATTATATATATAAACAGCAGGTCGCCTTGGTTTCGTCCGCTGCCGTCAAGTATCACTATTTGCAGCGCGGCGATTCGATAACCGGAACGGCATTCTCGGAAAAAAGCTTTGATATCCTGAAAGTACACGGCGAGATAATGAATTCGTCGGCGGATAATCCGAAGGTATTCGAGCATTGCCTGAAGGCATATATAAGATACAATATAATTTATCTCAGAACCTGCATCGCGTATGAGAAAAAGTTTTATCGCGACGATATGAGAAACGAGGTCAAAAAATACAGCTCGGCTATACTCCATTCGCCGATATGCGACAAAAAGCTCAAATTCAGAGTGTTCCTTATAACCTATTTATTCCCGCTCTATAAGCTCATGGTGAATGTAAAATGCCACGGCAGGGATATCATAAGAAAAATAAGACGGTAGTGTTCTTACGGGAAAGGATGCGCTTATGCAAAAGATACTTGAAATCATCAGGAAGATACTTGCCAGAGTGCGCTATTTCCTTTTGATTTGGAAGCTTATATTTTCAACTGCTTTCAAAAAAATTAAATACCGTGAAAAGTTTAAATTCCTTTTGATAACTCCGGAGCACTGCAATCTTGGCGACCATGCCATAGCCGCAGCTGAAAAGGCTCTTTTCAAGGACTTTTTCCTGTTTGAAATAACCGAAAGAAGCTTGGATAAATTTTTCAAGTATTTCAGACATAGCTTGAGCTTAAAGTTTCTGTTCGGGAAAAGCGACATACTGATTCACGGCGGAGGATTTATCGGCACCATCTGGCCGTACTCCGATATCCTGACGCAGCAAATCATAGAACTTCTTCCGCACAGCAGGATAATACTTCTGCCCAACACAATTTTCTTCTCCGACGACGAAGAGGGCAGAAAGTGGCTGGAGGATGCCCGAAAGGTCTATAATTCACATAAAAATATTACCGTTTGCACAAGAGAAAAGCTCTCTTATGACAATGCGCTCCTTTTGCTCGACGACCACAGCAGAGTGAAGCTCATTCCGGATATGGTGCTGTCGCTTGACGAGTGCCGCGAGGGGAGAGAGCGCAGCGGCGCAGTCCTCTGTCTGAGAAATGACTGCGAAAAAATAATGGACGATGCCGACAGCGCGGAAATTTGTAATTGGACAAACAAAGTCTTTGGCGGCGTCAAAGAGGCGGATATGTGCATCGACCATAATGTGCTCCCTGAAAACCGTCTCGCCGAGCTCGAAAAGCAGTTTGAAACATTCAGAAGAGCCGAGCTTGTGATAACGGACAGGCTTCACGGAATGATATTCGCTGCGATAACCGGTACACCGTGCGCCGTTTTCTTCAGCATGAGCCATAAGGTGAAGGGCATCTATGACTGGTGCCTGTCGGATGTTGAGTATATACAAAATGTTGAGAACTGCGCGGATATAGCCGCGTTTTATGAAAAAGTCAAAGGCAGAAGCTTTGACTATGACAATACCGCTTTGAAGCCGTATTACGACGAGCTTGTTGAAATCATTAAATAAGAGGTAGATAAATTGGCATCACGTACTGAAAAATCAACAAGAACCGCTGCGGCAAGTTTTCTCAATTCAACGTTGGGAAAAGTGCTTGCGTTTGTCTCGAAAACTGCGTTTATCAATGTTTTCGGGCGCGAGATGCTCGGACTCAACGGTCTTTTTTCAAATGTTATCTCGTTGCTCTGCCTTGCCGATCTCGGCTTCGGCACGGCGATGGCATACAGCTACTATAAGCCGATAGCGGATAACGACACAAAAAAGATAGCCGCGCTGAATAAATTTTACAGCAAGGTTTATTTAGTAATAGCGGCGGCGGTGTCCGTTGCGGGCGTTGCATTCGTTCCGTTCCTTGACTCTTTTGTAAATCTCGATCACGAGATCGAGCATATGTATCTGTATTACGGCATCGCGGTGTTCAATACGGTCTGCTCATACCTTTTTGCTTATAAGCAGACGCTCATCACCGCGCATCAGCACGGCTATATTATCTCAAGATATACCGCCGTCACCAGCACCGCATCTACAATTATGCAGATAATCATTATATACGGCACGAGAAATTATATAGCTTATCTCATGGTCGGCGTTGTGTTTACTATCATAAACAACCTGATAATTTCGCATCAGGCGAACAAGCTCTATCCTTACATCAAAGACCACGGCGAGCCGCTTTCAAAGGCGGACAGGCGCGGGATATTCAACAACATGGGCTCGATATTTTTATATAAGCTCTCGTCGGTTATGATAAACGGTACGGATAACCTGCTCATATCAAAGATGGTCAGCACCGTTGCCGTCGGCGATTATTCGAACTATCTTATGCCGATAAATATGATAAACAGCTACGCCAACATCCTCTTCTATTCATTTACGGCGAGCCTCGGCAACATGATGGTGTCCGACAGCAAGGAGAAGCAGTATCGGGTGTTCAAAGTTATCCAGACGATGTCCGCATGGTTCGGAATAGTTGTCAGCGCGTGTACATATGCGCTCGTTGACGATTTCATAATCGTGTGGCTCGGCAAGGATTTCCTTGTCGATAAATACACCGTCTGCGCCATCTGTCTCAACTTCCTTCTGTCGTGCCTGCTCTATCCCATATGGATATACAGAGAGGCGGCGGGAATCTATCTGAAAACAAAGTATATAATGACTGCCACCGCAGTTATCAATATAGGTCTATCGATACTCATGGGCAAGTGGATAGGCATGGCGGGAATAATTTTTGCGTCTGCCGTTTCAAAGCTCGTGACCTATGTCTGGTATGAGCCGATAATTCTCTTTCGTGATCATTTCAAAAAGTCGGTCTGGGGATATTTCATCTCGTTCTTTGCGACATTGGTTATCAGCTGCGGCACCGGTCTCGGCGTGAAGCTGCTTGCCGATACGATCCCCCTCTCCGGCATACTCGGCTTTATAGTCAAGGGCATCGCGTGCTTCGCGGCAACGAATATTCTCTTTTTGCTCCTCTATTTCAAGAATCCGTATTTCAAAGAGCTTCTCGCGAGAGTCAGGTCGCTTGTCGGCGGCGTTATGGGAAAGCTCAAAAGGGCTAAGTGAAAACAGGATGATAAGCGTAATAATCCCGGTTTACAAAGTTGAAAAACATCTCGATAAATGCGTTGAAAGCGTTGTCGGGCAGACATATCCCGACCTTGAGATAATTCTTGTCGATGACGGTTCGCCGGACGGCTGCCCCGCAATGTGCGATGCATGGGCTGAAAAAGACGGGCGAATAAAGGTTATTCATAAGCCGAACGGCGGTCTCTCGTCTGCGCGCAATGCAGGACTTGCCAAAGCATCGGGTGAATATGTTTTCTTTCTCGACAGCGACGACACAATCTCCGAGAATTGCATTGATTTGCTTGCCGATGCCGCACGTCGCGACAACAGCGATATCTGTATCGCGAATGTCGCCAGAATAGACGAAAACGGAAAGCAAATCAAAGCTCTGCTCTTCGATTCGGACATGCTTCTTTCAAAAGACGATGTGTTCGAGGACATAGCCCAAAAGGGTCTGTTCGCCTATGTTATCTCCTGCGGCAGACTTTATCGCCGCAATTTGTTTGACGGCATATCATTTCCCGAGGGCAGACTCAACGAGGATGCGTTCGTGTATTATCGCCTCTTTGACAGATGCAGCTGCATTTCCGTCAGAAAGGATGCCCTGTATTTTTATCTCAGCCGGCAGGGGAGCATCATGTCGGAATATACGCCGCGCAGGCTCGATGTTCTCGAAGCCTTTGCCGCTCAGGCGAAGTTCTTTTCGGATCGCGGCTTTGATAAGACGGTGGAGGCTGTGCGCCGATATGCCTATGATGCGGCGGTCAATACTCTCCTCGCCAACCGTATCGGCGTGACGGACGAAAGATTTAAAACCGCGCTTAGGTTTTATAAATCAATATGCCGCCTTTGTCGGAGCGACACGGGCGGATCGACCGTCCGACTGTTTTTTGCGGCATATCCGTTCAATCTGTTTTCAAAATTTCTGCTCAGGCTCAAGGGCGTTAAGAGGTGAACTCGGTGGATAAACTTCTCAGTGTCATAGTTCCAGTCTACAAAGCGGAAAAGCATCTTGACAGATGTGTTGAAAGTATACTTTCGCAGACATATGGGAATATAGAACTTATTTTAGTCGAGGACGGCTCGCCGGATGCCTGCCCTGCGATGTGCGATTCGTGGGCAAAGCGCGATTGGCGCGTCAGGGTGATACATAAGAAGAACAACGGCGCGTCCTCTGCGCGCAACGCCGGACTCGACATGGCGTCGGGCGAATACATCGGCTTTGTCGATGCCGATGATTTTGTAGAGCCCGATATGTACGAAACCCTGATGAAAAATGCGCTCGAAAACAACGCCGATCGCTCCGGCTGCGGCTATTTCAATTCCTCCCGACCGGATGAAACTTCGGTTGAAGATAAAATAACGGTTCTCAGCGACAAAAATGCCATAATTGTCTATTCCGCCTGCGGCAAGCACAACAATGTCTGGCGCTCCGTCTATTCCAAAAAGGCGATAGGAAAGATTCGTTTCGACGAAAGTTTAGTAATCGCCGAGGACTGGCTCTTCAACTACGAAGTAAGCAAGAATATTTCAGTGCAGGTTGATACGGATAAACGGCTCTATCATTACGAATCCGCGCCGGACAGCCTTATGAGCCGGCTCAACGACAAAAAAATAATCGACCGCATATCTGTTCTCGAATATATCTGCGACAGCGAGTGCGAAAAGGCGTTTACACGCAAAGAAATTGCGGATATCCGTATGCGCGTGCTCATGTTCTGCGCCGAGGAGAGTATGCATTCCGGCATCGACCGCGAGCCGTGGTTCAAGCGCGAGGTCATAAAAAAAATACGCGGCGCCCTTGCGGCGTTTCTCGGGTGCGGTGCTTCGGCAAAGCGAAAGATAAAAGCGATAATTTTCGCCTTCGCGTGGCCGCTGTATTCCACCTTGGCGCGTAGAAAATAAAGTTAAAAATAAAATAGTATATAATTGCTGATTGGAGATGCACCATGCACGCATATCTGATAATAGCCCACGATCAGTTCGACCTGCTCGAAAGTCTTCTCAAATGTATCGACGACGAGCGTAACGACATTTATATACACATCGATTCCCATTCAAAGCTCGATATCGGCAGAATCCAAAGCGTTCTGCAGAACTCCCGCGTTGAGTTCGTCCCGCGTATCCATATAAGATGGGGCGGCTTCGACATGGTCAGATGCGAGTATGCGCTGCTCGAAGCGGCGTTCGAGAGCGGGCGGGAATATGACTATGTCCATCTTATCTCCGGCGCGGATCTGCCGCTGAAAAATCAGGATGAGATACACCGCTATTTTGATTCACATAAAGGCGAAGAGTTCGTTCATTTCTGCGCACCCGAGCCTACTGAAAAAGAGCTTGAGCGCGTCAGGTATTATCATTTTGCCTCCGGCAGAAGAAATTTCTTTAATCGATTTGTCACCAAAGCGGAGACGGTTTTCGGGCGAATACTCGGGATAAACAGGATAAAGGGCAAAAGGATACAGCGCGGCTCGCAGTGGTTCAGCGTGACCGGCGAGTTTGCAAAATATCTTATTTCGCAAAAATCATTCGTGTTTAAGCAGTTCAAGCACACATATATTCCGGATGAATTCTTTGTTCAGACGGTTATGATAAATTCAAGCTTTGCGGAGAATCTGCACAGCAAGAAATTTGACAATGACCACGAGGCGTGCCTGCGCTGTATCGACTGGACTCGCGGTCATCCGTACGTGTTCGGGTCTGAGGATTATGATGAGCTGATGAATTCCGGCTGCCTTTTTGCCAGAAAATTCAGCGTCGTTCAGGATGATAAAATAGTCAAAAAGATAACCTCGGCCGTTCTCAACGGCTGAAAACGGAGGATATAAGTGAAGAAGCTTTACGAAGATTATATTTTTCTTATGCGCACCGTGCTTGAGGGAGGTCGTGCGGACGATTTCAACGGCGACTTTGAAAGCCTGCTGGAGCTTGCCCGCGAGCACAATATGACAAATATGTTGTGGTACGCCCTGCGCAAAAACAGGAATGTTCCGACAAATATCGTCACTCAACTTCAGAGCAGCCACAATATGCTCATGTTCAAGTGCGCCAATCAGAAGATGACGCGCAGCGAGCTCGAAAACCTGCTCTCGACTGCGGGCATAAAGCACATTTTTCTCAAAGGCGCGGATGTCGCCCAGCTCTATCCGTCCGAGGATATGCGCGAGATGGCGGATATAGATGTCTATGCCGACCTCGACAGCCACGAGAGAATAAAAGACGCTCTTTTGCAGGCGGGATACGGCTTCGAGGGACATAAGGGACACCACGATGTTTTCCGCCGCGACCCGTTTGTCTCGGTCGAGGTTCACGAATCCGTGCTCGACCATCAGCGCGAGACGGGGCTTGACGCATACTTTGCGCCGCCGTGGCAGCATACCTGTGGCGAGGGCTTTGAATATCGCTTTGACCCGAGCGAGAACTATATCTTCCTTATGGGGCATCTTTTCGGTCATTTTCATCAGGGCGGCGTCGGCGTCAGGTTCTTTGCCGATATGGCGCTCTATATGAAAAAATACGGGGACGAGCTCGATTGGGTGAAGATAAATTCCGTCTTTGAGCAGTATAACCTGAGTGAGGTTATGAACAATCTCAAGGCACTTGCGCTTCACTGGTTCGGCTGCGAGCCGGAGAGCGAGCTTCTCGATGAGATGGGCGAATATGTTTTTGAGTCCGGAAGCTACGGCAGGACTGCCAATATGGTGATGTACCTTGCAAATGAGGACGGCAACAATTCTTTCTTCGCGGCTGTCAGGCGCAAGCTGTTCATATCCTCGTCCGAGATGCGCCGCCGCAGCAAGACGGTTGACAGATTTCCGGTGCTCTTGCCGATAGCCTATGCCGTCAGAGCAGTTAAAATAATATTCACTCAGTTCCGCGAGCTTCGCTCGTGGATGCGCGGAGTGAAGAGCGCAGACAGCGAAGCTGTCAAAAAATATAAGGAAATGATGCGCCGCTTTGGTGTAAAGTAAGAAAAAGTAAAAATAGCTTGATAAACCGTGCCGCTGTATGTATAATTATAGTGTTATACATATACGTACGCACCGAGAGGGGATTGCTAATGGAAAAACTGAAAACATTTGATGTTGACCTTAAACGCCTGTTCTTTGAGGTACTCAAAAGACTTTGGCTGATACTGCTTGTCGGCATTATCTGCGGTTCAGGCATGTTTATCTATGCCAAGTTCTTCATAACTCCGCAGTATAAGGCGACAGCGACTATCTATATCCAGAACTACACCGGCGAGAACGACAAAAAAATATATTCCTCCGACCTCAGCGCGTCCCAGAATCTTGTTACTACATATCAGGGACTGCTCACGAGCGACAATGTTCTCAACAGAGTCAAGGATAAGCTTGGAGACGACTATAATGTCGACGCCATCCGCGCATCATTCACTGCCGAGGCCGTTGAGGATACGCCCATACTTAAAATATCCGTCAACCACAACGACCCGGAGGAGGCGGCTAAGATAGTCAACGAGATAGCCAAGGTCGCCCCCGACGCCATAATGAATCTCGTTGAGGGAAGCTCGGTCAAGGTCGTTGACCTTGCGCGTGTGCCCACGGGGATATCGTATCCCTCCTATAAGAAGCTTGCGCTTATAGGCTGCGTCATAGGAGCGGGTCTTACTCTGGCAATAATCGTCCTGCTTGTTCTTTTCAATTCCTATATTGAGGGTGAGGACGATATATCCAAGCTCTTCGATGCTCCCGTTGTCGGCAAAATACCGGATTTCACTCTCTATGACGACAACGGCGAAAGAAAGAAAAGCTTCTTTCAGAAGAAAGGAGGCGCGTCCAAGTGAAGCTCATAAGAAAAAAACACAAGGTGAGCGATCACCATTCTCCGTCCGAGCGTAAATATATCCTCGGCGACAATACCAGCTTCATCGTCGATGAGGCATACAACACCATGCGAAGCAACATCGTCTTCTCAATGCCCGGAAAGGGATGCAAGGTCGTTGAATTCACGAGCTGCGGCATGAGCGACGGCAAGAGCATAAACGCGCTCAACACCGCTATAACCTTCGCCGAGACAAATGTAAAGGTCCTGCTTATAGACTGCGATCTGCGCCGCCCGAATATCAACAGGCTGCTTGCCCGCAAGTCGTCGCCCGGTCTTACGAATGTGCTTGTCAACGCCTGCGCTCTCGAAGACGCCATAGTCAGAATAGACGATTATAATCTCGATGTTATCTTCTCGGGCTATCTTCCGCCCAACCCCAGTGAGCTTCTGAGCAGCGAGGCACTTGCCGAGCTTATGAAGACTCTCAGGGAGAGATATGACTATATCTTCATTGACACTCCGCCCGTCGCCGCGGTTATCGACGCTGCGGTCATCTCGAAATATACAAACGGCGCCGTCATAGTTGTGCGCCCCGGCTCAACAAAGAAGGAGGAGCTTGTCAATGTCGTCAGCCAGCTTGAGTTTGCCGATGCAAAGATAGTCGGCTTTGTCCTCAACTGCGTCGGCGGCGAGCACGGCGGATATTATTATCGCGGCAAGTATAAGTACAATTATAACTACACTTATGCTTATGTCCACGGCGCAGAGAGCGCAAAGACCGCCAAGAATACAAAGAGCAGCTCCAAAAATGAGTCCCAGAAATCGAAGCAGTGAATCGGTAACTTTATGCTATGACGAACAGCGGATTTTCTCAGCTTCTTGACCGCCACGAGCGCGAGGATTATAACGTCACATTGTCGGAAGCCGCCACAAGGCAAATGATATCCGAAGAATTTGAAGAGGCTGATAAAATAATATCGGTGGGCTTTGACAAGGCTACTCTTGAAACTCTCGGCGCGGACGGGCAGCTGTTTATTCCGACAAGAAAATCCGAAAAATTTCATATGCGAAAACACACCGCCTGCCAGCGTCCGTATTGTCATGGGCACTCGTTCTATGAGTTTATCTATGTTCTGTCGGGTGAATGTACCCAGCGCTTCAAAAATCCCGAGCGGAATTTGACGCTCAAAAAAAGTCAGGCATGCCTTCTCCCTCCCGGGACGGTGCATTCTCTCGAAAAGAGCCGCAAGGGCGATAATATAATAAAAACCGTCATCCCGGCGGAGCTATTTGAAAAATGCGCCGGGGGTTTGAAACTCGGCAGTGAAATAATAGTGTTCGATAAAACTTCCGAACAGGTCAATTTCATCGTCATGCGCCTGCTCGGCGAATATTACGGCGGCGCGGATTATTCCGAACGCGCTGTTGAAAATTATCTCTCACTTTTGTTTATTGAACTTCTGCGGGGCGAGCGCGATAGAGACGGACATCTTGCAGATGAGCTTAATCTCTATTTCGCCGAGAATATCGGCTCCGCGTCTCTTCGCGGCTTCGCGTCAACGCTCGGCTACAGCGAAAAATACGCCGGGCGCATGATAAAAGAACGCCTCGGCGCGAGCTTTTCGGAATTGCTGCTGTCCTACAAGCTGCAAAAAGCGGCTCAGCTCATGGCAAACACCGATCTTCCGATAGACGAGATCGCCCGCGAATCGGGGTATAACAACCCGTCGGGGTTATATAAGCAGTTCTTTGCCTCCTACGGCATGACGCCAAACGCATACAGAAAAATGACAGAATAAAGTTTCCCGGGGATAGAAAAAAGCGTCCCCGGGATATTTTATATTTCTGCGTAATTTGATAGAATTTATATTGAACAAACACGAAACGGAGCGGTGCTATGAATGTCGAAAAAGTGACCCCGAAATCTCTCGAATCCGAAAAGGCGGCGGAATATGCTCTCGCCGTCTGCGAAGAGGGACTCGGAAAAAGCGGCATTAAAACAAAGAATCTCGGCGGCGGCTCGTTCGGCACGGCAGTCGGAGTGACCTTCGGAGACGGCAGTGAGGCGGTCGTCAAGTTCCTGCGCGCCGACGGAATGCTCGAAAAAGAGACGCACGATTTGCGGCTTTTGTCCGAAAACTGCGGCGTGCGTATGCCGAAGGCTTTGTATTCCCGCAGTGCCGACGGCAGCGTACCGCTCGACTGCTATATTATGGACAAAATTGAGGGCAGTACGCTCTTTATGTCGTTCGGCAAGCTGCTTTATTCAAAAAGCGCGAAGCTGGCTTTCGCCGATAAAGTGACCGATGCACTCCATAGCATCCACGAATGTCGGTGCGATAAATTCGGCGATACGCTTAACCCGCAGTTCTCGTCCTGGCTCGAATGCTACGAGCCGTTCATGAATGATGTCTATTCGGCTGCAAAACAGCTCTCGGACGACGGACAGTTGTCGTCCGAGATAGTCTCGACCATGAGCCGCGCAAGAGACAAATTTCAGAATATATTCTCCCAGCCCGTCTTGGATGCCTGTCTTATTCACGGCGATTTGAATGTCGGCAACATAATGGTCGGCAAGGGGCTTCGGATAACCGGGTTCATCGATCCGCTCAACTCCATGTATGCCGACCGCGAATATGATCTGTTCCAGTTCAACAACCTGACCGGCAAACGCTTCTTCCTCTGCGACACCTATCTCAAAAAATACGGCGCGAGCGAAAAAGCGGAGCAGAAGCTTGCATTTTACGCCCTGTGGAACGAGGTCTATTGCTTCATAAAGGCGGGTACGCTCATTCCGTTCATCATGAATCCGCTGGTCAAAAATATGAACGCCGTGCTCGGCAGGGGAGTATAGCTATGGCTTCTGTGTCGGCAAGAATAACAAGCGCATTGCTCAGTGCCGTGTTCCATTCCCGATTCATAAAGAACGAGAATATGAGCGCGAACGCGGGCGCGGCGGTAAAAAATAAAGGCAGCAGATATAAGCCGCCTAAAAATTATACCCTGACCCGAACTCCCTGCGGTGAATGCTTCGTCGAAAGTCTTGTTCCCGAAAAGTCAGGAACGGACACCGTGATTTTTCACATCCACGGCGGGAGCTTCAAAGTGAAGCTTATCGATCTTTATCGCCGCCTTGCGTTGAAATACAGCCGCACCGCAGGCGGAGCCACCGTTTTCAGCGTCGATTACAGAACCATGCCAGAATATGTCTTCCCCTCGCAGCTCGAAGATGTTATGAGCGCGTGGGATATGCTGACGGCAAAGGGCATAAAGCCCGAAAATATTGTAGTTCTTGGGGACAGCAGCGGCGCAAATCTGGTGCTCGCCCTCGCGCAGAAGCTCCGGGATTCCGGCAGAGCGATGCCCAAAAAGCTTGTTTGCTTTTCGCTCTGGGGCGATATGACGGCCGGCGGCGAGTCATATGAGCGAAACTGCCACAGTGACCCGTTTTACGGCATCGCGAAGAAAGAAAAATTCAAAGATCACGAAGCGTATTTCAGACGCCGGCCGAAATATGCCGGCGAGCACGATCTTCTCGACCCGTATCTCTCTGTGTCGTTCGCCGATTTTTCGGGATTCCCGCCGACGGTCTTTTTCTGCGGTACAGCTGAAGTGGGGGAGAGCGACAGCGACACGGCCTTCGCCAATGCGCTCGGCGCAGGAGTCGATGCGAAGCTCTGTAAATATGACGGACTTTTCCATGATTTTCAGCTTCTTCCGTTCCTGCCGGAGAGCAAGGATGTGTTTCGTAAACTTAAAGATGTACTCAAATAAAAAACTGCCGAATCTTTTTTACAGGTTCGGCAGTTTTAATTTTCTTTTATGCAAGCTCTTTTGCGAGCGCGTCGAGCTGCGCTTTGTTCTCGTCGGTCATTGCGGAACGAATAGTGACCGTACCGATTTGCTCAATATCCTTGCTGTTTTCAAACATCTTCGCCATGTTCCTCGCGGCGGTCGGTGCCCATGAGCCGTTTTCGATGAACGCAACCGTGCGCTTCTGATATCCGCGTTCGGTCAGGTGGTCGATGAAGTCACGCATGAACGGGAAGACGCTGCCGTTATAAGTGGTCGTCGCAAGCACAAGCTTTCCGTAGCGGAACGCGTCCTCAACAGCCTCCGCCATGTCGCAGCGGGCAAGGTCGTTGACCGCGACCTTTGCGCAGCCGTTAGCCCTGAGCTGCTCGGCGAGATACTCGACAGCCTTTTTCGTGTTGCCGTAGACTGAGGTGTAGGCGATGCAGACTCCCTCGCTCTCAACGCCGTAGGATGACCAGATGTCATAGAGCTTCAGATAATATTCGAGATTCTCGCTGAGAACAGGTCCGTGGAGCGGGCATATAGCCGCAATATCCAGCCCTGCGGCTTTCTTGAGCAGCGTCTGCACGGGACCGCCGTATTTTCCGACAATGCCGAAATAGTATCTTCTCGCTTCGCACGCCCAGTCCTCGTCCGCGTCGAGTGCGCCGAACTTGCCGAATGCGTCCGCCGTGAAGAAGATCTTGTCCTTTGCGTCGTAGGTCATCATGACCTCGGGCCAGTGAATCATCGGCGCAAATACGAATTTTAACTCATGCTCGCCGAGCGGGAACGTGTCGCCGTCCTTGACGGTGAGTGAATTTTTAATCAAGTCTCCGCCGTAGAAGTTCTTTATCATCGTGAAGGTCTTGTCGTTGCCGACCGTCACGGCGTCGGGATAAGCCTCGGCAAACGCCGCAATGCCCGCCGAGTGGTCGGGCTCCATGTGCTGAACTATGAGATAATCGGGCTGCCTGCCGTCAAGTGCCGATTCGAGATTTTTGAGCCATTCGGCGATGAAGTGCCTGTCCACCGCGTCCATGACGGCAATCTTTTCGTCAAAAATGACATATGAGTTATATGCCATGCCGTTGGGCACTTCAAACTGACCCTCAAACAGGTCGATTTTGTGATCGTTTACTCCGATATATTTTATATCTTCGGTGATGTTTGTCATACCGAGCCTCCTTAATTCGTTTTGTTGTTATATTATAGCATATAAGATACCGCGTTTCTATTGCAAAAACAACAAAACCGCAATTATTTTTGAACCTATATTTGCTCTGTATACTTGAAAAAAACATATATGTGGAGTAAAATGATAAAATACAGTTTGTATCATAGGAGGAAGGTACAGAATGAACGACGAGCTTTTGCAGATACCCAAGCGAATTAAGGAGCTGCGGGAGATCCTTGAAATATCGATAACCGAAATGGCGGAGAAGCTGAATGTTTCCCGTGAGGAATATGAGAAGTATGAGTCGGGCGAAAAGGATATCCCCGTCAGTGCGCTCTATGCCATAGCGGCGGCACTCGGCACGGACTGCACCGTGCTCATGACCGGAGAATCCCCGAGAATGGACAGCTACACTATCGTCAGACGCGGCGACGGAGTCCGCGTTGACAGATATTCGGGCTATTATATCGAGAGCCTCGCGTTCAATTTCAAGAACCGTCAGATGGAGCCGATGCTCGTCACGCTCGAGGAGCAGGAGACAGAGCCCGCGCTCGTCATGCATTCCGGTCAGGAGTTCAACCTCGTCCTTGAGGGCAAGGTCAAGGTGACGGTCGGCAAGAATTCGTTCATACTCAATGAGGGCGACGCCATCTATTTTGATCCGAACCTCCCGCACGGCCAGGCGGCAGTGGACGGAAGAACGAGATTCCTGACCGTTATCAACGAATAAAACTGCGACGCTCCCGAAAGGAAAAGGAAAATGGATGATATAATCAAACGCTTCTGTCCCCGCTATGACTTTGACAGCTATGAGGACATGAAGCAGAATTTTAAAATAAATGTGCCCGATAATTTCAATTTCGGCTTCGATGTTGTTGACGCGTGGGCAGATATCGAACCCGAGAAGCTCGCCCTCGTCTGGACGAACGATGCGGGCGACATGGCGCGATATACCTTTAAAGATATAAAAGACAACAGCAACAGGGCTGTCAATTTCCTGCTCGAAAAGGGGATAAAGAAGGGCGACATAGTTATGCTCGTCCTCAAGCAGCGCCCCGAGGTCTGGTTTATCATCACCGCGCTCCATAAAATCGGCGCGATAGTTATTCCCGCGTCTTTCCAGCTGATGAAGAAGGACTATGTATACCGCATCAACGCGGCGGGCGTCAAAATGCTCATAACCGTCGGCGACGACGATGTTGTTCAGCATGTCCGCGACTCTCTGCCCGAGTGCCCGAACCTCGAATATTATGTTACCGTCGGCGACAAGCCCGTTGACGGCGCAATAGATTACCGCTCCGTTATCGGCGGATATTCGACCGGGTTCGAGCGTCCGACCGACCCAGAAAAGAGAACGGTTGTCACCGATACCGCCCTGCTCTATTTCTCCTCCGGCACGAGCGGAATGCCCAAGATGGTGCGCCACGATTTCTCCTCAGCCCTCGGTCAGATAACGACCGCGAGATATTGGCAGTGCGTCAAGGAGAACAAGATACATATGACCCAGACCGACTCCGGCTGGGCAAAGTTCGCGTGGGGCAAAATATACGGTCAGTGGATCTGCGGCGCGGCTGTCGGCGCATATGACACCGAGAAGTTCCACCCAATCGATATGATCGAGGCTATGGAGCGCATCCGACCGAGCACCTTCTGCGCCCCCGCGACCATATACCGCTTCCTTATAAAAGAGGATCTTTCAAAATACGATTTCAGCTATATCGAGCACGCCTGCCTTGCGGGTGAGCCGCTCAACCCCGAGGTTTTCCATCAGATAGAGAGACTGACGGGCATGAGAATATACGAGGGCTTCGGTCAGAGTGAATCCTCCGTTCTGCTCGCAAACTATCCGTGGGTCGAGATAAAGCCCGGCTCAATGGGCAAGCCCGCGCCCGGCTACGATATCGCGCTGCTCGACGAAAACGGCGAGGAGTGTGAGGACGGTATTGTCGGCTCCATCTGCATCAGAGTTGACAGGGGTCATCCGACCGGACTTTTCCGCGACTACTGGAAGGACGACGGTGCGATGGAGAAGAGCTTCAAATTCGGCTACTATAACACCGGCGACACCGCATGGCGCGACGGCGACGGCTACTATTGGTTCGTCGGCAGAAACGACGATGTTATCAAATGCTCCGGCTACCGCATCGGTCCGTTCGAGGTCGAGAGTGCGCTGATGGAGCATCCGTCCGTGCTCGAGTGCGCGGTCACCGCCCTGCCGCATCCCGACAGGGGACAGGTTGTCAAGGCGACTATCGTCCTTGCCAAGGGCTATGAGCCGAGCGACGAGCTTGTCAAGGAGATTCAGAACCATGTCAAGCACGCCACGGCACCGTATAAATATCCCCGCGTCGTCGAGTTCGTCAGAGAATTGCCCAAGACCAACAGCGGCAAGATAATGAGAACCGCTATCCGCGCCGCAGATATGCAGAGACTCCAGAACGAAGGCAAATAAATATAACAAATACAGCACAGCCCCGTCGGTTATCCGACGGGGCTGTGCGCTTGCGCTGAATGAATGCAAAAATCTTTACACCCGCAAACAGCGATTATCAACATCACGCTTGACTGATTCTCGCCGCTAAAAACATCAGCAATATCAAAATAATCTGAACACATATTATAAAGCCGAACGAGCAGGCAAAAAGCCCGCATATCCACAGTGTCGGATATGTCTTTCTGCTTCTTCTCGTGATAAAAGAGATGATCACGCCGATAAATGAGAGTATCGGTTCCGCAATTATAACATCGATATGTTTTGGCGCGTGATTTGCACTGTAAAAATAAAGAGCAAACGCGGACAGAGAGTATGCCGAGTATGAGCGGCACTGCAATAAATATTTTGCTTTCGGATATTTTATTTTTCATTGCCTGTTTTGAGCTTTTTCACATCTTCTCAAACCGCTCAACATCCGTCACGAACAGCGTTGCGCCGCCGACCTTGACCTTCCTGTCCTCGGCCTGCTCGGTGCGGGTCTTGCAGTTGCCGTTTATCAGCTCAACCGCCTGAGCGAGCTTGTCGTCGTCAACGCCGATGAGAAGAGTCATGTTGCTGCTGCGCAGGAATCCGCCGGAGGTCGGGATCTTCGTGAATGAATATCCCGCTTCCCTGAGCGCGTCGCAGACGGGGTTGAGGTCCTTTTTGCCGATAACCGCTGTTATAAGTTTCATATCAAAAGCTCCTTTCGTGGGTTCTGTTTATGCCTTGAGAAATTCGCAGAGGAAGCGTGTACCGTCCTCCATGTCCTTTATCGAGATGTTCTCCGCCGTCGTGTGAACGTCGCGCATACCCGTGCCGATGTTGACAACAGCGATGTCGTGCAGCGCGATGTTTGAAGCGTCGCAGCCGCCGAGAGTTTTGGAGAGATACGGGCGGATGCCCGCAGCCTCATATGCCGCGAAAATGTCCTTTATGAACTGCGACTCGGGGTCAACCGTGAACGCGCCGGAGTGGCGTTCGCTGTCATATTCAAATGTGGTTCCGAACTTCTCGCACGCCTCTTTCATCACCGCGAGTGCGTCGGCGATGTGCTTTTGAACCGTGTCCTCGTCATATGAACGGAACTCCATATCGAACGACGCTTTGTCCGCAACGATATTTGTCGCGCCCTCGGAGGTGAAGTTGCTGATATTCTGCACGCTTATCCCGTCAACATGACCGACGGGGATGTTCGCGACCGCGTATGCGGCGGCCTTGAGCGCGTGGATTCCGTTCTCGGGGCAGATGCCGGCGTGCGCCGCCTTGCCGAAAAATCTGAACGACATAACTATATTTGCCGCGGCGGAGTTGACTATCTCACCGATGTCCTCGCCGTCGAGCACAAGAGCCGTCTTACTCTTTATCCTGCCGTAATCCGCGTAGCGCGAGCCGAGCATACCGACCTCCTCGGAGAGGGAGAACAGCACTTCAACCGGTCTGTTCTTTTCGCCGCTTTCTCTGAGCCTTGCGACCGCCTCGATTATCTCCGCTATGCCGGACTTGTCGTCCGAGCCGAGAATTGTCGTGCCGTCGGAATATATAACTCCGTCGCGCTCAACGGGTGTGACCGCCGCGCCGGGACTAACGGTGTCCGTGTGGCAGGAGAGCAGCACGCTCTCGCCCTCGCCGGGCAGATAGCCGTATATATTGAATCCGTCCGAGCCGCACTTCTTGCCGACCTCCTCGTCGCGCTCAACTTTGAAGCCCGCCTCGATAAGCGTTTTTTCGAGCTTTATGCAGAAGGCGCGCTCGTGCCCCGTTTCACTGCCGATTGAGGCAAGGTTGCAGAATGTTTTGACAAGTCTCTGTGTGCTCATTGTTTTCCTCCGTATCTTCGCGTTTTGCCTTGACAAAAAATATATATATGATAATATTTTAGTGTTGTCTCCGTCGGACACAACACTGTTAAAGGACGGCTTGAGCCGCGTCTTTTGTTCACATAAATAATACCACAGTTTTGTCGGGTTTACAACCTCGCGGCAGTGGATTTTTGTTTTTAAACCGAAAGGACTGATATTCATGGGATCGATATTTAAGCTGACTGCGCTTGCGGGAGCAGCCGCAGGGGCATATGCGGCGGTCAAGAAGTTTGCGCCTAACATCCTGCCGGACAAAAACGCGGCGGAGGATATGGCGAAAAACGCAATGAACAGCGTCAAGCTCACCTTCCCGACCGATGAAAAATTCTCAAACGGCACGGCTCTGACTCCGCCGATGGGCTGGTCGAGCTGGAACACCTTCAGAAACAAGATTGACGAGAAGCTTATTCTCGAAACAGCCGAAGCGATGAAGTTGAGCGGACTTGCGGACGCGGGGTATCAGTATGTCAATCTCGACGATTGCTGGCAGTCCTCCCTGCGTGACGAGAACGGCAGACTTCAGGGCGATTTTGCGAACTTTCCGAGCGGAATACCCGCGCTGGTGAAGAGTGTAAACGACCTCGGACTCAAGCTCGGCATATATTCCTCCAACGGAACGCTTACCTGCGAGGACCTGCCCGCGAGCCTCGGCAATGAGGCGATAGACGCGGACACATTTGCCGAGTGGGGAGTTGAATATTTCAAATATGACTTCTGCCACAATGTGCCCATCCCGATGCGCGCACCCTATATAGAATATATCTGCGTCTCCAATGCCGACGGCTCGTTTGAGACTACCGTCCCCGCAGACGACGCGGCTCTCTTCGGCGACGCGAAAATAATGGAGGACGAACGCCTTGATTCCGGCAGATACATCACCGGTCTCTCCGCTCACAGAGGTTCGGCTCTGTTTACCGTTGAGGTTCCGGAGGCGGGCGAATATTCACTGACCTTGGGAATAAGGAAGAAGAGCAACAGCTTCAAATATCTTGAAGTCACCGTCAACGGCGAGGATAAATATACCACCACCGTCCCGCCGACCAAGGGCTTCACTGCCGACGGCAGACATCAGGTGAAGATAGCTCTCGAAGCGGGCTCGAACACGATCGGGCTTGAAAACCCCGTCGCTTCAAGGCAGGACAGCGCGGCTGTCCAGTATGCGAAGATGGGCAGAGAGCTTATGCGCGCAACCGCCGAATATGCCGACAGAAACGGCACCGAGGAGCGCCCGATAGTCTATTCTATTTGCGAGTGGGGCAGAAATCTTCCGTGGCGCTGGGGCGCGGCGGCGGGCAATCTCTGGCGCACAACACCCGATATTCAGGCTAACTGGGCGTCGGTCGTCGGCATATATGAAGTCAACGTCAATCTCTTCAAATATTCCGGCAAGGGCAACTGGAACGATCCGGATATGCTCGAGGTCGGCAACGGCGACCTGACCGCAGAAGAGAACCGCAGCCACTTCACCCTCTGGTGCTTCATGGCGGCTCCGCTCATTCTCGGCAACGATGTGCGTAAATTTGTCCGCGAGGACGGCACTGTTGACACCGAGAACGAAACGCTGAAAATACTCACCGACAGGGATATGATCGCTATTGATCAGGACTCGCTCGGCGAGCAGTGCAGAAGAATAAAGACGACTATCATATCAGATACGCTCATAAAGCCGCTCGAAAACGGCGATGTCGCGGTCTGCTTCTTCAACAAGGGCAGCGACACAAGATATTTCGAGCACCGTATGGATGATATTGTCTGCCGCTCATATATCTCAACTCCGCTCACGCAGGAATACGAGGTCTATGATCTGTGGACAAAGGAGACTTCCGTCATCAACACAACGCTCAGCGCATTTGTTGAGCCCCACGGCGTCAAGGCGTTCAGAATAAGAGCAATATCGGAGTAAGGCTATGAGTGATTTTCTCGGCAAAAATTATACCGTACCCCAGCTCGATTTGAGCGTGAAGCCGAAGGATACGGCGGAAAAATATGCTTATCTCTATGAGCAGACAGCGGTGGACGACAGCGAAAATTATCTCGGACACCCCGATTCCGTTTTGCTCAGAAACGGCGACATTCTCACCGTCTATCCTCACGGTCACGGCAAGGGTGCGGTGCTCAATAAAATAAGTGCGGACGGCGGGCGCAGCTACGAAAAAAGCATAGCCTCTCCGCCCGAATCGTGGAAAAAATCGCTTGAGACTCCGACCGTCTACCGCCTTGAATTTTCGGACGGTACGCCCGATAAGCTGATTCTCATCTCCGCAAACTCAAAGTGGCCCGGAATGGACACTCCCGGCGGCTTCAACTGCTCCGTCTCCTGCGACGAGGGCGAAACATGGAGCGAGTTTGAGACCTTTTATTCGCGAACCGACGGCTATGAGCTTATCCCGATAGTCGCCATGGCTTCGCTGACAAGGCTCAAGGAGAACGGCAGATTTGTCGATAAATGGATGGGCTTCTTCCATGACGGCGATTTTTATAACTACAAAACCATCCTCAGCTTTACCCCCGACGGGCGTGTGCAGTGGAGCGAGCCGGAGAAATATTTCGCCGCCCACAGAGATATAGAACTTCGCTCGAATATGTGCGAGGTCGAGGTTATACGCAGCGACAGGGGAGCGGGCGACGAGCTCTGCCTTATATCGCGCTCGAACACGAAAAAAGAAAATTCGCTCATCTCATTTTCCGACGACGAGGGCAAAATATGGTCAAACCCCGTCCATGCCCCCGCAGCTCTCAACGGCGAGCGCCACAAGGCGGACTACCTGAAGGACGGCAGGCTGTTTATAACTTTCCGCTCGATAGAGCGCGACCCGGAAAAGGTGAAGCTCCATTCTGACAATGGCGACTGGTACAGCGAGGGCTGGATAGCGTGGATAGGCAGCTACGACGATTTGAAAAACGGCACCGAGGGCGACTACAGAATAAAGATAGCCCACACCTATCTCGACGGTCAGACCGAGCCGGCAACCGAAGCGAACGCCGACACCGCCTATTGCGGCAATGTCGTGCTTTCGGACGGCACGGCGGTCACCTCGTCCTACGGTCGCTTCGGCGAGAAAAACGCGGACGGCAGCGATAAGACTTATATAATCTCAAAACGCATTAATCCGCGTGACACGGACGAACTCGCAGGACTTGTAAAATAGAAAAAGGGCATCCGAGCGAATTTCTGGATGCCTTTTGTTTACAGTATAACCTTTTCTTCAATGAATCCCGCTATCTTGTCGGGGTTCTCCTTCATCCCGTTCTGCACCCATGCGCGCAGAACGGCAAGCCCGCCGTAAGCCGCAAAGGTGTACATCATATCCATGTCCTCGTCGGCGCAGGCACTGCACTCCTTCCACAGCGCGATATATCTGCCGCGCACAAGCTCGACAATATTTTCTGCGAACCCCGGATCGGCGTTCTTTCCGAATATTATCTCGCACGAATCCCTGTTCTTCGCAATGCAGCGGCAGACGGTCTTTATCATATCGCCGAGCGGGTCGTCGTTTGAAAACTCCGTCACCGTATTGACTATATCCCCGATGAATCCGCGCTTTATTTCGTCCGCAAGGTCATAGATGTTTTCGTAGTGGGAGTAGAATGTGGCACGGTTTATGTGCGCCTTTTCGCACAGCTCCTTGACGGTTATCGCGACAAGGGGCTTTTCCTTTATCAGTTCGAGAAAGCTCTCGGTTATCATCTTTTTTGTAACGGTCACTCTGTGGTCATTTTTCATCGATATACCCGCGATAAACAACAGATTGATTAAAACTGTTGATTATCTTTCCTCTTTGCATTTTTTATCGGTTGAATTTCTCTCCTGATTTTAAGTATAATGAAATCAGACAAAAAATCAACACCGTGTTAAAAAAATCTATTGAGTGTTGGGAGGAAAATTATGGACAAAATTTTGACGGAGGGCATACGCTTTCGTGACAGCGACGGGAGAGTACGCCTTTTCAACGGCATGAACATCGATGACAAGCTGCTCGGGCAGCGCCGCTTCCGCTATGACCTCGATGAGGACTTTTTCAAAAAATATGCGGCGCACGGCTTCAATATTATCCGCCTTGCGGTCACTTGGGCGAACCTCGAGCCTTCGCCCGGCTGCTATAACGAGAGCTATCTTGAATCGATAGACGGCATATTCCGACTCGCCGAGAAATACGGCGTGTATATCCTCATCGATATGCATCAGGATCTCTTTTCCGGCTACGGCGGAGTCGGTGCGGGAGACGGAGCGCCGGAATGGGCGTCGCTGACCGACGGCAATACGCCGAAGGAGCACAAGGTTGTCTGGATAGAGGGCTACCTCTGGGGCAAGTGGGTTCACAGCGCGTTCGATCATTTCTGGAAGAACGACAAGGTCTGCGGCAGGGGACTGCAGGATAGATTTGCGGATCTCTGGCAGCTGCTCGCCCGCCGTTACGGCGACAGCCCCGCGCTCTTCGGCTTCGACCTTTTCAACGAGCCGTTCCCCGGCTCGGAGAGCAAGAGAATGTTCACGGCTCTCGTGCGCTGCGCGCTCAGGGAGATGGTGACGAGCAGGAAGATAGACCGCAGACTTATCGCAAAATCGCTCGTCAAAAAGGATATGCCGACCCTGCTCGACTGCGTGGGCGGAAATGTCGTGCGCGATATCATGAGCAATATCGATTCCCTCGTGCGCGAGTTTGATTTGAAAAAGTATTCGCCGTTCCTCAATAAAACCACCGCCGCCATACGCGAGATAACGCCGAACGGAATAATCATGATAGAACAGAGCTTCTTGTGCAACGGCGGCGTCAGCCAGTCCGTGCCGCCGATAACCGTAAACGGCGAGCGCGAGCCTCTCCAGTGCTACGGTCCTCATTCCTACGATATGACTGTCGATACTCCGCTCTATAAATATGCGAACGCAGGCAGAGTCAAGGCATTTTTCGGCGAGATGGCGAACACGCAGAAACGCCTCAATGTGCCCGTGATAGTCGGCGAGTGGGGCGGATGCAGCGACAATAAAGACACCTCGTGGTTCCCGCACGCCTTTGAGCTGCTCGATTTCTTTGACGATATGGGCTGGGGTCAGCTCTATTGGGATTATCACGGCGACGATCTCGATTCGCCCCTGATGCTCATGCTCAGCCGCACCTATCCCGTCGCGCTCGCGGGCGAGCCGATATCGGTGAAGACAGACCGCGAAAACGGCACGTTTATTTTGAAATATCGCTCGGATGCCCCGGGTGAAAGCGTGATATACATTCATACCGAAGCCGATATCTCCTGCGACGGCGAAGTGTCGGTCATAGCCGAATATGACGGCGGAGCAAGGCTTTTGAGCGTCAACACCCAAGCGGGCGAACATTCTATTGAAGTCAGGTGGAAAAACTAATGAAAATGAAGCTATGGGACAATCCTCGCCTTGACAGCAGGATAACCACACGCAATGTATCGAACACCGAAAAGTGGCTCGGCTATCTCTTTGCGCCGCTCGGTCCGTTTATTTTCAACGCCATCGTCTCGACCTATCTCAATGTCTATTATACAGACCTGCTCGGCGCGACCGCGTGGTGGAACGGAGCGTTTCTGATAATCTTCCCGATAGTGTCGAAAATAATAGACGCGATTACAAATGTCTTCATGGGCATCATCATCGACAGGACAAAGACGCGCCAGGGCAAGCTGCGCCCGTATATTCTGATGTCCGCACCCCTGCTGATGATATCGGGACTTATGCTCTTCCTGATTCCCGATATGAGCGCCAATGCACAGATGGCATGGATAATGTTCTCCTACAATTTCTATTGCGCCGTGGCGTACACAATGTTCTTTATCAGCAGCAACCTTTTGGTGCCCAATGCGTCAAGAAACACACTCCAGCGCACTCAGCTGAGCGTGTTCAACAATATAGCAAACATAGCGGGCTCCGGAATAATCGTTGCGCTGATATTCCCGATGGCTATAATGCCGCACATCGGCGTTGACAAAACAAAATGGATGCTCGTCATGAGCATCTTCACCGCGCTCACTCTGCCGTCAACCGTGCTCTATTACTTCTTCACCAAGGAGCGCGTCAGCGAGGAGGACGAGGGGATAGAGGAGCAGAAGGTATCGGTCGTCCGACAGGTAAAGGCCATGGTGACGGAAAAATACTGGGTGCTGATAATGAGCTTCTATCTCATCTATAATCTGTGCCATATGCTCAAGAACATATCCCTGCCCTATTACTGCAATTGGGTGCTCGGCACCTACAGCGACGGAATAACCCAAACTATGGTTTCCGCGCTCGGCGGTCTGCCGATGGGCATAGGTATGCTCATCATCTGGCCGCTTGCAAAGAGGTTCGGCAAGAAGAACATAACCGCCGTCGGACTCGTAATATATTCGATAGGCTCGTTTATCTGCTTCGTCGCACCGAAAAATATGGTGGTAGTGCTTATCGGTCAGTTCATAAAGAACATGGGCGGAGTGCCGATATCGTATATATTTCTCTCCCTGCTCGCCGATATACTCGATACTATAGAGTATAAACACGGCTTCAGAGTTGACGGACTGTCCGGCTCGGTCTATGCCGTGCTCGCCACTGTCTGCTTCGGCTTTTCGAGCGGCGTGTTCAACTGGGTGCTCGCAAAGACGGGCTATGTCGCGCCCATTGAAGTCAGTGCGGGGGTGTATAATGTTCAAAACGAGCTGTGCCAACGCGCCATAACATGGTCCTTTGTCGGCGTCGAGGCGGTCTCGGGGATAGTCCTTGCTGTCATGGTCGCGTGCATAACCGTCGAAAAAGGGCTCGACAAGGTTACTGCCGGACTCATGGAACGCAAGAAGGCGCAGGCTGAGGCGGCAGGTGTAGAGTGGATAGACCCCGTCGAAGCCGCGAAGCGCGAGGAGGAGGAGACAAAGGCCGCAGCTCAGGAGGAGCGGATAAGAAAGCTCAGGGAGAAATGCCAAAGAAAGGGTCTCGATTTTGAGAGCGAAAACGCCAAATATCTGAAACGGCACGGAAAATAACCGCTCGATATCGAGGTTGAAATCCCGTCTTGCGTATGTTACAATAAACTTAATAAATTATCGGAGGTGGACGCTGTGAGCAGGTCGAAAAACGAAATTCTGCTTGCGGCGTCCGCGTTTATTCTCATCGCCGCCGCAATATCCGCGGCATTCGCCCTGCGGTTCTCTCCGAGCCGCGCCGAGGGTATAATTCAATATACCGCGTCGCACGGCGAAGGGATAGACATAAATTCCGCCGACGCGGAGGCACTGACCGCGCTCAACGGCATCGGAAAAAAGAGGGCGGAAAGCATCATCGGCTACCGCGAGGAGCACGGAGAGTTTATCTATCCGTGGGAGATAACGAACGTCAACGGGATAGGCGAAAAGACCTACGAAAAGATAAAAAACGATATATGCGCCGAATGACGCAAAAAAACGGGAGGAACGGATATGACAGGCATCTATAAAAAGTTCAAGAGCGGAACGGATATTCGCGGGATAGGCATGGGAAACGGCGACGAGCCGCTCTATATGAGCGATGAGTTTATCTCGAAGGTGAGCGCGGCATTTGCGGATTTCCTCAGCGAAAAGACGGGCAGAGCGGCGGATAAGCTCACCGTTGCCATAGGTCACGACCCGCGTCTTTCGGCCGGGCGTATAAGTGCGGCGGTCGTCAGGGGACTCGCTTTGCGTACAGTCAATATAATCGACTGCTCGCTCAGCTCAACTCCCGCCATGTTTATGGCGGTGCTCGATCTTCACTGCGACGGCTCTGTTCAGATGACCGCGAGCCACCACCCGGGCGACAGAAACGGACTCAAATTTTTTACCGTCAACGGCGGACTCGATTCGTCTGATATTGCTTACATACTTGAAAAGGCCGAGGATATCAAGCTCGGCGACGCCACTGCGAAAATAACCGTATGCGACCATATGAAGCAGTACGCCGCGCATCTGCGCTCGCTTATCTGCGAGGGCGTCGGCGCGGACGAAGCAGACAGGCCGCTTGCGGGAATGCGCATAATGGTCGATGCGGGAAACGGCGCGGGCGGCTTCTACGCTTCCGAAGTTCTCGCTCCTCTGGGTGCGGACATTTCACCGAGCATGAATCTTGAGCCGGACGGCACATTTCCCGTATATGTGCCGAATCCCGAATCCTCTGTAATGATAGACAGCGCCGCCGGGCGGGTAAGACAGACAAAAGCCGATTTCGGCATTGTTTTCGACACCGATGTTGACAGAGCGGGCTGCATTCTGTCTGACGGCAGGGAACTCAACCGCAACCGCCTTGTCGCCATGATATCGGCGGTCATACTCGAAAACGATCCGGGAGCCGTTATAGTTACCGACTCCGTGACCTCCGCGGGGCTCACAAAATTTATCGAAGCGCACGGCGGCAGGCATATCAGATTTAAGCGCGGCTATAAAAATGTTATCAACAAGCAAATAGAACTCAATAAAGATGGCATCGACTGCCCGCTTGCGATAGAGACCTCCGGCCATGCCGCGTTCAGGGAGAACTACTATCTCGACGACGGCGCGTATCTCGTCACGAAGCTCATAATAAAAGCGGCTCTGCTCAAAAAGAGCGGCGGCAGTCTCGACAGCTTCATTTCCGATCTCGAAGAGCCGGCGGAGGAGCTGGAGCGCAGGTTTAAAATAGACCTTGAGGACTTCAAGCCTTACGGCGAAAAGGTAATAGCCGACCTGAAAGCACTTGCCGAAAAGCGCGACGGCTGGCAGGCGGAGAGGATAAACTACGAGGGTATAAGAATAAATACCGATAAAGACAGCGGCGACGGATGGTTTCTGCTGCGCATGAGCGTACACGACCCGATACTCGTCCTGAACCTCGAAAGCAACACGGAGGGCGGCACAAAAAGGATGCTTTCCGATGTGACGGAGTTTTTAAAAATATACGAAAAACTTGCATAATTTTTCATTGTTGAATGAGCTTTAAAAAACGGCTTAAAGTGGCTGTCCGTGATATCGGACGGTCGCTTTTGTGCTTATGCCAAAAAATAAGAAAGAATTTAAGCGATTGCAACAAAAAAACGCAATTTGTTGCGTATAATTTATACAGTTTCGCTGATGCCGATATAACAGGACATTTTGAACAATAATTATGGATTTTTTTACATTTTTTATCATTTTTTGTGACTATTGTTGCTTTTGGGCATCAAAAAAAGCCGTTGCGGTGTTAGAATACACGTGGCAAACAGCCAACGAAAAAATATGGGAGATGATAATGGTGAAGAAAGTCAAAAAAATAGTCGCTATAGCACTTGCTGCTATATTAGTCGCAAGTATTCCTACCGCCGTGCCCGCAAGCGCACTCGGCAAGAGTATTTCATTCAGTGTTTCTGCAACCGCAGAGAGCGACAGAATCGCCGCTATGGCTCAGCCGAAGGAGGGCGGACTCTGCCTTGCGAAAGACGGACAGACGGATTATGTTCTTGTCTATCCTGCGGGCGCAGGGGCGAGACTCAAGTATGCTGTTGAGTTCTTCGCAGAAACTTTTAAAACAATGACCGGCGCAACGCTCCAGATCAGAACCGATGCAGAGCCTGCGGTCGATAAGGAGATCGTCATAGGCGATACCGCCCGCGCCTATGTAGCCCCCACGAGCGAAGAGGCGGGAGCGGACGGATACCGTATCAGGACCGACGGCAACAAGCTCTATCTCTGCGGCGTCAATGAGCTCGGCTCAATGAACGCAGTCTACGGTTTCCTTGAGGACGAGCTCGGCTGCCTCTGGGCTACCGAAGAAGAGGATTATATCCCCAAACAGAAAACCGTTTATATCGGCAGCTATGATACCGTTGAAAAGCCCGCCATGGCATGGAGAAATGTCTACGCATATGAGACCTCCCAGCCCAATTGGTTTGAGAAGCTCCGTCTTAACGGCATCGGATATTACGAGAATTCCAATAAAATCAACCAGTATAACCAGTGGGGCACATGGTGCCACAGCGTCCAGACCTTTGTTCCGGAGAGCGAATATTTTGAGTCTCATCCCGAGTATTTTGCGATGGTTGACGGCGAGCGCAAAGCCAGCTCCGACGGACATTCCGCTCAGCTTTGCCTGACAAATCCCGATGTGCTCAAGATAGCCAAGGCAAAGCTCAATGAGCTTATAGAAGAGAATCCCGAGCAGATATATTGGGATTTCAGCATAATGGACAATAAAAATCAGTGCACCTGCGATGCATGCGCCAAAGCGGACAAGGCTGCCGGCGGCACCGGAATGGGCACTCTGCTTCCGTTCCTTAACGAGCTTGCAAAGGATCATCCCGACAAGTATATCTCTACGCTTGCATACTTCTATACAACCGATCCACCGAAGAAGATAACTGCGGAGCCCAATGTTGTCATCAAGCTCTGCGCAATGACAGGAGATCAGGCGTGCTCTTACAAGGCAGGCACCTCTCAGGGCTCATACACATTCAAGAAGGCTCTTCAGGCATGGCAGAAGGTTACAAGCAACATTATTGTTTGGGACTATGTTGTCAACTTCAATCATCTGCTCCTTCCGTTCCCGAACTTCGCTGTTCAGAGGGACAATCAGGAATTTTATGAGGACAGCAATGTCATCGGCGTTTTCCATCAGGCTTCCCGCGAGGTCGGCGGCGAGTTCGCCAATCTGCGCGCATATGTGCTCGCGAAGCTCATGTGGGAAGGCAGCGACATGGATGTCTCCGCGGTTGTCAGCCGTTATCTTGAGATATATTACGGCGATGCAGCCACTTATATTGCCGATTATATGAACAAGTGTGCGTGCGCTTTGAGCGTTTCGGTTCAGGATCTCGGACTTTATGACAGCCCCTATACCCACAGACTCGGATATCTTTCAAGCTGCAACATCACATATTACCGCGAATGCTTCGCAAAGGCTGAAGAGGCGGTCAAGGATAACGAAACTTATCTTGCGAGAGTTAAGAAGGCAAAGATACCCGTGCTCTATGCAAAAATAAACGAGGATTCTACTGATGAGACGGGCAGACAGGCTGCCGCAAAAGAGTTTTTCGAGCTTTGTGACATTTACGGTGTAACTCAGTGGGGTGAAGTAAATTCGTCCATAGCGGATTACAAGAACGGCGGAATGGACAGAGCCATAGAGGAACTCCACGAGAAGCAGAAGAAAGAAGCTATTGCACTCGGCGTTGTCGGAGGCGTGATAGGCACGGCTATCGTTCTGTGGAAATACTTTGGTAAAAGATAAAAAGTGACTTCCATTGCCCTGCACAGAGATGTGCAGGGCGTTTTTTCTAATTAAATAAATAACTGCATGTAAGCGATAGCTCCGAACAAAAATGCGCTGTCAAACCTTTCAATTGCAAATAGTTTGCCCATCGTATCCTGTAACACCTAAACCTTTACAAGCATTGCGTCGTTTGATTGCGTTTAACTGCGTCTCCAAACTTGACAGGCGGCAGCCTACCTGCGTTTCCATCCTTGTTCAACACAATCATACTTGCAACCGGATGTAAACTTTTAGCTGTTACAGGGTGCTTGCTTTCCTTTGCCCGCTTGACTGAAACGCTCGGTGTGTGATAATATTATCAAAAGACTTTCGTTCCTAAGGAGGGTCATCATGGCAAAAAACACAGAAAAAGAATTTTGGCAGGACATAGATGTATATGCCGTCAACACGGAGCCGCGAAGCGCAGCGGGTTTCCCGCATGATGAGGCGTGGGAGAAAAAGACCGTCAGCCTCAACGGCGTCTGGAAATTTCACTATTGCGAGAGTGTCAACGATATCATCGAGGGCTACTATGCGCCCGATTTTGATTTAAGCTCGTTTGACGATCTCGAAGTCCCGTCCGAGTGGCAGATAAAGGGTTACGACACCCCGATTTATACGAATATCAATTATCCCAAGGCGATTTCAACCGCTAAGATTCCCTATATAAAGCCGGAGCTCAACTCCTGCGGACTCTATGTGCGCGATTTTGAGGTTGCCGAGACCGAGGATAATATATTCATTCACTTCGGCGGCATCAATTCGAGCGGCGAAGTGTTTGTCAACGGAAAATTTGTCGGCTATTCCCAGGATACATTTGACGAGTGTGAGTACGATATAACGGACTTTGTCCATCCGGGCAGCAACCGCCTCGCTGTCATCGTGCGCCGCTATTGCACGGGCAGCTATCTTGAGGATCAGGATATGTGGCGCCTCTCCGGCATCTTCCGCGATGTGACGCTCGTCTATGAGCCGAAGGCTTTTATAGAGGATATGTATATGCGCAGCGAGATGGCGGAGGATTTCAATTCCGCCGTGTTCAAGCTTGACTGCGTTGTCAAGGCGCGCCGCGCACGGTTTGACGGCGGCAGGCTCAATGTCGAAATGCTCCGCGCCGACGGTGCAGGATTCGCGTCTGTCGAGGCAGAGGTGAAGCCCCTTGCAGACGGCGAATATTGCAATATCTCTTTTGAAATACCCGTCAGCAATTTCGAACTCTGGAGCCATGAGGATCCGTATCTCTACACCGTGCATGTAACTCTTTCCGGCGGCGAATACACCGACCGCAGGGAGCATAAATTCGGCTTCAGAGAAGTGAAAATAACACCCTACGACCGTAAAACCGGCAGAGGTCCGTTTATTCTGCTCAACGGCGTTCCGCTCAAGATATGCGGCGTAAACCGCCATGATTTTCATCCGGATTACGGTCACGCCGTACCCGAGAGCATAATCAGAAGCGACCTCGAGCTGCTCAAAAACAGCAATATAACCAATGTGCGCACCTGTCACTATCCGAACTCGCGCCGCTTCTACGAGCTGTGCGATGAGATAGGAATCCTCGTTATGAGCGAGAACAACCTTGAGACTCACGGTCTTGCAACGCGTGTTCCGCGCAGCGACCCGCATTGGACAGCCGAGTGCTGTTATCGCGTGCGCAATATGGTCAACAGCTATAAGAACCATTCATGCATTATTTTCTGGTCGCTCGGCAACGAGTCCGGCAACGGAAATGCCTTCGCTGAGATGAAGAAAGAGATATTGAAGATAGACAGAACCCGCCCGGTTCACTATGAACCCGATGCGAAGCTCAAAACGAGCGACCTGTTCAGCGAGATGTACACGGTGCAGACCGCGATGAAGGAGATAGGCGAGAATAAGCCGCACACCCACAGCCGTGCGCTTTGGAATCTCGGTCTCGGCTATCGTCTCAAGCCCTCGGATTACATCGACAAGCCGTTCATCGAGTGCGAATATTCCCACGCCATGGGCAACAGCATTGGCAACTTCGCCGATTACTGGGAGGATTTCAAGAAATATGACCGTCTCGCGGGCGGCTATATCTGGGATTTTGCCGACCAGGCTATAAGAACAAAGACCGCAGACGGCAGGGACAAGTGGAACTACGGCGGCGACTTCGGCGACAAGCCGAATGATTCAAACTTCGCTTTCAACGGTGTTTTCCGCGGCGACCGCACGCCCAACCCGCACTATTATGAAGTCGTCAAATGCTATCAGCAGGTCGATTTTTCGCTTAAGCACGGCAGAATAGCGATTCTCAACCGCTTTATGTTCACCTCGCTTGTGAACTTCAAGCTTCGCATAGAGCTGCGCGAGCAGGGCAGGCTTATCGAAGCCGCCGAGCTTGAGCTTCCCGACAGGGGATATCTCGAAAAGGCGTATGTCGATATCCCGTTCGATATCAGAACCGAAAACGAGCGCACGCTCGACTGCGAGTTGATTCTGCGCCGCGATATGATGTCCCTCGAAGCGGGGCACACCATGGCGCGTGAACAGTTTGTTCTCGGCAAGTACAACTATTCTTCATCGGCTCCGAGAGCGGACGGCAAAAAAATTGAAATAAAATATTCCAAGAATGACAAGTGCTATATTGTCTCCGGCAGCGGTTTTGAAGTGAGGCTCAGCAAAAAGACCGGCGAGCTCTGCTCATACAAAAAGAACGGTGCTGAGCGGCTTAAACGCGGCATCCGTCCGCAGTTCTCCCGCGCAAATACCGACAACGAGCGCATGGCTCAGGTACCGTTTGAGTGGGTCAAGACCCTTATCGGTCTGCACGCTTTTGACAGCGCGGAGCGCATGCTGCGCCCGACTTCCGTCAAGGCGGAGCAATTCGGCAACTGCGTCAAGCTCAGCGTCAAGTGGCTCACAAAGTATCTCTCGGGCATCGTGACGGAGTATCTCGTGTTTCCGGATGGCACGCTCTCCGCTTCGCTGACCTGCAAGAACATCACACCGGTCAATCTGCCGCGCTACGGACTGACCTTCGGGCTGACCGACGGCGTTGACGGAATAGAATATTACGGCAAGGGCCCGCACGAGAACTACTGCGACCGTAAGACTGCGGCACGCCTCGGCGTTTATCGCTTCCAGAGCGCAGAGAGCTTCATTCACGACTACCTGTTCCCGCAGGAGAACGCCAACCGCTGCGATGTGAGATGGCTCAAGGTCGGCGGCGAGAGGGGAGTCACGGTGACTGCGGCAGGGACGCCGTTTGAGATGAGCGTCCATCCGTATACGAAGAAGATGCTCTACGATGCGGCGCACTCCTGCGAGCTTGGGCGCACACCGAACCTGACCGTCAATATCGACGGCAGACAGCAGGGCGTCGGCGGCGATGTCCCCGCGATTGCAACGCTCAAAAAGCCGTATAAAATTCCCAAATACAAGAAGCTCGAGATGAAAGTTATCCTCTCGTTCTGATAAAATCAAGCATCATCACCGCGCATATTATCAAGTGAATTCCCGCTTTATAATACCGCTCAATTTAAAAAGGCTGCCGACACATATTAGCGCGACAGCCTTTTTCTTTACTTATTCACCACATTTATCGGTTTGCCGTTGACGAATGCTCTGAGATTTTCTTCAACTATCCCGACGAGCCTCGTCCTCGTCTCGAATCCCGCCCAGGCGATGTGCGGTGTTATCAGGCAGTTTTCGCAGCTGAGCAGCGGATTGCTTTCTTTCGGCGGCTCGGTCGAGAGAACGTCAACTCCCGCGCCAGATATTCTGCCGGATTTCAGCGCGTCGGCGAGTGCCTGCTCGTCAACCACGGGACCGCGAGAGGTGTTGATAAGAAATGCGTTCGGTTTCATCTTCGCGATAAACTCGGCGTTCACAAGCCCGGTCGTCTGCGGAGTCAGCGGGCAGTGGAGGGTAACAAAGTCGGATTTTTTAAGCAGCTCGTCGGTCTCGACGAATCTGACCGCACCGTCGCAGTCTCCGACTTTCGCGGAGCGCGAATTGGCGAGCACATCCATGCCGAAAGCTTCTGCGATCTTGGCTACCGCCTTGCCTATCTTGCCGTAGCCGATGATGCCGATGGTCTTGCCTTGGAGCTCGGTCAGCGGTGACTTCCAAAAGCAGAAGTTCGGGCAGCTGCTCCATTCGCCGCCGTGTACCGCTTCGCTGTGCAGCGCAACGCGGTTGGTGTGTTCGAGAATGAACGCGAACACGAGCTGAGCCACCGCCGAGGTGCTGTAGCACGGCACATTTGAAACCGGAATGCCCCTTTCACGCGCAAAATCAACGTCAACAACATTGAAGCCCGTGCTCAGCAAGGTTATAAATTTAAGCTCCGGCAGGGCGGCTATCGTCCGGGCGTCGATAGGCGTCTTGTTGGTTATGATTATATCGCACCCCCGGGCGCGCTCGACTATCTTCTCCTTCGGCGTGCGGTCGTAGACCGTGTGTGTGCCGAATTCGTTGAGAAAATCCCAGCTGAGATCCCCGGGGTTAGTTGTGTATCCGTCAAGAATTACTATCTTCATCCTGTGTTTCCTTTCCGTGTTCTTTTGCGTTTAGTATCGATGCGCAGCAGTAGAGCGCGGCGCAGAATACCTGCGGTATAATGTCCGCTATCAGCCAGAGCCTGCGTTTGTCCGAATATTCTATCCTGTCGCCGAGCAGAATTTTTAATGTGTAGGCGAGCAGAAATTTCTTGTCCAAATTATTTGCCACCATTTTGAGCAGATCGAGACTCAAGCCCTTGTCGAGCTTCTCTGTCAGCTCATCGATCTTTGTGCCGTATTCCTCGGTGATGAGCGCCGTTGCATCCTCGTTTATGAGCTTGTCGAAGCTCGCTACGGTGTATTCCTCACGCGTGCTGATGCCGAAAATATCAGCAGCGGTCTCGGCGCAGTAGAGTACGTTGGAGTTGAATTCAAACGGTCTGTCGTCGTATCCGCGCAAAAAGTTTAATACGCTCTCGCGCCCGCCCTTTTCCATCCTGCCTGCGCTCGGCAACCCCGAGAATATCGCGTCAAATTTCTTCGCGCAGTAGGGCTCGAACGGCGCGATCTTGTATTTTTCGTATTTCTTGAACGCATAGTAATATCCGTCGAGCAGATCGAATGCCTTGTATGCGTCAAGCTCGCCCTGGCGGATATTCCCGCGTGACATATCGCCGTCAAACATCAGCATACCGCCGAAAACATCGTTGAGCGGCTTTTTGCTGCTGATATATTTGAACGATATGTTGTCCGCCTCGCCGAATTTTGCGCCGGGGTTCTTGCCTATATTGACCACCACAATGTCGTCCGCGCCCGCTTCAATAGCCATTCTGACGGGCATATTGTCCGAATATCCGCCGTCAACAAAGGCGGCTTCTCCGATTTTATATGATTTCATGAACGGAAACGCCGCCGCACTCGCGAGAACATAATCCGCGGCTTTGCCCTCAGGGATATCCTCTATAAAAACCTCAACGGGCTTTATCTTCGGGAACATTGTCGTGACCAGCCCGAAGCGTATCGGAGAGGTGCGCAGCTTTTCTTCGTCCATGAGCGACTTGACGCGCTCCTGCAGCGGAGTGTAGTCCGCGCCGCCCTTGAAAATAGCCTCTTTTGCAAGCTCCTTTATATATGCCTCACGGTCGGGATTTTCCTCGTCGGACATATTGACGAAATTTTGAAACACGCTGTCCATGCTCATATTTTCCCAGATGTCGAGCGCCGCGTCGAAGTTATCGAGTGCCATGAGTGCGCCGTTGAGTGCGCCGACGGATGTGCCGACGACGAT
Organism: bacterium; assembly: GCA_963620555.1. Lineage (GTDB taxonomy): Bacteria > Bacillota > Clostridia > Oscillospirales > Acutalibacteraceae > CAG-177. The sequence continues at coordinate 100,115 of CAVFAN010000002.1, forward strand.
ATCGGGCGTAAATCCCATCTGCCTGAGCACTCTCCAGACGCCTATCTGATAGCCGCCCTTTGCTCCGCCTCCGCTGAGAACGACAGCCTTCTTGCCCATGAAATTTCCTCCTCTTGACCGATATAAAGATGTGTCCGCAATGCATATCGCGAACTATGATACCATTATATCATATTGTGCGTTCTCTTAAAAGATATTTGCGCCAAATTTGTGCGGTTTGAGTTGAAAAGATCTGAAATATGTTATACAATTATATGTAAACTTTTTTTGAGGTGAAGGCTTGAAAAAGCATTGGACACGAAGCGGCATAATGAACGCCGCAGGCTTTGCATTGCTTATATCCGCCGCAGCGGTCTCGGTGGTCGTCTACCTGCTGAGATATGATCAGCTGTGGCTTTGGTATAAGGTCTATCAGGAAAAGCTGCTTGAAATAGAGCAGTTCATACAGTCGCTCGGCATCAGCTGGAAGTTCGTGCTTGCCATGCTGATAGTCTTTCTCGTGCGCACCTTTGTCCCGTTCCTCGCTGTCTCGGCGATCTGCGTTCTTACCGGCGCGGTTCTGCCGTCATATTGGGCGATGGCGGTAAATTTCCTCGGCGTCATTATTATGATGAGCATCAAATATTTTGAGGGAATGAAGTTCGGAAGCGGGAACGCATGGAGGATAATCAGCAAGAACGAACGCGCCAGAAGGATAATCGAAAGCTCCGGCAAGGTCAACAAGGCGCTGCTCTTTGCCCTGCGCCTTATTCCCGGATTTCCGCTCGGCAGCGTAAGCCGCATATACGGCTCGCTTAAATTTCCTTATTGGCAGTTTGTTCTGCTCTCGGCGGCGGGCTTTGCGCCGAAGCTGCTGTCCTATACCTTCATGGGTACGAATGTGTTCGATCCGCTCTCCTCGGCGTTCCTTGTGCCCCTGGTGATAGTACTGACCATAAGCGGCGTGTCGCTTTTGTGCGTCAATCTCATATGGCTTTTCGTTGAAAAAAGCGTTTCAAGCTCAAAGAAAAATAAAGATAACTAATATCACGGAAACGAGGTAGATTTATGTATACCACAGATGTCCTGAAAAAAAGAATGACCGACGGCGCATATGACGCCGAGCTCTCAAAGCTCTATCCGTCCGACATCGTCGATGCTCAGAAAAAGCGCTATTGCCGCGTTATTGACGAGTTTGAGGAGTTCTACGGTGAGAGCCGCGAGACGGGTCTCTTCAGCGCACCCGGCAGAACCGAGATCGGAGGAAACCACACCGACCATAACCACGGCCGCGTGCTCGCTGCGAGCGTCAATCTTGATGCAATAGCCGTCGCCGCAAAGAGCGAGGGCACCGTTGTCAATGTCAAGAGCGAAGGCTATGCCATGGACACGGTTGATATCGGCGACCTCGAGCCGCACGAAGCCGAGTGCGGCAAGTCAAGGGCTCTTGTTCGCGGTGTGTGCGCCGAATTCAAGTCACGCGGCTATAATATCGGTGCGTTTGACGCGGCAACCGCGTCCGACGTGCTCTCCGGCTCGGGACTTTCGTCCTCTGCGGCGTTTGAGGTTCTGCTCGGAACCGTAATCAATCATCTGTTTAACAACGGCAAGGTAAGCGATGTTGAAATTGCGCAGATAGCGCAGGCGGCGGAGAATAAGTTTTTCGGCAAGCCCTGCGGTCTGCTCGACCAGATGACAAGCTCTGTCGGTTCGTTTGTCGAAATAGACTTTGCCGACCCCGCAAAGCCCGTTATCGAGAAGCTTGATTTTGATTTTGCTTCCTGCGGATATGCCCTTTGCATCGTGGACACCGGCGGAAGCCACTCCGATCTCACAGATGAGTATGCCGCCGTGCGCAAGGAGATGGAGAGCGTCGCCGAATATCTCGGCAAGAGCGTCCTGCGCGAGGTGGACGAGAACGAGTTTATGAAGAATATCGCCGATATCCGCTCCTCCTGCGGAGACAGAGCCGTGCTGCGTGCCATGCATTTCTACGGTGACAACGCCCGCGTCGAGAAGCAGGCTGCCGCACTCAAGTCAGGCGACTTTGAGGCTTTTAAGAAATATATTGTCGAGAGCGGACGCTCGTCTTATATGTACAACCAGAATGTCTATTCCTGCAAGAAGGCGTCCGAGCAGCCCGTGTCGCTCGCACTTTCGCTGAGCGAAAAGCTGCTTGACGGCTGCGGCGCGTGGCGCGTCCACGGCGGCGGCTTCGCAGGAACGATTCAGGCCTTTGTACCGCTCAATAAGCTTGAGGAGTACAAAGACCTGATGGAAAAGGTATTCGGTTCGGGTTCGTGTTACATACTCTCTGTTCGCCCTGTCGGCGGCGTTGAGCTGTAAATTATCCTGTCTGTGAGCCTCAGGACTGCTCCTGGGGCTCAATGCCGGGATAGAGGACTTCGTGAATGTCGTTCTTTATCTGCGCCCAGTTGACTATCAGCACCTCGATGCCGTTTATCTTTGTCAGCGGAGTCTTGTCTCTCGGGATGATAGCTTCGGTTACGGGCCATCTGAGATATCCGGCATAGGTCGCCGCCTGACCGATTATCTCACTCTTTGTGAAATCGGTGCTCACGAGCGGCAGAACCTGGTCGAGGAACTTGGTGCCCTTGCTGAGCAAGGTCGAATAACTTTCGGTCGAATACATTTTCTTGAACTTCGAGAAAATTGCCATGAGTATCGTCCTCTGACGCTCGGTTCTCGCCCTGTCGCTGTCTATTTCGCGCAGTCGGGCATATTCAAGAGCCTCGTTGCCGTTGAGGTGATATGTTCCGGCACCCTTTATTGCGGTGTTGTTCTGCTTCAATATCTGAGACAGAGCGGTCACTTCGCTCTCGGTCAGTGCTATATCAATTCCGCCGAGTGCGTCAACAGCCTGGGTGAAGCCGTCGAAATCGATGCTCACATAGTGGTCTATCCTTATCTTGTAGTTCTGCTCTATCGTGTCGATAAGCAGCTTCGAGCCGCCGTAGGCGTGCGCCGCGTTAAGTCGGGCGTTGCCGTAGCCGGGGATTGAAACATAAGTTGCGCGCGAAAGCGAGACGAGCTTTATGTCGCTGTTGAGCTTGTTTATTGAAACGATTATGACAGAGTCGGCGCGGGAATAATATTTGGAACCGTTGCCGAGATCGCGTCCGATGAGCAGAATGTTGATTATGTTGTCGTTATACCACATACGCGGATCGTCTATATTTTCGGATATATCCTTGTCCGCATTCGGGTCTGAGAGATTTTCGGTGAACTCGGGGTTGATATCCTTCGTTTCCTCCTCGTAGTTCATCTTGCTCAGATAGTGGTTGACCGTGATCAGTCCCGCAGTCAGCGGGATTGCTATGACGAGAAGAATGACCGCTATTGTTATAATAACCTTTTTCTTCGTTGTCGTTTTTTTGCGATGATGATGGTGATGATGGTGATGATGGTGATGATGATGCGACTGACTCATTGCTACCTCTCCAATCGATTACTTGACTTATTTGTCGATTATTATAATACTCTATATTCTCATGTTTTTCAACTTAAATTTAGAAGGGAAGATGTATTTTGCTTTTGAACAAAGATTTGAAAGCTGTTGTTTTGGCGCTTGCAGGCGCAAACGGAACCTCCGGCGACGAAAACGAGGCGGCGTTTCTTGCAAAATCCATGCTCGGGGAGTATATGCCCGCGCATATCGATACGCTCGGCAGCGTCTGCGGAGACACGGGCGGCGACGGGGTGCATATCCTGCTCGACGCTCATATAGACAGAATAGGAATGACCGTTACCGCTATCGATGACAGCGGATTTATAAAATTTGCGCGTGTCGGCGGAATTGATGCGCGGGTCCTCGCTGCGGAGCAGGTGACTGTGTGGGGCGACGAGCCTCTTTTCGGCGTGATAACCTCGACTCCGCCGCATCTTATCTCGGGCGACGATGACAAAAAAGCGAAAAAAGTTGAAGACCTGTCAATAGATGTCGGTATGACCGCCGAAGAGGTCAAAAAAATCGTGCGCCCCGGTATGCGCATCACCGTCAACAGCACCCCGAAGGAGCTGCTCGGCGACAGGATCTGCTGCGCCGCACTCGATGACAGAGCGGGCGTTGCCGCTATACTGCGCTGCCTTGAGCTGCTCAAAGACAAACAACACGGATGCCGAATAAGCGTGCTGTTCTCGTCTCAGGAGGAGACCGGTGGCAGCGGCGCGGCGGCGGGCGGCTTTGCGGCTGCACCCGATGAGGCTATTGCCGTTGATGTCAGCTTCGCCATGGCTCCCGGTCTCAAAAAGGAGGAGTGCGGCAAGCTCGGCGGCGGCGCGATGATAGGCTTTTCGCCCTCGCTCGATTATTCGATGTCCCGCACCCTTGAGCGTATTGCCGACGAAAACGGAATCGCTCGCCAGTACGAGGTCATGAGCGGCAGCACGGGCACCAACGCCGACGAAATTCAGACTGCCGGAAGCGGTGTCAGAATGGGACTTATTTCCATTCCGCAGAGAAATATGCACACCGCAGCCGAGATAGTCGATCTCAACGATATCGAAGCCGTCGCTCAACTCATGGCGGCGTATATAATCGAAAGGGGGCGCGCATGATGTACGGACTGCTTGAAAAGCTCTGTTCTATAGGCGGCGTGTCCGGCAGGGAGAATAAGGTGCGCGAGTTCATAATCTCCGAGATAGACGGCTTTGTCGATTGGCGCGTCGATCCGCTCGGCAATCTTATCGTGCATAAAAAGGGAAAAAATCCCGCGAAAAATAAAGTCATGTTCGACGCCCATATGGACGAGGTCGGCATGATTGTCACCTATATAACCGATGAGGGTATGCTCAAGTTCTCGGCTGTCGGCGGCGTCGATCCCCGCGTCTGTCTCGGCAGGAGCGTGAAGGTCGGCGACAGGGCGATAAGCGGCGTTATCGGGCTCAAGCCGATTCATCTGCTTCCCAGAGAAGAGGAGCTCGATATGCCCAAGGCTGATGAGATGTATATCGATATCGGCGCGGAGTCCGCAGACGGGGCGCGTGAATATGTCTCTTTGGGCGATACTGTGGTGTTCGATTCGGGGATAAGAAAATTCGGCGACGGTTTCGTTCAGGGCAGAGCGCTCGATGACAGAATGGGCTGCGCCATGATGATTGAGATGATAAAGAGCGAGCTCGAGTATGACGCGGACTTTTCTTTCAGTGTTCAGGAGGAGATCGGCACACGCGGCGCGAAAGCCTCGGCGTTCAGTATAAGACCCGATTACGCCATCGTACTCGAAACCACGACCGCTGCGGATATCCCCGGCGTAGAAGGCGAAAAGCGCGTTTGCGCTCTCGGCGCGGGCGCGGTCGTCGGCTTTATGGACAGAGGCACTGTCTATGACCGTGACCTCTATGAGCTTGCGTTCAAAAAGGCAGAAGAAAACGGCATAAAGATACAGACAAAGACAATGGTCGCCGGCGGAAACGATGCGAAGGCTATCCATGTCAGCGCGGGCGGAGTCAAAACTCTCGCGGTTTCACTCCCGTGCAGATATCTCCACTCGCCCTCGTGCGTGATAAAAATGAGCGACGGAGACGATGTTCTCCGCCTTGCAAAGGTGATGCTCGGAGAGCTTGCCAATGCTTAAATCGGCTGAAGAAAAAGAGCTTCTCGACTTCTGCCGCCGCGACGCGTTCGGCACGAAAATCGCCGGATATCTGAAAGCTTATTCCGCCGGTTCCGACGCCGTTCGGTTCTGGGTTCAGCGGAATGACGGGGGTATTATAACCGCCGCGGTCTGCCGCGCCTATGACAGCGTTGTGCTGTGTGCGGCTCCCGATGCGGATTTTGAAGAGCTGTTGCATTTTCTTAAAATTATCGGCTTTTCAACGCTCTCGTGCGAAGACGGCGTGTGCCGAAGGCTCGGACTTTCGCCGACGAGAAGCGGTAATATAGTCCGATTTGAGCAGCTTCTGCGCCCTCTGCGCGGCGAAGCCCTGACGCCGAGATATCCCGACCTGCGCGAGGTATATTCATTGCTCGTTTCTTCGGGCTTCGACCGTCTCGGCGGGCGCGACGAGTGGGTTGCGGATGTGGCGAGGCGCATGAACAGAGATACTGCTCAGTGGAGCGTGATATACAGCGGCGAAACGCTTGCGGCGTGCGCCTGTGCGCTGTTTGTCGCCGATTTTGCGGTCTTTCTCGGCTGCGTTGCGGCGCGTGAGGATATGCGCGGCAGGGGCTTCGGCGGCGAGGCGGTGCTGACGCTCGCCGAGAGATATTCGTCCGAGGGCAGGCGAGTTGAATTGTTCTGCAAGGACGGCAGTATAGTTGAGTTTTATAAAAAATCAGGCTTCGCGCCCGTCGGCAGATGGGCAGAATATGATACGGAACAGGAAATCTAACATGGAACAGACATTTTTTAAATTTGACGATAAGATACTTAAAGCTTCAGAAAGGGCACTTGAACGCGCCAAGCACGGCTTTGCGCGAATTGAGAAAAATACGGAATATAATCAGCAAAAAGTGCTCGCCGCTTTTATAGAAAACAAGGTCAGCGAGAGCCACTTCACCGAGACCACGGGCTACGGCTACGGCGACCGCGGACGCGAGACGCTCGACAAAGTTTTCGCGAGCGCGTTCGGCGCTGAGGCGGCTCTTGTGCGCCACAGCTTTGCCTGCGGCACACACACCCTCGGCGTTGCCCTCTTCGGGCTTCTCCGTCCCGGCGACACAATGCTCAGCGTCACCGGTCAGCCCTATGACACCATCCACCCCGTCATCGGTATAACCGGTGAGGGCATGGGCTCGCTAAAGGATTTCGGCGTGAAGTATGAGCAGGTCGAATTAAATTCAGACGGCGAGCCGGATATCCCCGCGATAACCGAAGCGGTGAAAGCAAAGCAGCCGAAGCTTGTCTATATCCAGCGTTCACGCGGTTATACTCTGCGCCCGAGCCTCTCGGTCGAAAAAATAGCCGAAATATCGAAGGCAGTCAAGGGCGTCTCCGATTCGATAGTCTTTGTCGATAACTGCTACGGCGAGTTTGTCCAGCGCGTCGAGCCCGTGCAGGTCGGCGCGGACATAATGGCGGGTTCGCTGATAAAGAACGCGGGCGGCGGAATAGCCAAAAACGGCGGCTACATAGCCGGCAAGGCAGAGCTCGTCGAGAAATGTGCCTACAGAGCCACTGTGCCCGGTCTCGGCAGAGAGGTCGGTGCGTCGCTCGGTCAGAACAGGGAGCTGTTCATGGGCATATTCAACTCGCCACATATCGTCGGCGAGGCACTCAAGACCGCAGTCTTTGCTGCCGCGCTGTTTGAGGAGTTCGGCTTTGCCGTCACTCCGACGAGCGGCGAGGAACGGTTTGATATCATTCAGACCGTCCGGCTCAGAACGCCCGAAGCACTTATCGCATTCTGCCAGGGAATGCAGGCGGGCGCACCGGTTGATTCGTTCGTTGTGCCCGAGCCGTGGGATATGCCCGGCTACGACAGTCAGGTAATTATGGCGGCGGGCGCGTTCACCATGGGCTCGTCAATAGAGCTTTCGGCGGATGCTCCGCTCAGAGAGCCATATGCCGCATGGATGCAGGGCGGCTTCAATTTCCACAGCGCCAAGGCGGGCGTTATGCTCGCAGCGCAGGCAATGCACGACAGGGGACTTGTATGATGAGCGACTTTAATGGGATAACTCAGGATACGCTTTTTCTCATGCAGCTCAACCGCTTCAACGATTCAAAGGCGTTCTATGAGGAAAATAAAGAGAAGATAAAGGCAAATATGACCGTACCGATGCGGCAGATAGCGGCGTCGCTCAGCGACACGATGCTCGACATTGACCCGTTTATGAATACCGTACCGACAAAAATGGTGTCGAGGGTGCGCCGCGACACGCGCTATACCCATGACAAGCACCTCTACCGCGAGAATATGTGGATAATGTTCATGCGCCCGAAAAAGGAGTGGCACATGTATCCGTGTATGTGGTTCGAGGTCACGCCGAGTGCATGGTCGTGCGGCGTCGGAACATACGAAGTCTCGGCGGACTACATGGAGGTTTTCAGAGAGCACCTGCGAAACGACCCCGGGGGCTTCAAAAAGGCTGTGAAATCGGCTCTTTCAACGGGTGCCGTGCCCGACACCGAGTGCTATAAGCGACCGAAGCCCGACTGCCCCGCAGGGCTTGAAGAGTTCTACAACGCGAAGTATTTCTACTTTATTTTTGCCTCCGATGAGCTTTCCGTTATTGAGAACGACGGGATAATAACCCGCCTTGAGGAAATATACAAAAAATTCGCGCCGATGTATCGCTTTCTGCGCGATGTTTCGGACGATTATTTCAAAACGCATCAGTGATGCCCGAAAGGAGCCTTGAGATGAGCCTTGCCCCCGAAGATTACAAAGAGCCGAGATGCCCGAGCTGCACCGATTTCTATTATCCCGACGAAAATGCGAACGTGTCTTTTGTCCCCATTGACCGCGTGGTGAGCAGACTCGATACTCTGCTCTCCCATAACGATATGCCCGCAGCGCGCAGGCACCTTGAATATTGGCTCTCCGAGGCCCGCATGGGCGGCGACAGGCGCGGCGAGCTTGCGGTGCTCAATGAGCTTATGGGTCTCTACCGCAAAATGGGCTTGAAGGAAAAGGCTTTTGAGAGCGCGGAAAAGGCGGACGGGCTTGTTAAAACGCTGTCCCTCGGCGGCTCGATAACCGCCGCGACCGTCTGTCTCAATGCAGCGACGGTCTGCGAGGCATTTGACCGCCCGCGTGAAGCCCTCGAACGCTACGGCGAGGCAAAGAGCATATATGAAGATTTTCTCCCATCCGGTGACCCGCGTCTCGGCGGACTCTATAACAACATGGCTCTCGCCTGCGTATCGCTCGAAGAATACGATAAGGCGCGTGAGCTCTATCAAAAGGCAATTGACATTATGAGCGCACTGCCCGGCGGCAAGCCCGAAACGGCGATAACATATCTCAACCTCGCAAACGCCGCAGAGGCGCAGAAGGGACTTGAAAGCGCGTCGGAGTTCATCGCCGACTGCCTGCAAAAAGCCGAGGAGCTTCTGCTTGACAAGTCGAACGTGCACAACGGCAACTACGCTTTTGTCTGCGAAAAATGCGCCCCGACTTTTGAATATTACGGCTGGTTCATGACCGCCGGGGAGATAAAAAGGAGGTCGGACGAGATATATGAAAGGACTTGAGCTTTCAAGAAAATTCTATGAGACCTACGGCGAGCCGATGCTCCGTGAAAAGTTTCCGGAGCTCGAAGACAAGCTCGCGATAGGTCTTGTCGGCGACGGCTCGGAGTGCTTCGGCTATGACGACGATATTTCACGCGACCATGATTTTGAGCCGGGCTTCTGCATTTTTATTCCCGATGATATCGACAGCCGCACGGAATTTCAGCTCGAACGCGCCTATGCGAAGCTGCCGAAGAGCTTTGAGGGCGTTGACAGGCTGAAAATAAGCCCCGTCGGCGGAAGCCGCCACGGAGTTATAAGAACAGGGGACTTCTATCTCGCAAAAACCGGCTCGCGAACGGGCTTTGACTGTGTAAATCAGTGGCTGACCACGCCCGACAGCTGCCTTGCGGCGGCGACAAACGGCGAGGTTTTCCGCGACGGTCTGGGCGAGTTTTCGCGTATCCGCCGGTCGTTTCTCGATATGCCGCAGGATATCAGACTCAAAAAGCTCGCGGGTCATCTGATAATGGCGGCGCAGGCGGGACAGTATAATTTCAAACGCTGCATTTCCCACGGCGAGACGGGCGGAGCTCAGCTCGCGATGATAGAGTTTACGGATCATGCCATGTCGGCTGTGTTCCTGCTCAACAGAAGATACCGCCCGTTTTATAAATGGGCGTTCAGGGCACTGCGTGAGCTTGAAAAGCTCTCGGAGCTTGCCGATACATTTGAATTTTTAATATCCTCGGACAATGAACCTGCAACCGCCTCGGCAAAGGCGGATATAGTCGAGGATATAGCCTCGATGATAATAACCGAGCTGCAAAATCAGGGGCTTACGGATGCGATATGCGGCGACCTCGAAAAGCACGCATATTCTCTCAACGATAAAATATCCTCTGCGCAGCTGCGGAATATGCATATCATGGCGGGAGTGTGAATTATGACAAAGACAAATGCAATGAGAATGCTCGACAGAGCGAAGATAAAATATGACGTGCTCCAATATGACTGCGATGAGAGCGACCTCAGCGGCGTCCATGCGGCGGCGGAGCTTTCACTCGATCCGAAGCAGGTGTTCAAAACCCTTGTCACCCGCAGCGGGAAAAACGGACTTTTCGTGTTCTGTATTCCGGTCGGCGATGAGCTCGATCTCAAAAAATGCGCGAAGTGCGCCGGAGTCAAGAGCCTTGAGATGATCCATGTCAAGGAGCTCGTCTCTCTCACGGGCTATATGCGCGGCGGCTGCTCGCCGATAGGCATGAAAAAGCAGTATCCGACATTTATCGACTCTACCGCGTCAGACTTTGAAAAAATATATGTCAGCGCGGGTCAGCGCGGATTTCAGCTGTGCCTCGATCCTAAGGAGCTTGCAGCCTTTGTCGGCGCGGAGCTTTGTGACGTAACGGTCTGATCAATTTTAGAATTGCTTAATATTTGAACAAAAAGCAACTTATTATGCTTGACCGGAGTAAAGAACAGCCGTCAAGTATGTTATACTCGTTCTATAGATTGCATCGGGGACAATTATGATAGAGTTCAGAAACGGAAAACTGAAAATAAACTCAAAACGGTCGGCGTTGGAGATACTGCTTGATATCTCTATCGTTGCAATGCTCACCGTCCTGTTTGCGTTTAACTTTCCTATCGGGGAGCGAAATTATTTATATCACGCGGCACTGATATCCGTTGTCGGTCTGACCTTTCTTGTCCGTGTACTCGGCAGACCGAGCATATCGGTCAAGCTTCCGACGATATGGTACGGCATCTTTGCTCTGCTCTGTATTGTCTCGTTGCTCTGGGCGGCATACGATGTCAGCTACACGCTGCACTATGTACCGCGAACGCTTCAGGTGCTGCTGTTTTGCTACTGCGTGACTCTTTATATAGAGACGCGGGAGGATTTTGAACGCTTTACCGCGCTGTTCACTGCGGCGGTAATGATAATGATTTTCTCCATCTTCATCAGAACGCCTTATACTATGTGGTTCTCCGGCTTTTTTGGGCGCATGGGCTATGAAAATGTCACGGGCAACAACATCAATACGATAGCATATATCTGCGTCGTCGCCGTGGCGATATCGTTTTGCAAGGCGTATTATTATAAAAAACGCGCCTATTATTTATGCACGGCGTTCGAGCTGCTCTATATCGTTCTCTCATCGTCAAGAAAGGCACTGCTCATTGTGGTGTTTCTTCTTTTTGCAATGCTGATATTCTATGTCAACAAGCGATTTTATCTGCTCAGACTAGTTCTTATGGCAGTCGCCGTGGTCGGCATAGGAATCGCGTTTTTGAAGATTCCCGCGCTCTATAATGCGGCGGGATTCAGGCTCGAAAAGATGCTCAATTATCTTGTCAGCAACGAAGCGTCCGCCGACGGAAGCCTCGCGCTGCGAAAGGGCTTGGCGGAGATATCCTCGCAGATATTCTATTCCCACCCGATAATCGGCATAGGACTCGGCAACAACACCTATCAGATAGAGCAGCTATACGGACTTTCAGTCTATGCCCACAACAACTATCTCGAGCTGGCGGCAGGTCTCGGAGTGGTGGGACTGATAACATATTACTGGTACTATATATATCTCCTTATCGGCTTGGGTCGCAGAGCGTATAGGGGGGAGAGACTTTGCGTCACGATGTTTTTGCTGCTCGCGGCAACCGCAGTGGGCGAAACTACGCTGATATCTTATTATGATTACAATGTCCAGATAATGCTGGTGCTGTGCTTCTGCGCAATGAAGCTGAAGGACGAAAATAAGAAAACATATATGAATCTTGAATGAAGGTGCTGTTGTTATGAAAATTGCCGTTGCGGGAGCGGGCTATGTAGGGCTTGTTACCGCAGTCACACTTGCCGATATCGGGCACGATGTAGTCTGCCTTGATATTGACAAGGGCAAGCTGAAAATGCTCAGAGAGGGTGTGTCTCCCATCTATGAGCACGGACTTGAGGAGTTGATGCTCAAAAACCGCGAACGCATGGAGTTCACGGACGATGTAAAGAAATATTCGGGGGCGCAGGTCATAATTATCGGCGTCGGTACGCCCGAAAAGGAGGACGGCTCCGCAGATTTAAGCGCCGTGTTCGCCGTTGCGGACAGCATTGCCGACAATTGCAGCGACGGAGCGGTCGTTGTTGTCAAGTCCACCGTGCCGATCGGAACCTGTGAGAGTGTGCGCCGCAGAATAGGCGAACGCCGCCCCGATTTGCGCTTCTCCGTCGTCTCGAATCCGGAATTTCTTTCGCAGGGCACGGCGGTCAGGGATACCTTTAATGCTGACAGGATAGTTATCGGCGCAGATGACGGGCAGGCTTATAAAACAGTCGAAAAGATGTACGCCCCGCTCGAGCTGCCGATAGTCCATGTTAGCGTGCGAAGCTCAGAGATGATAAAATACGCCTCCAACGATTTTCTCGCGCTCAAGATTTCTTATATAAACGAGATAGCGAATTTTTGCGAGATAGTCGGCGCGGATATCGAAGAGGTTGCCTGCGGAATGGGAATGGACAGACGCATCGGCTCGAATTTCTTAAAAGCCGGAATAGGCTACGGCGGCAGCTGCTTCCCGAAGGACACAAAGGCACTCAATTTCCAGAGCGACCACGCCGGAGTGAAGCTCAAGACCGTAAAGGCGACTATAGATGTCAACCGCGAGCAGCGAACGAGACTTATCGACAAGGCACGCAGGTTCTTTCCGGATTTCGGCGGTGTGCGCGTGGCAATAATAGGGCTTACCTTCAAGCCCGGTACTGACGATCTGCGCGAAGCTCCCGCAAAGCGGAATATAGATATACTTCTCGACGACGGCGCGGACATAATCGCGTGGGATCCTCTGGGTGCCGAAAATTTCAGAAAGCACTATCCGGATTGTGCAATAAGCTTTGCCGAGAATATAGATGAAGCCTTGACAGATGCGGATATTTGCTTCATAATGACTGAGTGGGAAGAGATTGTGGAATATCCGCTGGATAACTACAAAAAATATATGAAGAGACCTCTGGTCTTTGACGGCAGGAATTGCTATAAGCTCTCCGAGGTCGAAAAGCACGAAATATTCTACGATTCAATAGGAAGAAAGATTGTCGATACTCTTTAATGAGCGGCGACGAAGTGGGGGATATGTGATTGAGTAAGATAGTTAGAAAAGATACCGAAAGCGACGGAGTTGAAGTGAACATAATGTATGTGTTCGGTCTTCTTTTAAGAAGACTGTGGCTCATGATACTTGTCGCGTTGGTGGTCGGCGCGTCGTGCGCAGCGATAACGAAGGCTGTCGAGGAACCGACTTATACTTCGAATATGACATTCATCGTCAACAACAAGTCGGAGAAAGACCTCTCGTCATCGGGGGAGAATTCCGTATCCTATAATGATATGTCGGCATCGGCTTATATGGCGAATACTTTTGTCCATCTTATGACCGGACGCACCATGTGCAACGCAATAGCGGCAGAGTGCGCGTCGTATCCGAAAACTGCGGATCAGGTTACTAAGATGATAGCGGCGTCCCGCAAGACGGACAGCAGCATTATCGATATGACCGTCACCGCTTCCTCGCCCGAGGAGGCTTATGAACTCGCGCAGGCTGTCAAGGATACATATAAGGATGTCGTTCAGGTCTATTCGGGCGGCAGCATCCATCTCTGCGACGAGCCGGAGCTGCCGACGAAGCCGGACAAGTCAGTCGGCACCGTGCGCAACGCCATTATCGGCGCTTTCGCGGGAGCCGTTATATGTGCGCTCATTATAATCATCAGGGATTCCGCCCGCAATACCGTCAGAAGTCAGGAGGATATCCAGAACAAGCTTCAGCTCAATGTTATCGGCGAGGTGTCGCAGGTGCCGAACGGCGAGCGTTTCTATAAGAAATCCGCCAACGGCAACAGAGAGCTGCTCATAACCGATAAGACCTGCGGCTTCGCGTTTGTCGAGACATACAAGGCAATGAGGACGAAGCTCGAGCTGCTCAACGGCAGACGCGGCTATAAGAGCTTTGTCGTTTCAAGCGCGGGAGCCAACGAGGGCAAGACCACCGTTGCCGTCAACCTTGCCCTTGCGCTTGCACAGAACGGATATTCCGTTTTGCTTGTCGATGCCGACCTGAGAAAGCCGTCCGTGCTCAAGAATCTCGGTATAAGCAACATCTCCGGCAACGGTATAGCCGATGTTGTCAACGGCACAAAGAATTCCGGCAACGCAATAAAATATGTCGAGAAATATAAGATATTTGTCCTCGCAGGCGATGAGAGCATTGCCGATCCGACCGAGGTACTCTCAAATGCCAAGACCGGAGAATTTATCGCGGCGGCAAGAAAAAAATTCGATTATATTATTATCGATACACCTCCCGTCGGTATCGTTGCCGATGCTGCAATCTGCGCAAAATATACCGATTCGTCGATATTCGTTATCCGCGAGGATGTTTTCCCCGTTCCCGCGATACTCGAGGCTGTCAGCGACCTCACTCAGGGCGGAACGGATCTCGCCGGATGCGTCTACAATATCTCGACCGACCGCAGCAAGGGCGGCTACGGCAACTATTCGATCTCGCGCCGCAGATACGGCTACGGTTATGGCTACGGCTACGGCAAGCATTACGGCTACGGTTACGGCTACGGCGGTCACTCCGAATCGCACGGCAAAAGCAGCAAATAAGCAAAAAAACACAGCCTTCGATTTTTGTGAATCGAGGGCTGATATTTTTATCTTTCAGGCACTCCCTGCGGGAACATCAGCTTTTGCAGATCTCCCGCGCTTTTTTCATATTGATCATCTGATATTGCGCCGTGCTCAAGAAGAGTGCCCAGCATTTTTATCTGGCGTTCATACAGGTCGATTTTGTCTCCGCCTTTTCTTTGCGGCTCAACGCTCATTCCCGAACACCTCTTATCATCGGCGCGTAGAAGTCAAACAGCTCGCGTGCGACTTCAAGAGTGTCCTCCTCCGAGGGCTGCTCGGGCTTGTAGGTTGAAAGCCATCTGTTTTCGAATTTTTCCACGCTCTTGTAGAACGACGTTCCGTCGAAGTCCTCGCGGTCGTTGAAGCGGCGCTTGGTGGTCGTGAAGGTGCATTTGCGCTTCTTGAAATTGACCGCCATCTGCTCAAAGAACGAATACCAGCGCGGCATATAGAAGGTCTTTATCATGCCGCCCCATTCCTTCCACGCATAGTCATAGAGCTGCGAGGCGCGTGAGGGTCCCCAGAGGGTCAGCATATAAAGCTCGTTGAGCTCGAAATTCTGCCTGTCCTTGTCGGTACAGGCGTAGGCGTTTGCCTGCCTTACATGCTCGCCGAGCGTCAGTTCGGGGCGCGTCATGAGCAGCCTGTCAACATCCTCGAGCAGGCGCACAAAGGTGTTTACGCTCTTTTCAAAGAGACTGATATTCTTGTTGTCAAACGCGCTTATGCTGCGCTTGTAGAGCTCCTTTGCGTAGTTGCTGAGCACCTGGCGCGTCAGATCACAGACATCAAATCTGTATCCGTCCGTGTCTGCGTGCTCGGCACTGAGCAGGCTTTCGAGCGCGTCGAGCAGCTTTTTGTTGTCGTATCTCAGCTCAAAGACATCGTTCGGCGCGGTGTGTCTCTGCTCGTATGCGGGGCGGGCGCAGATTATTGAAGCCGTTTCGCGCCCCGTGCAGGACTTGCTGTAGCAGGTCTCGTGCATACCCCTGACAGCGTTAAAGAGGCACTCTTCATCGCTGCCGTAGCGGCGGCGGGCGTAGTCCTTAAGCCACGAATCAAGCTCCGGCTTGTCGCTTCGCGTGAGCATATCCGAAGCGAGGTCAAAATACAGCGGGTTCTGGAAAATACCCTCCATGAAAAGACCAGTACCGACAATATTCGGATATTTTTCGCGCTCTTCCATGAATTTGTTTTCGGCGAGTGCATCTATCGAGCCGTGAAGCGTGTTCCTGTCGCCGAAGTTGTTGAGCGTACCGCTGATGAAGCTGTAGCCCCAAAAGCCGTCGGTCTGTTCGCATTTGCTGCCGTCAATGTCGAGAATGAGCAGCTTGTCCTTATCAACGGCCTTGACTATCGGCTCGCGCAGGGACCATGCCTGCATGACCCAGACGGCCTGCGAGTCAAAAGCCGTATACATATCGGAAATAGCCTTTCCTACATTCTGAAGATACCTGTCGCCCTTTATCGGAGGCTTGTTCTCATGGAACGGGTCGCAGGCATAATAGTGGTGCGCACCGAAGAGCTGGCGCTGTTTTTCGAGCAGAGCCATGCCGAATTTCCGAAAGTTCTTGTCGAGCGGGTCTATCTGATATGTCACGGGGAACCCGCACCAGGAGGGGACATTGTATGCATTCGTGTGCGGGAGCACGCGGAGAATCGTCGAGGGGACCTGACCCGAGCAGCCCTGCTGAATCGGTGTCATGCCCAGCTCAAGCTCGCGGTCGATTATCTTTTTGCCGAGCTCGAGCCGCTTGTCAACATATGCCTTGTCCGTCAGGCTGAAATAACTGTCGAGGTTACCCATGAGCTGCCACGGCAGATAGGCGGGGCCGCTGATGAAGTTGAGTGCGCCGTCGTCCGTGTAGCCGAGGTCGCGCAGGGTGTAGAAAAGCACAGCTTCATAGCCGACTATACTCAGCGGCATATTTATTCCGCGCATCGCCATGTAGTCAATCTCGCGCTCCCAACGCTCCCAGTCCCACCATCGGGCGGAATAGGAGAAGGTGCAGTAGTTCATGTATGCGCGCTTGTCCTGCTCGATAATGCGGACTGTCTTGCCCTTCGGCAAGGGAGCCTCGGTTATGCTTCCTATCCTGTCGTTGCCGCAGTGGGCGAGATTGACCGAGCAGCAGTCCTTCAGATATCTGTAATATGCCATTGCAAGGCTTATCTTGCAGTCGCCGCGCAGAACTATTTTGTCGCCGCAGACCTCTATTTCATAGAAGCTCTTGCCCTCGCGCCTGTCCTCGATTTCGAGCGCGAATCGGTCGGCAATCTCCGGCGTGTTTCTTTTAATCAGCTCTTGCATCAGTCTGTCCTCCAGCTATAAAAATGATTTTGGTTATTCCGAGCGTATTAGTCGATTTGTTGAATTGATCGCGGGGCTGATGTGATATAATCAAATGCGACGAATTTCCGGAAGGTGAGAAAATGAAAAGTAAAATGACTTCAAAGGGCAGGGCGATGACCGCCGCCGTGTGTGCGCTTTCATGCGCCCTGATAATTCTCGGAACGTTTATAAAAATACCTCTGCCGATGATATCGATAACTCTGCAGCTCGAATTTGTTCTGCTTTCCGCTATGCTGCTCGGCGCGTGGCGCTCGTCGCTGAGCGTTGCGGCGTATATTATCCTCGGTCTCTGCGGCGTGCCTGTGTTCACTTACGGCGGGGGAATCGGCTGCGTGCTCAAGCCGTCATTCGGCTTCATAATCGGCTTCCTTGTCGCGTCCGCCGTCACGGGGTTAATTGTCGGGCATTTAAAAGAGCGCGCATTCTGGAAGCTCTTCTTCGCCGCCCTCGCGGGCACGGTGATAATATATATTATCGGTACGGTGTATTTCTATTTTATCACTCGGCTCTATCTCAACACATATCCGGGCTTCATGAAGATGATGAGTGCCTGCGTGTTCACGACCTTCCCGAAGGATGCCGTGTTCTGCCTGCTGCTTGCATTTATATCAAAGCGAGTCTATCCCGCAATAAGAAAGTATATCACCTGCTGACAATTGAATAACCCAGAGTTATTTCGGCAGTGTTGCCCAGGCTGTCCGTGTCCGTCTCGACGGCCTTGAGATAGACCAATGCACATTCCTGCCCGCTTCGCGACTGCCAGTCGGCGAGCCGTATGACGGTGCGGAATATTGAGAGCGGTCTGCCGTTTGAAGAGACGGCGGAATTGACCCGTTCAAATCTTGTCTGCGGCACAGCATAGGTTTTGATAAAAGCCGCTTCCTCGCAGCCTCCGGGCTGCGGCGCGAAGCGGCTGTTTTTCATCGTCCAGAGGGCAAGACTGTGCCTGAGCTGACGCTCGTCCATCAGAGAAAACATCGCTCCGACCCTCCATGCCGTATGGCTTTTTTATTTGCAGACCTTTGAGTATATCTCCTGCGTGACCTTTTTCATCCCGTCCATCTGCTTTTCCATGTCCTCGACAAGCTTTAACTGCGTGCGGGAGCGGACAAGGTTGTGTTCGGGATAGTCGGTGCGGAAATAAGTGTCGCCGTTGAGATAGTCCCCGAGGAAGCGCATTCCGCATTCGAGCGTCATGAGCTTTGATGAGAAGGGGAGATATTCTATCTCCGCGTCGGTTAGGCTCTTGCCGGCGGCTGAAAGGTAGCCCTCGGCGTAGACCTTGTAAAGCTCAATGTCAAAGTTGACTTTATTGAGATCCTTTTCGTCCTCTGCGGCGGTGCTTGCGCCGAAGCGGATGCTGTCGCCGAAATCGTAAAGAGAGAGTCCGGGCATAACGGTGTCGAGGTCGATAACGCAGATGCCCTCGTCGGTTCTGTTGTCGAACATGACGTTGTTGAGCTTCGTGTCGTTGTGGGTAACTCTCAGCGGCAGCTCGCCGTTGTCGAGCATATCGACGAGAATACCTGTGTCGCTCTCACGCGAGAGAACAAAGTCGATCTCCCTCTGCACGCCCGCTGCGCGACCCTTGAGGTCGTCGCTGACAGCCCTTTTGAAATCGGCAAAGCGGGAGCGGGTGTTGTGGAAGTTCGGTATGGTCTCGTGGAGCGTGCTGCTCGGATAATCCGCAAGCAGGCACTGGAAGGTGCCGAAAGCCTTTGCGGCGTTGAAGAATGTCCTCGGGTCGTCGATGGACTGGCAGGCGTGCGCGCCGGTAATGAAATTGTAGCATCTCCAGCATTCGCCGTTCTCGGTTGTGAAATATGGCTTGCCGCTCTTTGTGAAGAACACTCTGAGGCATTCGCGCTCAGGGTCTCCGCCGCGCTCAATAACTATGTTGCGCAGGTATCCCGTGACCCCGACGATATTTTCCATCAGCTCGTCCGGATTCTTGAAAACATTCGTGTTTATCATCTGGACAAGGTAGCTTGTGCCGCTGCCGTCAGAATTTTTGAAATTGAGAACAAAAGTGTTGTTTATATGACCGTCGTTTGAAACACGATAGCCGACATATTCTCCCCCAAAGCCGAATTCATCGATTATCCGCTGCAGCGGAAAGGGAGTATTCTGCGTTTGCATCTGTATCACCTTTTGATTATTTTGATAGTTCCGAACCTTTCGGGATTGTGAAAACCGAGAGAAGCGCTGTCAACGGGAAAGAGCGCACCGTAGTGCGGGGTCGGGGAATCGTCTGCGCATTTGTAGAAGTTGCCGCGTATCTCGCCCTCGCCGACCGAAAAATCGCAGCCGTAGAGCGACGATATCAGCTCCTCCGGAATGAACAGCTGAGCATGCCAGCCCTTTTTGTCCGTGTAAACCCCTGCGCTGACGCACGGTGTCTCTGCGGTCAGTTCCTTTATGAACACACGGCCGTTTCTCTCGCTTCCGAACTGCGACAGATAGGCGCCGTTCGGATTTATCTCGAAGTTTATGTATTCGCTTCGCCCGCTGACGGGTGCGATGAACACCTCGAGGCAGCTGTCGGTATATACCGGATCGTCGCGCTTTGTATATCTCGCGAGCACGGGGCATTCGGAGCTTTCAAGAAAAGCGTAGTAGCCCTCGTTTTTCACCGCGCAGAACCGCACGGAGCTCTTCGGGCGCGAATATCCGTATTTTTCCCAGTGGAAGGAGTTTATCTCGAATCGGGGGATAAGCTCCTTCTCCGGTAAACTGTCAAATATAAAAGTGCTGCAGCCGTTCATATCAAAGCTTTTCAACAATGGCCTTGGTGTCTCTGGCTATGAGCAGCTCCTCGTTTGTGGGCAGGACGAAGACGCGAACCTTAGAATCCGGGGTCGAAAGCTCGCCCTCCTTGCCCTTTCTGAGTTCGAGGTTCTTTTCGCAGTCAATCTTGACGCCGAGATATGTAAGATGATTGCAGACATCCTCGCGCAGGTCGCAGGTGTTCTCGCCGATGCCGCCGGTGAAGACTATTGCGTCAACGCCGTCCATCGCGGCAACATATGCGCCGATGAACTTGCGGATCTGATAGCGCTGGATGCTTCTTGCAAGAGCGGCTCTCTCGTTGCCTGCCTGCGCGGCGGCGAGCACATCTCTGTCGTCACTCGATACGCCGGAGACGCCGAGAACGCCGGACTTCTTGTTGAGAATTTCCGCCGTCTCTTCGGGAGTCCAGCCCTCTTTTTCCTGAAGATAGGTGATAGCCGAGGGATCGACTCCGCCGCAGCGCGAGCCCATGATGAAGCCGTCAAGGGGAGTCAGACCCATGCTCGTGTCGAGAACCTTGCCGTCCTTTATTGCGGTTATGGAAGAACCGTTGCCGAGGTGGCAGGTGATGAGCTTGATATCCTTGAGATCAACGCCCATGACCTCCGCGCAGCGTGCGCTGACGAAGCGGTGCGAAGTGCCGTGGAAGCCGTAGCGGCGGACTTTATACTTCTCGTAGTATTCATAGGGCAGCGGGAAAAGGAATGACTCGGGGGGCATGGTCGAATGAAAAGCGTTGTCGAAAACAACGACCTCGGGAACATCCTCGCCGAAGACCTCGCGGCAGGCGCGGATGCCCTGAATATGAGCGGCATTGTGCAGGGGAGCGAGATCGCACAGGCTCTCTATGCCGGCGATAACATCCTCGTCAACAAGCACGCTCTCCTTGAACAGAGAACCGCCCTGGACTATGCGGTGACCTATAGCGGAGATGTCGGAGAGGTCGTCGATAACCTTGCAGTCGCCCGAAGTAAGAGCCTTTTCGACCTCAAGGAAAGCCGCAGTGTGATTTTCGAGGGTCACATCGTATTTAAAGCTTCTGCCGTCCGTGGTCGAGCCGCTTATTCTGCCGTCGATACCTATACGCTCGCAGATGCCCTTTGCTATCAGCTTCTCGCCGTCCATATCAATGAGCTGATATTTAAGCGAGGAGCTTCCGGCGTTGATAACAAGAATTTTCAAAAGTATTGCCTCCAAAAAAAGATTTGCTTGAAACAAGCACATTACTGATATATTATATATGTTATAAGAGGATTTTTCAAGCGGTTCTTGCATAATTACCGCATCTTATTGTCGAAAGACGGAAAAGGAGCGAATTTGATGAGCACAGCAGGCATTGTTGCCGAATATAATCCGTTCCATAACGGGCACGCATATCATATAGCCCGCACGCGCGAAAACGGCGCGACCGCTGTTGTGTGCGTGATGAGCAGCTGGTTCGTTCAGCGCGGGGAGATTGCGCTTATGCATCCGAACGCCCGCGCCCGCATGGCTCTGATGAACGGGGCGGATCTTGTCGTCTCTCTCCCTGTCCCGTGGGCGTGCGCTGCGGCGCAGACCTTTGCAAGGGGAGCCGTCGGGCTGCTCGACGCTATGGGCTGCGTGGATATGCTGAGCTTCGGCAGCGAGTGCGCCGACACAGACCTTCTCCGAGCCGCGTCGCGAGCGGTCGATGATTATACCGTGCGCGAGAGTATGCGGGCAAACCTGCTTTCGGGCGTGAGCTTTGCTTCGGCGAGGCAGCGTGCCGTGGAGGAGCTTGATCCCCGTGTCGCATCGGTGCTCTCGTCGCCGAACGATACGCTCGCTGTCGAATATATCCGTGCGATAGATATGCTCAAATCAGAGCTTACTCCGTTTGCGGTCAAGCGCGAGGGAGCGGGTCACGACAGCGGCGAAGCGGTGAATGCCTTTGCGAGCGCGTCGCTCATACGTTCCGGGGTGAGAGCAGGGGAGGACGTTGCGGCTCTCATGCCCGAAAGTGCAGCCGCGATACTCAAAGCGGAGACAGAAGCGGGCAGAGCGCCGGCGGATATCAACGCCCTCGAAAAAGCAGTGCTTGCGTGCCTGCGCGTCTCAACGCCCGACAAAACAGCCGCAGTGCCGGATATCTCCGAGGGACTTGAAAACCGCATATATTCTGCCTCACGCAGTGCATCTTCGCTCGAGGAGCTCTATTCGCTCGCAAAGACCAAGCGCTATACCCATGCGCGGATAAGGCGCGTTGTTGCGGCGCTTCTGCTCGGAATTGAAGCGTCCGACTGCGAGGGGATACCGCCGTACATCCGTGTGCTCGGCTTCAATGAGACAGGGCGCGAAATGCTTCGCACCATGCGTTCGAGTGCAAAGCTGCCGATAGTTATGCGTGCGGCGGATGTAAAGAAGCTCGGAGAACGCGCAAAGCGTATCTCCTCCATCGAAGAGCGCGCCGCCGACCTGTTTTCCCTCGCCCTGCCGTCGGTAATGCCGTGCGGAGCGGAATATACGGACGAGATAGCGGTCGTCTGATTTGTATTCGGCTTTTTGCCGCCTTTATCTCAGACGGGCAAGTGGCAGCAGGTGCAAAACAGAATAGAAATAAAGGTCATAATCCGCGTTGTTATCCGTGAATTATGACCTTTTGTCTTTTGCTTTTGGCGCAGAAACCTTATTTGTCCGAGCCGTTCTTTGCGCGCTTTTCAATGAGCTCGTTGAGAATTCTTGTGTGCTCCTCATCGGTGAGCGAATACTTGAGAGTGGGGAGCGCGGAGAGCAGCATACCTATTGCGGGCGGAATCGAAATGAGAAGGAACATCGCCATGGCGTATTTTCCGTCGTTTGCCTCATAGAAATGATACTTTCCTGCGGCGAGATCGAGGTTAAGGGTTTCGATGTGCTTATCAGTGTAGTTCACGGCCGCATAGATAAAGCCGGAGATGAGCGAGGAGACGCCCATTGCAAGCTTTGTAATGAAGGACTGACCGGAGAAGAACACGCCGTCGGTACGCACACCGTTCTTGTATTCCTCGTAGTCAACGCAGTCGGCGATCATTATGGACTGAAGAATGTTGATGGAACCCATGGCCCACGAAGCGCCGAACATCATAATGGCCATCAGAATGACATAGAACATGCTCTGCATGAGGTTGCCGTCGGCGAGCTTGTAAACGACGAAGATAAGCGCGTAGGGGATAGCACCGATGATTGAATAGAAATTGTAGAGCTGCTTTTTGCCGAATCTGGCGGTCATCTTGGGCGTTGCGGCAGTACCGATTATCATACCGCCGAGAAGACCGACAGCCATGACCAGAAGCTGAACTATCTTTATAACCTGGAGCTTGCCGTCAACTATAAGGCTTGAAAGGTTGTTGTCGAAGAAATAGTACATAACAAGCGACAGACCGACTATCGAGAGAAGCTGGATGGGGCTTCTTAAAATGCCCGAAACAAGGAGCCTTCTGAACGGATCGTTGGAAACCGCTATCTTGAAGTTTTCCTTCATCGTATATTTCTTTTCGGACTGCTGAACCTTCTCCTTGACGGAGAAGCCGGCGAACTGGAAAAGAATTGTCGCAAATACCGTAAGAGCGACGGCGACTATAATGTAAGACATCTTGTCCGCATGGAGAACGTCAAGACCTCTCTTCTCCTGAAGCATGGGGGAGAAAGCCTTTCCGGCAAAGGTGATGAGCATACCTATTGCGCCGAGGTTTGCAACTATACGGGCGAGAGAAAGAGCCTTTGCTCTGTCGTGCTCATCCTCGGTCATCAGCGACGTTACGCCCCAGAGAGGGATGTCGCCGACGGTGTATGACATACCCCAGAGAATGTAGGAGATTGCCGCCCAGGCGATAATGAGGGCGTGCGCACCGGCCGAGGTGTAGTCCGTGTAGGTCTTGTTGCAGAATGTAAGAATTGTGATGATTCCGATCGGAACCGGGATTATCATGAGATAGGGCTTGCATTTGCCCCATTTTGTTCTGGTGTGGTCAACTATCGAGCCCATCATCGGGTCGTTGATAGCGTCCCAGACGCGGGCAACGAAGAATATCGTTGAAATGGCCATTGCCGGCAGGAAGATGATTGACTGCCAGTAATACTGGAGTCCGCCTGCGACAATGTTGTAGATAATGTTCTGTCCGATGAGACCGACCAAGTAACCGGTCAGCTCTTTGCCGGTGTAGGTGTTGCGCTTTATAGCCCCACTCGGCGCCTGGTTCTTTCCTTTGCTCATTTCTACCTTCCTTTTGTGTAAAACTTTATGTGCATGTCTTTACACATAATCTCAAAATATTATATCATGTGTCAAAAGACTTTTCAAGCACACAAATATATTTAGGCATGTTCAACAAAAGGAGAAGCGGCGAATTGTTGAACATGCCTATGAGTGCTGTTTATCTTGGGCGCAAAGCCGGTATTATCGGATGTTTTTGAGGCAAAGTCTTGAAAGCGGAAACGCTCAAATGCTCCGCCCGACGGAAATTATTTCAAGCTGTCGAGCTTTTTGACAACATGCTCCTTTATCGCCGCGAAGGTCTCGTCGCTGATGTCGTGCTCAAGTTTGCATGCGTCCTCGACCGCGACCTCTTCGCTGACGCCGAGGTGAATCAGCAGGTTGGAGAGCACGGTGTGCCTCTCGTATATCTTGTGCGCGACCTCAAGACCCGCGTCGGTGAGCGTGAGGTATCCGTCCCTGTCCATGAGGAGATAGCCGCCCTGCTTGAGAAGCCCCACGGCGCGGCTGACGCTCGGCTTGGAAAAGCCCATGTATTCGGCGACGTCGAGCGAGCGCACAACGCCCTTTTTTGAAAGTACATATATTGTTTCGAGATACATCTCGCCTGATTCCTGCAGGTGCATCCGATCCCTCCGTTCGTTAAATCGCATATATTGAGCACATTGCGGTGCCGACCCCATCGGCGCAGCACCGAAACTTTACATATTAATGATATCACGCGTCTGCCCGAAAATCAATATGTCTTTGCGCCGTGCTTTTTGACAATATTGTCGGTTAGCATATGCTAATCGTTTGTGAATGTTGCCGAATTTGTCCGCATATAAAAAAACAGACAAAAAGCATATTGACACAAAGGCGGGAATGGGTTACTATATAGTCTGGTTAGCGGAGGCTAATCAATTTTTAAGAGTTGCGGTTAGCATATGCTAATTGATGCTTGGCACTCAACCTGTCAAAGCCGAGCGCACATAATCGTGGTAATCGGCAAACCCTCTTACGCAGTGGCGCGTTTCACCGATGCGGAAGTTATGAGCAAGAAAGGGAGAAAAGCGATGGCAGCAGTAAGTCCGCCGAATAGCTATTTGAAATATCGGTCGAGACTGTCGGATATCTTGACCTCGCGGTCATATATTCTAATCAGCTCCGCCGCCGAGTGAAGCTGATGCGCAGAATGAATATAATTATTCTGTTCGTGCAGGCGCAGCTGAAACTCCGCGGGCAGTGAGAGGAAATATCTTCTCGAACTGCGGCTTTGAGTAATCAATTCACTGAGATTTTTGTACTGCAAAATATCACCCCCCGTGATATTCTTCGCAGGATATATATAAAAATGCACGACACTTAGCCGCGCTTTGAAAGGAAGAAATTGAAATGATTAAAACAACGCTGAAAATTGACGGAATGATGTGCGGAATGTGCGAGTCGCATATAAACGATGCTGTCCGCAACAGCTTTGATGTCAAAAAGGTGAACTCCTCTCACACAAAGGGCGAGACGGTTATAGTCTCGAAAGAGGTGCTCGATGAGGAAAAAATAAAGAGCGTTATCGACAAGACGGGCTATGAACTCAAAAGTGTCAGCTCCGAGGAGTTTGAGGAGAAGAAGGGTCTTTTGAACCTTTTCAAGAAGTGAGCTCGGACGACCGTCCGGCGGGCGCATAGATATACAGTGCGCCGCGTCGGGCGGGGGAGTTACTGCAAAAACATATCTACACAGTTTCGAGTTAGTAATCGCTAACCAAAAAAGGAGATGGCTTATGAGCGTAGTGATAGTCGGCGGCAACGAGTGTATGGTCAGGCGGTATGAGGAGCTTTGCCGTGAATATTCGTGCAAGGCAAAGGTGTTTGCAAAACCCGACAGGGGAATGCAGAATTTCGGCAATCCCGATCTTCTTGTGCTGTTTACCGGGACGATGTCCCACAAGATGCTGTCGATAGCCATGGGGCAGGCGAAAAAGAAGAATATCCCCGTGGCGCACAGTGCGACAAGCTCGGTCTCCGCGCTGAAAAATATACTCGATATCCACGCGAAAGGGGAGAAATAAAATGTCCGAAGATCTTGTTATATCCCAGTGCTCGCCGACCATGGCGGGGCTCAAAACCGGCAATCTCTTTACCTGCCCGATGGAGGATAAAAAGACGCTCAACGAGAGCATACGCCGAATGAATATGAAGCTCGTCCCACGCGGGGTGCGCCTGCTCCCGGTAAAATATCTCGAAAAGCGCGTGCTGATATATATGTATCGCCCCGACAGGCTCAGAGCCGATTTAAAAGACGCGCAGGCACTCTCGATTCTCTCCGAAAAGGCTTATCCTATCGACAGTGCGGACAAATGCGTTGCCGAGCTCGTCAGAAGAGTCAATTCTCAGGAGACCTTCCCGCATGAGATCGGGCTGTTCCTCGGCTACCCGTCCGAGGATGTCAACGGCTTCATAAAATACGGCGCGGACAAGGCAAAGTGCGTCGGCACATGGAGAGTCTACGGCGACGAGGAGGCGGCGAAGAAAAAATTCGCGCTCTATAAAAAATGCACGAGAGTGTATAAGGACGCTTACCGCAGGCATAATTCGTTTGAAAGGCTCGTCGTAAACGGCGCGCGCTGACAATAAATCAAAATTCTGAAAGGCAGGTAAATATTATGAGCAAAATAGCTGTTGTATATTGGAGCGGAACAGGCAACACGGAGTCCATGGCGGATGCCGTTGCACAGGGCGCAAAAGATAAGGGAGCGGAGGTAAAGCTCTTTACCCCCGATTCGTTCAACGCCTCCATGGTCGATGAGTTCGACGCCATAGCCTTCGGCTGCCCCGCAATGGGTGCGGAGGAGCTTGAAGAAAGCGAGTTTGAGCCGATGTTCTCCGACTGCGAGAGCAAGCTCGGCGGCAAGAAAATCGCCCTCTTCGGCTCTTACGGCTGGGGCGACGGCGAGTGGATGAGAACATGGGAGGACACTTGCCGCGGCGACGGCGCAGAAGTCGTTTCCGAGCCGGTCATCTGCAACGAAGCTCCCGACGATTCCGCCCTCGATGAGTGCAAAGCCCTCGGTGCCGCGCTCGTATAAGACATAGCTCTCTTCATAGATTTGCTTCCATAGACAAACCGCGTCTGCTTTATCGGCAGGCGCGGCTTGCGTTTTGGAGTGCGATTATATTCAACATAAGAAAAACAATCCCGTTCGTACCGCTAAAACTGCGGTTCATACCAAGACTATTGACAAATTGTAAATAAAAGCTTATAGTATCGCTGTGACAAAGTAGTAGGTGTAGTTGAAAAATGAGAGCTGATTCCGAGTTAAGAGTTATTACAAAGTCAAAAGATTTATTGAAATTGACATTTCAAATTTTTGAGAATTCACCGAAGAAGTTTAGGTTTACTTTGAGAAAGAGTATATTCAGAACGGCAGAAACCCTTGAAAATAAAGGATTTCTGCCGTTTTCTTATGCCCGTTTGTCGCTTATTTGTCGCTTAAATCTGCAAGCAGATACTAAATAATGCTCCGGAAAAGTCGCAGATTTTTATTGCAAATGCGCCATGGCCGTGGTAAACTATATATGGGTTATTTTGCTTAGAAAACGGGGGCGGATTTGATGGCTTATCCCTTTGAGAATTGGCGGATAAATCCGAATGTGCGCACAGGAACATTGTTTCAGATTCATGGGATGCAAGACTACTACCTCAACGTCACATTCCGTTACCCTGCCAAAACATGGAACGGATGTGTTCCCATAAAATCAAAATATCAGGGAACAGACATTCCTCTGACAAAGGATGATGTAAAAGCGTGGGTTTTAGACTGCTATACAGAACTTGACCCCGGTAAAAATGCTTTGTGGCAAAATGCACAACGGCAATTTTGGGAAAGCAAACAGGCATATGATACACAAGCTGTATTCGATGCGCTGAATGGAACGGATGTTCTTACAAAATGGCAATGTCGCAAATGCGGACCTGTTCCACAAAGTAACCCACAACCTGCGGCAAGAATTAAGGCGTTAAAGCAGATGGGTTATTACATCGCCACAATCAAAATGGACTGTGGAACTTGCGGTGGCAAACAGTTTTTTGACTTGTTGATAAGATTACCTCGGCAAGCAGCGGACAATGAAAAGCGATTTTCAATTTCCGTCAGCCTGCAAAACAAGATAAAAACCGTTTTGCCGCTTAAAGATGCTTGCTTTGATTCCCCGCAGACTGCGCCAGAACTTATTATAGACCATAAGTTCCCGTCATCAAGATGGGTAAACGGTGAAACGGTAAACGAAACATCAATGTCGGAAAGTGAAATCCGAAAGAAGTTTCAACTTTTGACGAATCAAACAAACCTTCAAAAGGAACGCTATTGCAAACGCTGTGTTTCTACTGGAAAGCGTGGCGACTTTTTCGGAATTAAATGGTATTATCAAGGGTCTGAAATGTGGGAAGGGACATCAAAGGCAGATGAAAACGGCTGCATAGGTTGCCCGTGGTATGACCTGATAAAATGGAAAGAGGAATTTAACAGGTTCCTTACTCAAGGTGAAGAATAAGAAAAGAAAGGAGGGTTCCTATGATAAAAACAGTTGGAAGTATTTGCTCCGGTATTGAAGCGGCCTCTGTTGCATGGAGTCCGTTAGGGCTTTCTTTTCAATGGTTTTCTGAAATCGCGGCGTTCCCGTCCCGTGTTTTGAAAGAAAAATTCCCTAACATTCCCAACCTCGGCGACATGAACAACATACCGTTTTCGATTGAGCAGGGAAAAGTTGCTGCTCCAGATTTGATTTGCGGTGGAACGCCCTGTCAGGCTTTTTCTTTAGCAGGCGGAAAAAATGGACTAAACGACGAACGCGGGAATTTGACCCTTAAATTTGTTGATATTATTGAAGCGAACGATAGAGCAAGAAAAGAACAGGGAAAACAGCCGTGTATTGTTTTTTGGGAAAATGTTGAAGGCGTCCTAAAAGACAAAACTAATGCTTTCGGTTGTTTGATTTCTTCTCTTGCAGGACTTGATGATGTGTTAGCCGTAAAAAATTGGCCTAATGCTGGTTTACTGGAAGGCAAAAGGCGCAATGTTGCTTGGCGTGTGCTTGATGCTAAATATTTTGGATTACCACAACAGCGCAGACGGCTTTATGTTGTTGCAGGCGGAAAGGATTTTCACCCTGAATCGGTACTCTTTGAACTCCATAGAAAAGAATTTGTCAGTTATCCGTCTACGCAACTGACATTCAAAAAAGACGGACATGATTTTGAAGTATTCCGAGAATACTCGGATTGCTTGTATTCTGCATACGGTACTAAATGGAATGGCAACGCTGCCGCCTATAATGGTTCCTTGTTTGTCGCGCAAGATGGAAGGTTGCGCCGTTTATCGCCTTTAGAATGTGAGCGATTGATGGGGTTTCCTGATAATTATACTGACCTTGAAGGCGCTTCAAGAACTAATCGTTATCAGGCTATAGGAAATTCATGGGCTGTTCCTGTTGTTAGATGGATTGGAACTCGCCTTATAGATTCTTACAGAGATAGTATTTGCTTCTCTGACCATTTGAAAGAATTGCAACCATATACGCAAAAGATTAGTGAAACTGAATGGTTCTTTGATTTGGGGAAAGATATTATCCCTCTGTCAGATATACCGTTGAACTGTACAGAGATGCCGGAAACAAGCGCTTTTTGTGTATTGCCTGAAATTATTTCAGCGGATGCCCCGGAAAAAATATATATTTCCCCTGTCGGTTGCTCTGGGATAGTGCGGCGCAAGAATGAACGTAATGTTTCAATCAATCCGAGACTTGAAGAAATAATGATTGAGATTTCATCACAAATGCCAGCGGATGAAATTGAAAAAAAGTCGCGTATTCAACCGCGTGGACGGTTTAGCCAGGAACTTGAAGCGGAAAGAATAGCAATATGATGAAACAGCGGCGGGTGATTATGCCCGCCGTTTTGTATTATTGCCTTACCCGTCTGCTGCAATACAGCGTCAAGTCCTCTTTGTAGCCCTCGAATGTGTCCACGCGGGTAATATCGTACAGAACGCCGGACAGTTCGCTGCGGTTCTGCTTTGCCCGTTCCACCTTTTGTGTCAGGTCGTCGGTTTTCTTGACCGCGCCCAATGCCGGGTTTGCCTTAATCCATGCCGCCGGGTCAGTCCATTCGCTGCGGTCGTCCAGTTCGTACATGACGGGCAGGAAATGCGGGTCTGCGATTGCGCCGTCCGCCACGCCTGCGGCGTATTGGTACATTTCATCGAATATACATTCCCGGACGGTTCCGGCGGTCGTTATCATAATAAGCAGGGGCTGCCGCCGCGCCGCCATGCTCTGCCGCATGACCTCGTAAAGGTTTCTGTCCTTTACGCCGTGCAGTTCGTCCATGATAACAAAACTTGCTTTCCACGCCGAAAGCCCCCGTCCATTTGAACGGGGGCTTTCGTGGTGCCGGTGGCGGGGGTCGAACCCGCACGGTATCGCTACCACCGGATTTTGAGTCCGGCACGTCTGCCAATTCCATCACACCGGCAGGTGTTGGAACGGATGTATTATACACGATTGCGGGCGAAAAATCAAGAGAAAATTCCGTATCGGCTTGATTTCGGCTCTGCGCAGCCGCGTTCTTGACAACGGCTTGCGCTGAGTGTAAAATTTTCTTGTATGCAAGGCTCGTACTGCGGGCAATGAAGGTATCGGAAACGGAGGGTCGAAAAATGAATGCCGAGCTGATAAACGAACTGGTTCTGTCAACAGCACTGAATCCGTCGCGGCTTTCCTGGCGCACGCCGACCGGAAGCGGTCACATCCTTGTTGAGGGAAGCAGATTCCTCGACGAGGGTCAGCTTATTACCGTCAGAGCCGATACCGGCACGGCGGGATTTCCGGAGCATACGCACGATTATATCGAGATTGTCTATATGTGCCGCGGGCGCAGCAGGCATATAGTAAACGGCGAGACCATAGAGCTCAAGGAGGGGGAATTTCTGTTCCTCAGCCAGAACTCCCATCAGGAGAATCTGCCCTCGGGCGAGGGGGATATAGCGATAAACTTTATCGTCCGTCCGGCGTTTTTCAAGCAGATACTCATTATGCTCGGCGGCAAGGAAACACTTCTGCACAGGTTTATTATTCAGTGCCTGACGGGCGATTCAGGAAAGGCGGCGTTTCTGCATTTCTGCTCCAATGATATGTGCACGGTTCAGAATCTTGTCGAAAATCTTGTGTGGAATCTCCTGCACGAATCGCATGAGGCCGACAAGATAAACGAGCTTACGATGAGCCTGCTGTTTATCTATCTTATGAACGATGTTGACGATATCGGATATAACGGCGGCAACAGCTCTTTTATCTTCACGGTTCTCGACTATATCGAGAAAAACTATGCGGACGGCAGCCTGTCCGATCTCGGAGTTCTGACATATTATGATGTCAACGCCCTGTCAAAGCAGATAAAACGCCTGACGGGCAAAACATATACTCAGCTCGTCCAGGAAAAACGGCTTATGAAAGCCTGCGAACTGCTCAAAAACACCTCTCTCGGCGTGGAGGAGGTGTCGCGCAGGGTGGGTTATGACAATGTAAGCTATTTTCATCGGCTGTTCTTCAAAACCTACGGCGTGTCGCCGAAAAAATACAGAGACGCGGAAAGAAGATAAAATGACAGACCGGCGGTGCTTTGAAGGTGCCGCCGGCTGTCATTTCGGTGCTTGATTTTTTCGGGGTTGTATTTATGAATTTCGGTTAAGTTTCGATTGTTTCCGGAATCCGAAGTCCGGCGGTCATCTCGTCCGCGACAAGCTTTCTGCGGGCGGACAGCTCGTCGTACATTTTCGTGCGCATCTCGTTGTCGATGGGATAGAAGAACTTCGGAAGAATGCCGAAGGCACTTGTGATTATCGGTATTCCGGTTCCCAGAGCGAAGAGCCACCATTTTGCCGAGTCGCTCTGAGTGCCTATCTTTATGCCCTGAACATAGCCTATTTTCGCAAGAACAAAGCTCTTGAGCGAGGTCATCAGTATGTTCTGTATTTTGACGATAAGCCCGCGGGCGGCTCCGGTCATGGCCTCGACTCTGTAGCCGTTTCTCCATTCGCAGTAGTCCATAGCCTCGTTGTAAAGCTCATCGGGTATAACATGGCGAATACCGTAGACCCACATCTCAACGAATTCCTCGATCATCATCACGGGGATCATGACCTTGCGCTTCATAAAGTTCTTGTTCAGCGAGCCGACGCCGAAAACTATCAGCCAGCACATATCCGTCCAGATATCCTCCGCTATCCACAGCTTCTTTGAAGAGAATTTCTTGCGCAGGGGAGAGACGAACGAGTAGCTGATGTTCAGTATCGGATATGCCGGTATGCCGACAATGGTCTGCAGCGATGCCTGACCGAGAACGTCTATGTAGTAGTCGGAGCGGCTCTGCGATATTCCGAATCCCGCGAGGAAGTCGGAGAGTGTTATCAGCAGCAGAGGCTTGTTGTTTATGATTGCCTTCAGTCCCTTTATAACGCTTGGACGGTCAACGGACTGCGAAACGCGCTCCTTTGAAACAATATAGAACCAGAAGGTCATCGCCGCCGAAAGGATGCTGGTCGCGCTTCCCATGACTATAAAGAGCTTGCTGAGCGACAGACCTATTTTCTGCGCATTGATAAGGTCGATGAGAACGCCCATTATCCATTCGGGCATCTTTTCGCCGAGGAAACGTGAGAAAAATTTCGCCTGCGAGATAAGCCGCACTCGTTCCTCCGGGTTCGGCGTTATGGTTGACAGCAGACCCGTCTGCGAAATGCTGATGAAAGTATTTGCGGTTTCGTTTATTATGTTAAACGCAAAGAAATATATGAGCTTCGGCAGGTAGTTGGCGGCGGTGTTCGGGAAAAGCATCGGCATAAACCAGTAAAGCATACCGAAAACAGTAAGCGGTATCTTCATCCATATCAGGTACGGTCTGAATTTGCCCCAACGGGTTCGGGTTCTGTCAACGATCGCACTGATGAACACATCGTTTATGACATCCCATGCGCCGGTGAAGAGCGTGACGATGCCGTTTATCCTGAAGTCGATCTTCACGACATCCCAGATGAACCTGTTGCTGTATTTGCCGATGGAAAAACTGTCCGCAAAATCCTGCGCAATATATGCCGCGGTCTCGTTGTTGCCGACATAACGCCTTTGCAGCATATAGTTATCCATATGGCGTCCTCCTTTGCTCTTTTATCTGATGTCCGTTTATGACCCGTATATGCCCGGACAAAAATTGAAGCGTGCTTTGTGAAAATTTGCTGTTTTTTAACCGAGCATATAAAAAGTTTTGTGCTTATATACCTATTTTACTTCAAGCGGACGGATAAAAAAAGATTCTGTACTGTTCAAAAAGTGTCCTTATCTGCCATTATTAGGACGATTTTCCCGCACAAACACAAAGAGCCGGCATCGCTTTGATGCCGACTCTGATATTTTATTTCGTTTCTCATGCTTTTATTTTGGGGCTGCCGCATGGCGCACGCAAAGCACAGCGGTATAAACGCCTATAAGCAGGAATATTGCCGCCAGCACGGTGCAGAACAGGCGCAGATCTATATTTGGGTTGTCGTATACAGCGCAGCTCATGCCGAACACGACGAACGCTATGATCGAGAGCCTGAACGGCAGCGGGCGGTGTCCTTTGTCGAACGCGATGAACAGGAGCGCGAGATATGACCCCACGCAGACGATAGCGAAGACGAGCAAAACTACAATAGTCGCTTCGCTGAAATAGAAAAGGTCATCGAACACACCGCTTAATACCGACTCCGACGAAATCGGCAGGTGCAGATGGACGAGCCCATAGGATGCACAGTATATGAACGCGTACAAACTGCAAAGAATATATCCTATGGCGGCGGATACGGTATAAAATCTCTTTAATTTATTGTCGTTGATATCCATAACAAACCTCGCTTTCTGCGGCGCGGATGTATGAACGGATATATATATCCGTCTCTGTCTGCAATTTTCACCGACCTCTGCAAAACAAGTGTAACACATAAATCAAAATACGGCAACAAAATTCCGCAACAAACCAAAAATTAACATGTGGTTCATATATAACAAAAACAGCCGATATCGCAATGATACCGACTGTGCCGCTTTAACTGTCTATTTTGTCTAAGCAGGTTAGGTCGAACCTCTCATTCAAGTGATTAGCAAAACAGTCTATTACACTATAAAATCTACTGGCATTAAACCCGCACCGGAAATTTTTCCTCGACAAAGTATTTAAATTTGGCAATAGCACTTGACAAAATGGCAAGTGGCAGATATAATAATGATGTCACTAAATCGATAGCAAGGAAAGGAGTACCACTATGGGAAAGGAATTAGGTTCACGCATAGCCGAGACTTTGCAGAAACGTGGAGTGACACAAAAAGAATTGGCGGAACGCATAGGAGTAACAGAGGCAGTAATGTCCAGATATGTTTCTGGCGACAGAGATCCAAAACCGGAGGTGTTAGCAAATATTGCTACTGCTCTCCATACCACATCCGATTTTTTGCTTGGTATTGAACGCGAAGAATTCGACCAGCCAAGAATTCGCCGTTTGATTGCACGGAATGCATCTTCAATGACTGAGCAGGAAAAAAGAGAACTGATTAACGCATTGTTCGGGGAGGAGTAATATTGGAAATTTCTTTATCACACGCAAGATATGAGGAAATCAAGCAGATCGTTGTTGATATGTTCGTAAGATACGATGTTTCCTGTGTACCTGTTAACGGCTTTGAACTCGCAACAAAAATGGGCATTAAGGTCATCCCTTATTCAGCTATACCGGAAAGTAAACATTGGTTGCTCCTGAAAAAAAGCGAGGACGGCTTTTCGGTGGAAAAAAACATTGGAGAGTGGTACATCTATTATAATGACAAAAAAGACTATGGCCGTATCAACAACACAATCATGCATGAGGTAGGTCATGTGGTTTTGGATCATAGCGAGGATAGTGAATTGGCAGAAAAAGAAGTAAGATTTTTCGCTAAATATGCGCTCGTCCCGCCAGTGCTTGTGCAAAAGTTAAATTTGGATAATCCGAGGGATATTGAAGATATCTTTGCTGTTAGTTTCGAAGCCGCTTGCTATGCGTATTCCTACTACAGGAAATGGTTGCAATATGGCTCGTCGGAATATACCAAATATGAACTTACGCTCTTGAAGTTATTTCGGGGTGTATCATAATGGGAGGTGGTTCTATTGAGGGCAAAAGCAAAAACACATCTGTAAGCTGTTGGCGCAGCAAACAAATGTGTTCTCGTGCGGAACATGCTAAACATATTCACACCAGCAGGAGTATGTTAGCATAATTCTGCCTTTTTGTCAATGACGCAGTTCGAATTACTGTTCTAAAAAAGACCGCTTTTGCGGAGAAAGCAGGTATTATGTTAAAAACAAATGTTAGAAAATACGACAATTTCAAACTATATTACTGGCATGGAGCGACATTAGTTGGCAAATACAGATTGCCGCAACTTGCTCCTACGCAGTCAATTCCGTCAAAAGTAATCTGTTTCAACGAACGTAAAGGTATAACCAAACCAGAGGAATATTGGATTGATTTCTTTATTGACGATACTCTTTTTGAGAATTTTTGGAATCATCCGGAAATGAGTTTTGTGAACCTCAAACGTTTTGCAGGAATTATCACCACAGATTATTCCATGCTACCGGAAATGCTGCCCGGGCAGAGACTTTGGAACTGCACACGCAATCGAGTTATGGCATACTATCTCCAACGACAAGGATTTAATATTATCCCTGTTGCATCTTGGTGCGTTGAGAGTGATTTCGATTGGTGCTTTGATGGTCTGCCCGAAAAAAGTTCTATTGCAATTACTACCAATGGATGTATGTCAAGTCCATATGGCAAGCGTATGCTGCTGCGTGGTGTTGAGGAATTACAAAGACGAAAAGCGCCGACAAATTTAATCGTTTGCGGAAGGCACATTGATGAATTGGACATCTATGATAACATCCATTATTATCCGTCCTTTTCCCAGAGATGGAAGGAGCGTGCTGTGTAATGGGTAGCAGAGGCTCTTTCCTTGAAAGCGGTGGTTTTAGTACACCCGCCAGATGGCATACCGTTGATTATGTTGATGGGATTAAGGTTTTAGCCCCTAAGGACTCTAAAGCAAGCATGAATTTGCCAGAAAGATCAAACACGCCGGGAACATCATACTTGATATACCGAAAGAATGGTGATTTCGATCAACTACGAGTTTTCGGAGAAAATCGCGTGCCACAATTCGATATAGATTATGGTGTTCACGATGGGAAAAAATCTCTCCATGTGCATTACTACACGGATGGGGTGCGCAGCAAACATCCGGATATTCTCCATCCCGGTGACGCACTCTATGAAAAATATAAAACACTATTTAAGGGGGTAAAGTAATGAACGGAATAAAAATGGACGAATTGTACGAGCTAATTTCTCATAGTCATGAGGCTGAGTTTGAGTATGATGGTACAACATATGTGTTACAACCGGAAGTCAATGATGGTAAATCATACCTTGTGATTTGGGATTGTACGCCGGATTCTGCAAAATGTATATGTAAACATGAAATTGGCGATTGGGGAGACATTCCGCAGTCCATTATCGATGCTGTTCTTTCGGAAAAATGTTTTAACGGTAAGTCCTTCATGGAAATCGAGAAAGATATCACGGTAACTGTGATTTACTGACCAAGTAGAAAAGACCACACAGCCGACATTGTAGTCAGTTGTGTGGTTTTTCTGAAACATAGACATTATAGACGACTCTATAAAAAACTCCGCCGACTTCAAAGCGAGATCTTACTTCTTCGCCGGCGGGGTGATAAGTCTTTTTTTACTTCAAGCGGACGGATAAAAAAAGATTCTGTACTGTTCAAAAAGTGTCCTTATCTGCCATTATTAGGACGATTTTCCCGCACAAACACAAAGAGCCGGCATCGCTTTGATGCCGACTCTGATATTTTATTTGAATATCCTGCTGTATATTTTGGCTACCGTCAGCCTGATAAAACGGCTGAATTTTTCGCCCGAGGTGAGCTTCCTGTCCGCGTAGCAGACCGTGCCGCCGTCGGCGGTTCGCCCGAGCGTTTCTCCGAGACGCGGGAAAAGGCTGACTGCGTTGCCCGTGAACATCATGTCCTTTTCATTTTCGGTCATGCAGTCGGTTTTTTCGAGTCCGCCGCTGAGTGCCGTGCAGGCGAGCGTCGGCGTGTACGGCGAATCCGAGCCGTAGAGAATGTTCTCCGCGCCGACATCTTTGAGCAGTGCGCCAAGCTGCTTTTGCAGGCAGAAGCCCGCCGCGTCGAAATAGACATGGCGCATATCACCCTTGAAATCAAACGGGATATCTTCCGGCAGGTTGCCTCTCATCTGTATCGAAAAGCTGTTCATCCTGTCCGAGAGTATCGAAAGAAACGCGCCCGCGTGCGGAAATATCCATTTTATGTTCGGATATCTGCCGAATATGTTGTGCATGACCATGTTGGTGGATGTGCGCGTGGTGTCGTTGAAAAATTCAAGCGCGGGGATCGGAATATTTTCGTTTATTCCCTGCGGCAGTGCGGCGGGCTTCACGGGGTGAACCGCTATAACTGCGCCGCGTTCGTTGAGCAGCTCCATGAGCGGGTCATATCTGCTGTCGCCGAGATAAACTCCAGCGTAGTGGGTCGAAAGCCCGAATCCGTCCGCGCCGAGCTCATCGAGCGCGAATTTTGCCTCTTCGATTGCGGCGTCCGTGTGCGGTAGCGGGAGCGAGGCGAAAAGCCCGAATTTCTCCGGGTGCGACTTGACTATCTGCGCGCCCTCTTCGTTTATTTTGCGGACATATTTTATCTCGTTGTTCCTGTCTGCGCGGGACATATTCGGCGATGACACGCTCAGAAAAGCGAACGCTATGCCGAGCTTTTGCATCAGCTTGAGCTGACCGTCAACGCTCCACTCGGGGGTCGGGAACGAATCGGGCGTAGGACCCTCATATTTGTTGAGATATTCATAGTATGTGTCCGAGAGAAAATGCGCGTGGAAATCCACTTTCTGTTCGTATGCCATATTTATTACCTCCAAA
This sequence comes from bacterium, assembly GCA_963620555.1. Taxonomy (GTDB): domain Bacteria; phylum Bacillota; class Clostridia; order Oscillospirales; family Acutalibacteraceae; genus CAG-177. Next base: position 138,360 of record CAVFAN010000002.1, read on the forward strand.
GTCGTACAACTGTTGAATTTTATCTCTGCAAAGAGTATAATACTCTCGACTTAATGTTTCAACGGTCAAAAAATGCCGTAACTGTCCAAAATCATACAAATATATTTCAGACTGTGCAATTTTGCAAAGGAGACTGCGAATGAAAGCGGAATATAAAAGCGCGGTTCGCTCGCGCACGCTGATAAAAAGAGCCTTTCTCGAACTGCTGCGGGAGAAGAGCATAGATAAAATAACCGTCACCGATATCGTCGCCCGCGCGGATATTAATCGCGGAACGTTTTATGCCCATTACGATGATATCGACTCGCTCAGAAAAGCCGTTTGGGCGGATATCGAAAATGAGCTGTGTGACGCGCTCGGGGACATTAAAAAAGCGGGGAGCCAAAGCTCTCCGCTGGGGATATTCATGAATCTGTCCGCATTTCTCGAAAAAGACAAGAGTCTCTACGTCTCGATTCTCGGGCTCGGGATAGCCCATTCTCTGCTCGACAGACTGCAAAACAGCTTTGTCTCGTTCGTCGAAAATATCGATATTATAGACGACTCTATAAAAAACTCCGCCGACTTCAAAGCGAGATCTTACTTCTTCGCCGGCGGGGTGACAAACCTCTATTCTGCGTGGCTCCGCGGGGAGATAAGCGGCGACGGTGCGAATATCGCCCATATCGCAAACGATCTCATAATGCAGAGCACGCTGCTTTTCAAATAATATCAGTCCTCAAAATCAACGCTCTCGCGCTCGAGACGAACCTCCTTGACGAAAGCGCGCACCTTGAGGTGCTCTGGGTGGCTGTCATATGCGTGCAGCGCGTCCCAACTTTCAAACTTCGAGAAGAGCGCCGCGTCATATTTGCCGCCGTTTTCGTTTATCCCGACCTTCGCCTCAATAAGCCCCGGCACAACGCCGACGAGTGCTTCGAGCATCTCTTTGATGTGCTCCGCATTCTCTCTCTTTCCGTGACCCTCAGCCTCATCCTTGAGTGCCCAAAATACTATATGAGTTACCATTTTTTATTTCCTCCCGTTTTTGATAAGCTGACAGATTTTGCCCGCGCCGAGCATCACCGCCGCCGTCGCCGCTCCGGCGAGGAGCGCACGCGATGCAATTGTGGCGTTGACGCTCTGACGGTCGGTCATGCGGCTTTCAATCGGTCCCAGACAGGTGCATTTGAGCCCGAAATCCTTGAACGAATGGACGCTCGTTTCAAAGCTGCCGTCCTCGTGAACGGTTATCAGCCTGACCGACGGTCTGCCGCCGTCCGTATATGCGCGAAATCCCGAGGTTTTGCACTGCGCGAGCAGTATCCCGTCAACCTCGCCCGCGAAATTGTTCATGTGGTCGTGACCGAAGAATGCGCCCTTTATGTCGCCCGTTTTCTTCCAGCTCTCAAACTGTCCGCTGCTGACATCTGCGGAGCACGGTCCCTCCGCAAGATATCCGTTGTCCTCGTCCTTGAGAACATACCAGTTTTTGCTCAGGTGTCCGTAGCCGCGCACAGCCTTCCACATCTCCCACGGCTTCGCCTTTCTGAGAAGCCTGTATTCCTCAATAACGGGGATGTGCTCAAACAGCAGAGCGGGCAGGGGAGCGCCCTTGTTTTCTTTGCGCAGCTTCGCCGCGTTTCGCTCGTACCAGTCTATCTGATCCTTGTGAACAACATCGTAATATGAAATCTCTTTGTCGCAGAATATATCGTTAGAGTCCATAAACCAGAGGTTGAACTCCGGCTTGCCGCTCTTGCCGAAAATGGGTATGTAGTAGTTTGAATATCCCGTGATATCCTCGTCGCATCGGCGGGTCACGCAGTATTCGGTGTTCATGAAAATCTCCGTCTGCTCATCCTCAACTCCCGAATCGTGGTCGTGGTTGCCCATTACCGTCGCGAACGGAATCTTGCGCTCAACGACGGGTGCAACGAGCCTTTCAAGCTGTCTTTTGAACGCTTCCATGCCGATGTCGTCCCGGGAGGACGAGCATATGTCGCCCATGTATACCGCGAGATCGGGCTTTAGGGTGTCGAGTGCCGTCTCGTGGAATTTCAGCGTGTCGGCGCGTCTCGCCATACCCTTTTCGGAGGTAACGTCATCCTTTTCGTGCGGGTCGCCGAAGAGCAGAATTTTAAACTCTCCGTCCCCGTTGAATCTGAATTGCCTGTCGTACATCTCGGTGCTCCTTATCTGAAAACGGCTTCTCTTATCGCCTCACTCACCGTGGGGTGGGGGAACGCCGTGTTTTTGATTTCTTCAACCGTCATTTTATTTGCAAGCATCACCGCCGCGCCGTATATCAGTTCCGACGCGTTGCCGCCCGCGATGTGAACCCCGAGCAGCCTGCCGCCTGTATTTTCCGATATTATCTTGCAAAAGCCGTACTGCCCGCCCTCGGCGAAGAATCTTCCGCTTGAGCGCAGCGGTGCTTCGCCGCAAAAAGCGTCGATACCTTTTTCAAGCGCACTTTCGAGCGTCTCGCCGATCGATGCCGCCTCTGAAAAAGTGAACACGACCTGCGGGATTGCAAGATAGTCTATCTCGTCAATCCTGCCGAGAATATTGTTTATCGCAGCCGTCGATTCGCGGTATGCTGCGTGAGCCGACATGGCTTTTTGGTTCGCGTCTCCGGCGGCGTAAACGCCGGGAACGGCAGTTTGCATATGATTGTCCGTGTTGAGATTTTCAAGCCCGATGTTTTCGATTCCGAGCCCGTCATAACATGCCGTTCTGCCCGATGCGTTTATTATGATATCCGCTTCGGTCGTCTTTTCTTTTCCGCGCGCGTCGGTGTATTTAATATTCCCGCCGCCTGCCGAAACGGCTCTGCACGAAGTGAGGATATTTATCCCGTTCTTTTTAAGACTGCGCCGCAAAAACGCGCTTATGCTTATATCCATAGTCGGGACGATTCTCTCTGCCTGCTCGATTATTGACACCCTGCACCCGAGCGCGTTCAGATATTCCGCCGCTTCAAGCCCCGATGCCCCGCCGCCTATAATCGCGGCACTTCCCGGTATTGAGTCAAGATTATATACATCGCTCACATCTGTGATATCCGCGCCGGGAATTTCAAGCTTCTTCGGGCGTGAACCCGTGCAGATGAGCAGATTTTTTGAATATATATCGTCTTCACCGGCGGCTGTTATGAACAGCCCGTCCGCCTTGCCTTTTAAATGAGCCCCCGCCTTTATGGCTTTCACTCCCGCGCACCCGAGCGAATCGGCAATGCCGCATTTTAGCTGACATATAATATCGTTCTTATGCGCGAGTGCCGCATTGAGATTGAAATTCGCTTTTTCGATTGTCACGCCGAATTTTTCGCAGGCGAGGGACAGCCTTAAAATCTTTGCGCTGTGAAGCATGGCTTTCGACGGTATGCAGCCTTGATTCAGACACACTCCGCCGAGCTCGCTTTTTTCTATGAGCGCTGTTTTCAGTCCGCTCTTTGCGGCTGTTACGGCTGCGCTGTATCCTGCGGATCCGCCGCCGATAACGGCAAGGTCAAAAATATCCATGGAGCGCTCCTTTCGCTTTTTTCAATTATATCCGAAAATTCCCCTGCGGTCAATCAAACGCTGCGTTTTTTGTTGACTTTGAAAGCTGTAGGCATTAAAATTAGTGTAAATCTTTAGTTTGTGAGGTATTCGATGAAAACACCGGCTTATCATAAATCTCTTAAAACGCTCCATGTCAACTGCCTTGAGCCTCACGCTTATTTTATTCCCTTTGCGGATGAAAAAACCGCCGCTTCGCGTGAGCGCAGTGAGTCCGCTTATTTTGTCCCGCTCTGCGGCGAGTGGGATTTCCGCTTCTTCAAAAGCTTTGAAGATGTCATGCGCGAGCCGCCCGAATATGTCGGCGAGGGCGGGTTCGATAAAATATCCGTCCCGCGCAGCTGGCAGACCTATACCGACCGCGGCTACGATGTTCCGCTTTACAGCAACCTTGAATATCCTTTCCCGACCGACCCGCCGTTTGTCCCGGATGAGAACCCCTGCGGGCTCTATGTCAAAAAATTCAAGCTCGGCGAAAGGCTCTCTTCGCGTGATTTGTTCTTGAATTTCGAGGGAGTCGATTCCTGCTTTTATGTCTGGCTCAACGGAAAATTTGTCGGCTTCAGCGAAGTTTCGCACTGCACGAGCGAGTTTGATGTCACGGACTTCGCAGTCGGCGGCGAGAATACCCTCTGCGTGCTTGTCGTCAAGTGGTGCCCCGGCACGTATCTTGAGGATCAGGACTGCTTCAGATTCTCGGGGATTTTCCGCGAGGTCTATCTGCTCGCGCGCGGAAAAGAGAGACTTGATGATATCTTTGTCAAAAGCTATGTCTCCGATGATTTCAACTCTGCCGAACTTCGCGTTGAAGCGAAACTCAGCATACCTTGCGATATAAAATATAAACTCGTCGCGCCGAACGGCACTGTTGTGTCCGAGGGCGTCGGCGGCGAAAAATTCAGCATAAGCGTTGTTTCTCCCGTTCTTTGGAACGATGAGCAGCCGGAGCTTTATGAACTCTGGCTGACTGTCGGCGACGAAGTCGTTCTGCTCGATACTGCGGTGCGCCGCTTCGAGATAAAGGACGGAATCTGCCTCCTGAACGGAAAAGCAGTCAAGGCTCGCGGCATCAACCGCCACGATTCAAATCCCGTAACGGGTCACGCCGTCACGACAGACGATATGCTCGAGGATATTATGCTTATAAAGCGTGCCAACTGCAATATGATCCGCACATCGCATTATCCCAACGATCCGCGATTCCCCGCGCTGTGCGATAAATACGGCATAATGCTGACCGACGAAGCCGATATCGAGACCCACGGCATGGGCTACGACTGGGAGGGCGAATGGGACTGGACGCGCTGGTCGCAGCTCTCGTCCGCTCCCGAGTGGCGCGAGGCTTATGTAGACAGGGCAAAGAGGCTCTTCGAGCGCGACAAGAACCACGGCTGTGTCGTGCTCTGGTCGCTCGGCAACGAGTCGGGAGCGGGTGTCAACCACCGTGCGATGGCTCGATATATCCGTTCGCGTGACGACCGCGCACTTGTTCACTATGAGAACTCCCACCTCGAGTTCAAGGCCGTCTCCGAGGGCGAAAATTTTGCCGATATCTCGGATGTCGAGAGCCGTATGTACGCCGGCACGGAATATATAGAGAACTATCTCAATAATAAAGAATATACGAAGCCTTTTTATATGTGCGAATATGTCTGCTCGATGAGCACGGGTGATGTCTATCCGTTTTGGGATCTTGTCGAGAAGTATGACAATAATTTCGGCGGCTGCATCTGGGAGTGGTGCGACCACGCGGTCAATGTCCCGGACAAAAACGGCAATGCCCGCTATTTTTACGGCGGCGACTTCGGCGATTTTCCGAACAGCTCCATATGCTGCATCGACGGACTCGTCTATCCCGACCGCACAGCGCGCCCCGGATATTTCGATATGAAGCGCGTCTATCAGCAGTATTCGGCTGCGTATAACGGCGACGGCAGCGTGACCGTCACGAGCCGCAGACGCTTCACATCCCTCGACGATACGACGATTTACTGGACTATTTCAGAGAACGGTAGGATCGTTTCAAAGGGTACAACCGCCGCGCTTTCAACACCCGCGCAGGGGAGCGAAACCGTAAGGCTTTTCGAACCCGCGGACTTTGACTCGCTCTCGTCCTGCCTGCTTGCTCTGAGCTTTGTTTCAACGAAGGACACACATTGGGCGGAAAAGGGCTTTGAAACGGGATTCGAGCAGTTTGTGCTCAAGGACTATACGCCCTATGTGCCCAAAGACGGCAAGGTCGAGCTCGGCGAAAATGACCGCTTCGCGGTTATCAGGGCGGGGAATACAGCCTATACTTTTGATAAGCCCTACGGGCGCATATCTTCGATAACCTGCGGCGGCAAGGAGCTGCTGAGCGCACCCGTTGAGCCGCAGATCTGGCGCGCACCATGCTATAACAGAGGTTCGTCGGAAATGTGGAAGCTTAAAAATTTCAGATATGCCGCTCAGAAAACATATTCCTGCCTCGTCTCTCAGACGGACGGCGGCGTGTGCATCAAGACAAAGATAGCAATCGGCGGTCCGTCCTGCCCGCCCGTTATCCACGCCGATGTCGATTATAAATTCACGCCCGACGGCTGCGTGACGCTCTGCTTTGACGGCGATGTTATCGAGAAATGCCCGATACTGCCGAAAGTCGGCTACAGGCTCTTTATGCCTGCGGAAAATGAAAGCGTCAGCTACTTCGGCTTCGGTCCGAAAGAAGCCTATGTTGACAGATATAAGTCTCAGCGCCTCGGACTCTGGAACACGACGGCGACGGATAATTTTGAGCACTATATCCGCCCGCAGGAGAACGGAGCGCATTACGGAACCCGTTTCGCCGAGGTCTATTCAAACGCGGCGGGACTCAGATTCGAGCCGTTCGGCATGGAGCATTTCAGCTTCAACGCTCAGCATTTCACGGCGCAGATGCTCGAAGATACGAAGCATGATTTTGAGCTTGAACCGCTCAAAGATACCGTCGTCAGCCTCGACTGGCGCATGACGGGAATAAGCGAGGCGGAGTACCACAACGACCCCGAACGCACGCTTCGCCGCATCGACGAAAAGAAGCTCAATTTCGGCTTTACTATAAGACCGTTTGAAAAATAAGACTTCACGGGAGAGATACAATGTTTCTGAAAGAACTGCTTGAGGGCACGAGCGTTGAGGGAATTTTTCCGCAGACGGATGTATGCGATATCGTCTACGACTCGCGCAAGGCGAGACCGGGCACGGCGTTCGTCTGCATGAAGGGCGAGACGACCGACGGGCATAAATACGCAAAAAGTGCTTATGACCTCGGTTGCCGCGTGTTCGTTGCGGAAGAGGCACTCAGCCTGCCCGACGATGCAATCGTGCTGATGAGCGAAAACACGCGCCGCGACCTCGCGCAGATGAGCATAAACTTCTTCGGTCATCCCGCAGAAGAGCTGAAAATGATAGGCATAACCGGCACGAAGGGCAAGACGAGCATAACTTATATCCTGCGCAGTGCGCTCGAAAACTGCGGCATAAAAACAGGTGTTATCGGCACTGTCGGTGCGTTTTACGGCGACAAAAAAATACCGACCGTCAACACGACTCCGGAATCCTACGAGCTTCAGAAAATTCTGCGCGAGATGGCGGACGGCGGCTGCGAGGCTGTCTGCATGGAGGTCTCTTCGATAGGGCTCAAGATGAGCCGCGTCCACGGAATAGAGTTCTACGCCGGAATATTCACAAATCTTTCGCCCGACCATATCGGTGGAAACGAGCATAAGACCTTTGAAGAATACGCCTATTGGAAAAAGCAGCTCTATGTCCACAGCGGCTTCACCGTCGCCAACCGCGACGATGCGTTTTTTGACGATATCGCCGCCGCGTCAAAGGGCGAGGTGATAAGCTACGGGCTCGACGAAAGGTGCGATTACTACGCGGAGAATATAAATCCTCTGCGCCGCACGGGCTTCCTCGGCATAGAGTTCGACTGCAAGAGCAAATTCGACGCCCCGTGGCACGCGCAGGTCAGTATGCCGGGCTTTTTCAGCGTATACAATGTCCTCGCTTCCGTCGCGCTCCTGCGCAAAATGGGCATTCCCATTGAAAAAATGCGCGAGGCGTTCCTGCATGTGAGCATCGATGGCAGAATGCAGATAGTCCATGTCAGCGACGATTACAGCGTCATTATCGACTACGCGCACAACGGTCTGAGCATGGAGAATGTTATCGAGACCGTCCGAGATTATAAGCCCAACCGTGTTGTCGCGCTCTTCGGCGCAACGGGCAACAAGGCGACCGTCCGCAGAAAGGAACTCGGTCTTGTCAGCGCAAAAATGTGCGATTCTATCATAATCACGAGCGACGATCCGGATTTTGAAGACCCCGATGTAATAATGGACGAGATTGCCGATTGGGTCGAAAAGGGCGGCGGAGCGGGCAAATATGTCAAGATAGCCGACCGCGCCGAGGCAATAGAATATGCCCTCGACCGTATGCAGAAAGGGGATATCCTCCTCCTACTCGGCAAAGGGCACGAGCGTTTTATGAAAGTGAAAGGTGAAAAAATATATTTCAGCGAGCTCGACTGCATCGCGAATTATATGAAAAAGCACGGGATGAAGTAATTTTTATAAAAGTATATATAAAAAACGCAAAACCCCGGAGGGTATTCCCTCCGGGGTCGCTTGCATTTTATCAGCCGATCTCGATTCTTCTCGATGTCGGCACATCTTCTTCCTTCTTGGGCATTGTCAGGGTCAGAACACCGTCTTTATATTCGCCGGTGATGTCCTCAGTCTTGACGGACGAGACATCGAAGCTCCTGCTGAACGAGCCGTAAGACCTCTCGCGGCGGACAAAGTTGCCCTTGTCGTCCTTCTTCTCAACCTTGCTGCTGCGCTCTGCGCTGATGGTCATGTAGCCGTCCTCAATGTCAACGTGAATGTCTTCCTTTTTGAATCCGGGCAGCTCTGCCTCAAGCACATACTCCTTGCCGTTGTCCTTTATATCGGTCTTGAAATCCGCTGCGGCCATGTCGCCCCAAAAGCTCTTCTCGAAGTTCTCCATATCCCTGAAAGGATTAAAGAGTGCATGCTGATGTCTGCGTTCATAAGGTGTAAGTTCAAACATAATTGATTCCTCCGTTTGTTGTTTGTTATTTTGAAGTCAAAGCGTTCGTTTTATTTGTCTGTCTGCTTTCCGATTTCCATCGGACTCACTCTCTTTCTTCTCCGGGGGCTCTCGCTCCCTTCGTTCAATTATATAATACCCTGGCTTTGTTAAAAAAAGTGCGTTTATATGTGAACAAATTGTAAATACTTAGCACTCTGATATACAGAGTGCTAAAACAGCTCAAAAACCGCCGTGCAGGTTTTTATCATACGCGGGACATGGACGGAATATAAATGCATTGACATTTTCTGTTAAGGAGAGGAATGCGATGCAAATCAATGTTATAACGCAGTCGGTAGGCGTCGAAGAGACGCTCGGCAGCTGCACTGCGGAACAGCCGATAGATGCCGATATAACCCTGCCTGACTATTGTCCGGACATCAGGCGCGTGCTCAAATGTCTTGTCACTCCGCGCATAACTGCAGTCCAGACCGCCGGCGACAGAGCGACTGCGGACGGCTCTGCCGATGTGTGCGTCATCTATGCCGATGAGCAGGGGACGGTCTGCTGCTTCGAGCAGACATATCCGTTTTCGAAATACGCCGATCTCAAGGACGCGGATGAAAACTGCTGCGTGAATGTACACGCCTATACTCAGTATGCCAACTGCCGTGCCGTCAGTCCGCGCAGGCTCGATATCCATGCCGTGGTCAGCGTGGCGTTCGGCATATCCGGTGTTAAAGAGGAGGAGATAATAACCGGAGCCGAGGGCGCGGGAGTCCAGCTCAGATGCTGCGACAGCCGCACCGCGAGCCTTGTCGCCTGCACCGAGACTGCGTTCCCGATGAGCGAAATTGTTCCTCTGCCGGACGGGAATCCGGCTGTTTCCTGCGTGCTGAGCGCACAGGCGGCGGCACTCACGCAGGAGATAAAGGTCATCAGCAATAAGCTGCTCGTCAAGGGCGAGCTTTCGGTCAGTGCGGTCTGTCGCGGCGAGGACGGCGAGATATTCAGCTTCGGTCACTCCATGCCGATAAGCCAGATAATAAATCTCGAGGGTATCGATGAGGACTGCACCTGCTGCGTCTGCCTGTCAGTCACTTCGCTCGAAGTCCTGCCGAAAGCCGACCAGGCTGGCGACAACAGACTGATTGATATCAGCGCGCGTGTCGGCGCGGGAGTCAAGGCTTATCGCGAGCTGAGCTTCCCGACCGTCACCGATGCCTATTCCGTCTGCTGCGACCTTGAAACAAAGAGCCGCAATTCGGATTTTGCCGTCATCGCCGATAAGTTTAACGATACCTTCACCTGCCGCAGCACGCAGGAGCTGACGGAGGCGAAAGAGATTTCAGCCCTCTGGTGCTCAGAACTCTCCAAGAGCGTGTCGCAGGACTCCGACGGAATAATAATCTCCGGCGAACTGACGCTCCATTTTATCTATACCGATGCCGAATCACAGCCCTGCTACGCCGAACGGCAGGCTGATTATGAATACCGCAGGGCAGTCAGAAGGTGCGGCGAGCTCAAGTGCTCGCCGTGCATAGAGATAACCGCCGCGAGTGCCGCGAGCGCCTCGGGCAGCGCAGATGTCAGAGTCGAGATGAATATTTCCGGCTGTATCTTCGACAGCGTGCGCCGCAAGACCGTCACCTCAATAGAGTGCTCCGATTCCGACGGCAAAAAGGCGGGCGGTGCCGCGCTGACTGTCTATTTTGCGGATGCCGGCGAGGAGATATGGGATATCGCGAGGCGGTATAACACGACCGTCGAAGCGGTGGAGCAGGAAAACGACATAACGGGCGAGACGGTGGCGCAGAAATGCATGCTGCTCATACCCGGAGTCTGAGGAGGGATAACCGTGCAGGAGAGAAATATTTACAGCGACATTGCAAAGCGCACACAGGGCGATATTTATATCGGCGTTGTCGGTCCTGTCAGAACCGGAAAATCGACGTTTATAAAGCGTTTTATGGACACCCTTGTTCTGCCGAATATCGAGAGCCGGAGCGTGCGCGACCGTGCGACCGACGAGCTTCCTCAGTCTGCGGCGGGGCGCACAATAATGACCACCGAGCCGAAATTTATTCCCGAAAACGCGGTCGAGATATCGCTTCGGGCGGAGGCGACATTCCGGGTACGGCTCATAGACTGCGTGGGATATATCGTCCCGAGCTCCCTCGGCTATATAGAGGGCGAGAGTCCGCGAATGGTCAAAACCCCGTGGTTCGAGCATGAGATACCGTTTAATATGGCGGCGGAGATAGGCACGCAGAAGGTCATCAGCGAGCATTCGACAATAGGTCTTGTCATAACGACCGACGGCTCGATAAGCGAGATTCCGCGCAGTGAATATGAAGAAGCAGAGGGCAGGGTGATATCCGAATTAAAAGGTCTAAAAAAGCCGTTTGTTGTACTTCTGAACAGCACGAATCCTGAGTCTGATGAAGTCAAAAATACGGCGGCGTCGCTGACTGATAAATACGGCGTACCCGTCATGCCCGTGAACTGCCTCGAGATAGGCGAGGAGGAGATAAAAGAGATTCTCACTCAGGTGCTCTTCGAGTTTCCCGTCAAGGAAGTCAGCGTCGGTCTGCCGGGCTGGGCTATGACTCTCAGCCGCGATCATTGGCTGCGCTCGGGACTTTGCGGCGCTGTGAGCGAAGCAGCTCGGAACCTCCGCACCCTCCGCGATGTAAAACACCTCGCCGAGGATATATGCTCGTGCGAATATGTGACGGGCGCGAGGATAGCGAAGATGGATCTGTCCTGCGGCGCGGCGCGGATAGAGGTGCAGACGGACGGCGGTCTTTTCTATAAAATACTCGCCGAGGAGACGGGACTCGACATCTCAGGCGAGCAGGATCTGATGAGCTGTATGCGCGAGCTTGCCGCCGTGCGCCGCGAATATGAGCGGCTCAAGGGCGCACTTGATGAGGTCGAGGCGACGGGCTACGGAATAGTCATGCCGTCGCTCGATGAGCTGAGCCTTGAAGAGCCGGAGATAATGCGCCAGGGCGGCAGATACGGCGTGCGCCTGCGCGCCTCCGCTCCGTCGATACACATGATGAAGGCAAATATAACAACTGAAGTCGCGCCGATAGTCGGTTCGGAGTCCCAGTCCGAAGAACTCGTCAACTATATGCTCAAGGAGTTCGAGGAGGATCCGACAAAGATATGGGAGTCGAATATCTTCGGCAAGTCTCTGCATGAGCTTGTCAACGAGGGACTGCACAACAAGCTCTACCGTATGCCCTCCGCAGCGCGTATGAAGCTGCAGGAGACGCTCGAAAAAGTTATAAACGAGGGGTGCAGCGGACTCATCTGCATCATCCTGTAAAAAATATCGGCTGCGCCGGAAGATTAGTACCCTGTAACATCAAAGCCTTTACAAGCCTTGCATCGTCTGATCGCGTTTAACTGCGTTTTCATCCTTGCTCAACACAAACATACTTGCAACCGGATGTAAACTTTTAGGTGTTACCGGGTACTGAGGTAGGGATTAGGATTTAGGAATTAGAAATTAGGAATTAGGAATTAGGAATTAGGAATTAGGGTGCGGTTCGTGGCGTGTCTCTTCCTACCGCCTACTGCCTATCGCGTAGGGGTCGGCGACTCGACGACCCGTTGACGCGTGAGCGTCACAGTATTTTTTTGCGAGGTGCGCAAATGAATCAATTCCTCCGCCGCTTCACGACAGCTCTCCTTATACACGAAAGCCAAAACAAAAATTCTATATCGCGATACAAAAAGGACCGCCGAAGGGAGACACTTCGTAAGGAAGTTGTCTCCTTTCGGCTTTTGTAGCCAGCCGGAATGATTGAATCCGGAATGATTGAATTGTAAGGATAATTCAATTCATAACGGAGGATTACACAATGGCAACTTTATTGAAAAATTTTTCTATGGAAATCTTGATCCACAGGCACGTAGCACAAAGCAAAATGATACTGTTCAGAAACAGATGGAAATTCTGATGAACAACGAGGAAAATCTGACAGCGGCATTGGATGATGAAAACAAGAAGTTATTTCTTGATTTTGCAAATGCTTGGAGTGTTGTAAACGGTGAATCAACATTAGACGGTTTCATAATGGGTTTTCGGCTGAGTGCGAAATTTACATACGATACCTTTATCGGAACTGATGCTCCGTTCGAGGATATCTTGAGGGAGTGAGGCGGCAGGGAGAGTAATGCTCCTTGCCGCTAATTTTATGCCAGAGCTTCAAAACCTACGCTAATCGACTTTAACATATTGCATACTACCTTATTTTGTGATATAATCTAAAAGTAACAAGTCAACACTTTGAATTTGAGAGGTCAAAATAGTGGAAATAACTAACAGATGGTATTCCCTAAAGGAAATATGCGAATATCTCGGCGTAAGCAGAGATACGATTTTTAAATGGATTGATAACAAAAATATGCCTGCACATAAAATGGGCAGACAATGGAAGTTTAAATTGGATGAAGTTGATAACTGGATCAAATCCGGGGCTTCTGCCGACTAATATTGTTTGAAAAGAAAGGCATATATATGGGATTGTTTTCTAAACTCTTTAAAAAGAAAGAAACGATAGTGAATAGACTCGCTGATAATATGTCATTTGAGAGTCCCGAATGTCAAAACTTATGGGACTTAAAGGTTTATATGGATACCATATTATCACAGAACCGCTATGTTTCAAAAAGTGAATATCGAGCAAAGCTACTTGAAGGAAAGAAGACCATTGAATATTTTGGCGTGCTTCAAAGTAGCCGATTGTTAGATGCTTTCTGCAAAAACAATGGTTTCTTGCTTTCTATTATTGAAGGTACATTATCAAAATACATAAATTTTGAAACTCTTATTGAGGAGCATAATGAGGCTTTTATTCGCCGTGCAATGACCGAAGAACAACACTATTTGGATAATATTCTTCGTGAAGTCGATCCACAAATCAAACTGGATGAAGATCAGCGCCGTGTTATACTGACAGACGAAGATTATTGTCTCGTTATTGCCGGTGCAGGTGCAGGCAAAACTACTACTGTTGCGGCAAAGGTTAAATATTTGGTTGAGAAAAAAGGTATAGAACCTTCTCAAATTCTTGTTGTTTCTTTCACTAATAAAGCTGTTCAAGAACTTCGGGACAAGTTGAATCGGGATTTAGCGATAGATTGTCCTATTGCCACGTTCCATTCAACCGGTAATGCTATATTGAGAAAACAGTCATCGGAAAAACTTAATATTGTTGATTCTTCGAAGTTATATTTTGTTTTGCTGGATTATTTCAAAAGTTCTATATTGAAGAATGAAAGTCTTGTAAATAACTTAATTATGTTTTTTGCCTCATACTTTGATGCTCCGTATGAAGGTAATGATCTCAATAGTTTCTTCAATAAAACTGCAAAATCAAATTTTGCTACAATGCGAAGCGATCTCAACGAATTTAAGCAACAGGTTATTGATATCCGCACAAAAAAATCTGTTACAATTCAAAGTGAAGTAATGCGTTCTCATCAAGAGGTGGAAATTGCAAACTTCTTGTACTTAAATAACATCGACTATGAATATGAGCCGATGTATAAGTATGATATTCTTTTTTCAAAAAAGCCCTATACTCCCGATTTTATTATTCGGCAGGGCGATAAAGTTGCCTACATTGAACATTTCGGCATTACGCAAGATGGTAAAAATGATCGCTTTAGCGACGATCAGCTTGAAGCCTATAAAAAAGCTATAAACGACAAAATCAATCTACATAGGCGGCATGGTACAAAACTTATATACACATTTTCGCAGTATTCCGACCGTAGATCACTCTTAGAGCATTTGCAAGAGGAACTGGAAAGTAACGATTTTGAGTTACATCCCCGTTCCAACAAAGAGGTAATGGAAAAGCTCGTAACCACCGAAGAAAACCGTTACATAAGAAAACTTGTTAATTTGATTTGCCGTTTTATTACAAACTTCAAAACAAATGGCTTTACTGCTGATGAATTTAGCCGTATGTACCATTCTACTCAAAATGTACGTACGAGACTATTCTTGGATATCTGTAACGATTGCTATTTGGAATATGAGCGTTATCTGAAAGAAAATAATGCCGTTGACTTTGAGGATATGATAAATGAATCCGCACGGGTTCTCCGAGAAGTCAAAGAAATGAAAAAGAAACTTGATTTTAAATATATTATCGTAGACGAATATCAAGATATTTCTCGACAGAGATTTGATTTAGTAACGGCTTTGTCGGAAGTTACTGACGCTAAAATAATTGCTGTTGGTGACGATTGGCAATCAATTTATGCGTTTAGCGGCTCGGACATAACACTCTTTACTAAGTTTGAAGAAAAAATGGGCTATGCCAAACTTTTGAAGATTGTAAAAACTTACCGCAACTCGCAGGAAGTAATTGATATTGCGGGCAACTTCATTCAGAAAAATGAAGCACAAATTACAAAAGAACTGAAGTCTCCTAAAAATATTGTTGATCCTGTTATTATCTACACTTATGACGGAAGCCCTAAAAAACTGAATGCCGATAACAAAAGTGGTGCAAATTACGCAATCGCACACGCTGTCGAAGTTGCGCTCAAACAGATTATTGAATTTAACAAGAAGGAAGGAAAATCTGAAGATTCTTCTATTCTGCTGCTCGGTAGATTTGGGTTTGACGGCGATAGATTAGAAAAATCGGGTTTGTTTGAATACATCGATCGTGGAAGCAGGCTCAAAAGTGTAAAATATCCGAAACTTAACATAACATTTATGACAGCTCACGCCTCTAAAGGCTTGGGATACGATAATGTTATTGTTGTAAATGGGCGCAATGAAACATATGGCTTCCCTTCAAAAATTGAGGATGATCCCGTTCTCGCATTTGTTGTTAAGGGTGATCGATCCATTGATTACGCTGAAGAACGCCGTTTGTTCTACGTGGCAATGACAAGAACTAAAAACCGTGTTTATTTTATAGCCCCGGAGCAGAACCCTTCTGAGTTTTTGCTTGAAATAAAGCGAGATTACAAGAATGTTGTTCTTCGTGGTAATTGGAGCGAGGAGCCACCGCAAAATAACATTGCAAAGAAAACATGTCCCATCTGTGGCTATCCTATGCAATTCCGCTATAAGAATGCATACGGTTTGCGTTTGCACATTTGCACAAACGAGCCCGAAGTGTGTGGATTTATGACCAATGAGTATAAAGCGGGAAAGCTCTCTATTTTGAAATGCGACCAGTGCAGAGACGGCTATCTTATTGTTAAACCGGGAAAAGAAAACAGTTATTTTCTTGGTTGCACCAATTATAAAAAAGATGGTACAGGGTGCGGAAAATTCATAGTACCAAAGTTATATTATGAAATGTTCAAACTCGCTCCCGATCCCGAACCCGCAAAAAAAAATCCTGCCGAAACCCCTAAAACATCGCCACAAACTCAAGTTGTAAAAGCCCACCACCGGTACGAAGAAAGCAATGCAATAAAAAGAGCCAATGTTAAAGCGGTTATGTTTGAAGAAAACGACTTGAATGATATTGTTCATACCATTTTGCAATGCCTTTCTCATATTAGTGAAAAGCGGTATTATGGCATAAATGTTTTAGCTGATGTACTTCGTGGAGCAAACAGCAAGCGTATTACAGATGCCGAATTGGACAAGTTGCCGGAGTATGGAACGCTAAAAAGAGTTCGTCGGGATGATTTAATCGTCACTATAGAATGGCTGATTGAAAACCATTTCATATTGAAAACAAAACATCCTACATATCCTGTGCTTCACCCAACTTATGAGGGTATGCATTATGATGAAACAATCACGGATAATAAGCTTAAAAAGCTTTTTGAAAGATTAAATTCTTAATAGGTTAGGAGGATGCTATATGGCTAATTCTAAAGGCTTAATATCTGCTGATGTAATCAACGAAATTAAGTCTAAAAACGATATTGTTAATTATATTTCCTCAAAACAAGAGTTGTTTGAAAAAGGATGCCAAAGTTTACGATGAACTTATCTTCGATATTAACTCGGAATACTTTGAAGAACACGGCGGCTACGATTTTGCCAAAGCTTTTTATGAAGAAGCATATTACTTTGCCGAACAACTATACGGCAAGGACAATATCCTCTCTGCCGTTATGCACGCCGATGAAATTAACCTAACCTTATCCGACAAATACGGTACACGCTCCGAGATGCCTTGACGGCAAGAGGGTTCAGCTCATAGATATTTACTACAACGGCGTTGGCATACTCAGAGAACTCACTCCCGAAGAAATGGAAGAAGCATTCCAAAATCATATGGCGGAACGCAAAGCAAAAACGGCATAGCCAATGGCTACACCGCTTAACGAAATCAATTATTCAGTTTAGATACAAGAGCCACCTTGGGGCACCCTCCTTACGGAGGGTGCCCCAAGCGATCCCTGTTTCTTATTTTTCTTTAAGCAGCTTTGCAAGCTCGTCCATGAAGGTGTTGATATCCTTGAACTGCCTGTAAACGGAGGCGAAGCGGACATAGGCGACTTCGTCGATGCTCTTGAGCTTCTCCATCGCGAGCTCGCCGATATAGACGGTAGTCACCTCGCGGTCGAGGGAATTCTGTAGCACGGCTTCAATCTCGTTGACTGCCTTTTCGAGCTGTTCCATATAGACCGGGCGCTTTTCACACGCCTTGAGCATACTGTTGAAAAGCTTGTTTCTGTCAAAAACCTCGCGCGATTTGTCCTTTTTGACGACGACTATCGGCACGGTCTCGATTATCTCATAGGTCGTGAAACGCTTGCCGCAGCTGATGCACTCGCGGCGGCGGCGTATTCTCTCGCCCTCGTCGGTGGGACGCGAGTCGATGACCTTGCTCTCTTCAAAACCACAGAACGGACACTTCAAAGCTATCACTCCCTAATGAACATATAATATTTATCGCACAAAAACGGTCAAAAGTCAAGCTTTTCGAGCATATGCATCGAATCGGTCAGCTGATCTGTGCGCTCAAAGCCCGAGCGGTAGAGCTCGATAACGCAGTCGCCGGAATATCCGGTTTCTTTCATGAACGAAAAGAGGGCGGCGAAATCGAATTTTCCGTCAAACGGCGGGATGCACTTGTGATTTTCGTCGTGGTCGCTCAGATGTATGTGGCAGATATTATCGGAAAACTCTCTGAAAAATTCTATCGGATCAACTCCTGCGAGATACGCCTGCTTGATGTCGAGCACCATATGAAAATTCGCACCGAGGCGCGATTTCAGCTCGTTCATAAGCTCCGGTGTCTGACCGTTATGGTAAACAACATTTTCCTGCGCGAGGGTTATCTCTTGCTCCCGTGCGTCACGGACAAGCAAAGCGAGTCGCTCGGCATATTCGTCCGTGCTGATATTCATCGGCAGCTTTGCGCCGTGGAGCACAACTATTTTCGCGCCTATCGCGGACGCGGCGGCATAATATTTTTTGTAAAACTCCCTGTAGTCGTCAAAGCGGCGCTCATATCGGCTGAAGAGGATATAGCCCTCGGCAAACGAGGTGAACGGATGTATCGAGCGGATGCGGATGCCGCTGCCAGAGGCTATAGACGAAATGCGGCGGAGAAAATCCGGCTCCAATTCCGACGGCGAGTTAAAAAATACCTCCGTGACCTTTGCTCCCGCTTCGGCAACGCAGCGCAGAGCCTCCTCGGTCGGCGCGGGATAAAAGCAGGCGGTGGATATTCCGACGGACATTCGTTTTCCTCTCCCTTCCTCAAAAGTAAAAATCTTTGCATTGCGAAAAATCGCACTTCGGGTTAGAATCAAACAAAACGGAGGTGCGGATATGCGCGGCATAAAAGAAAAAATTGCAGAAAATTTAAGCTGCATAAATCCCGTTTCGCGCAGAATGCTGCTCGGCGCGGTCATTATTTTTGAACTTCTCTTCACCCTCGCCGTCTGCGCACTGCTGCTCGCGGGGCGCGGGTTCGACTACTGGAGATGCATGAGTCTCGCAAAGGACGCGATAGACTGCATCCGCCCGAGCATGGGGGTCATGCTCTTCGGCTCGCTGATAATGCAGGCTATCGACCCAGAGGACAAAGACCGAAATCAAAATTAGTGCCGTATCTGATATAGATGATATCACAAAAAAGCGCCGAATACAATTAAAATCGCTGCTTTTTGGCGTGTCGCATATGGACATTTACCGAAAAAGTATGATATACTTTCAGAAGTGCTTTTATTTTTGCGCTGCGGAGGGAATATGACAAGGGACAAGCTGATCAAAAAAATTGCGACATGGGTGATGATGACGATAATGATTTCGGTCTTCTCGCTCGATATAATCTGCGTTGCGATGTGCAACAGATATCAGAATAAATTTGAAATCGGCACGGCACAGTTTTCGTCGAGCGGCACGGCGGACAGGATACATTTTCTCAACACCTACAACTCCGACGCAATACTCATCG
This sequence comes from bacterium, assembly GCA_963620555.1. Taxonomy (GTDB): domain Bacteria; phylum Bacillota; class Clostridia; order Oscillospirales; family Acutalibacteraceae; genus CAG-177. The sequence continues at coordinate 157,396 of CAVFAN010000002.1, forward strand.
AATCAAACGGCAAATTCGCGCTCATCGACTCCGGCGAGGGCAATCACAATCCGCGCAGGAAGCTCAGCTACAACGGCAGCGAAGAGGCTGTTATAAAATATCTGAAAAAGGCTGCGGGCGACGCAGACGGCAAGGTCACGCTCGAATTTGCGCTCGGTACGCACAACCACTACGACCATGTCGGCACATTTGAGGCGATAGCCAACGACCCGGACATCACGGTAAAGACGTTTTACATAAAGCCCGTCAACCGCGAGATAGCCCACGAATACGAATACAACGGCTGGGGTATCGAGACGACATATACGGACACGGTGAAGGCGTTTCGGAACAGGGGAACTGTCGTTACTTCGGACATACCGAGCGAGCCGTTCAATTTCGGCGACTTTACGCTGACCTTCTATAACACGGAGCTTGACGACGAGCGTCTTTACGGTCAGGGCGAAAACGCCGAATCGGTCGGAACGATGGTTGAAAAGGGTGAACTCAGCGCATTCCTCGCATCGGATATAACAAGAACCACGGGACTTGAAAAAATTCTTCTGCCGAAGCTCCACAAAGTTGACATTCTCAAGGTCGGGCATCACGGCTACTACGGCTCGACCTCGTGGGCATTCGCAAAGGAGCTTTCGCCGAAGATAGCGATAGTCACAAACAAGCTCGGAAAGATATATCCCGATGTCAAGTGGACGCTGACGATGAAGAGCCACAGCGCGATATTCGCAACCGTTGACGAAAACGGAATCATCGCGGAGTTCACAGACGACAATGAAATTAAGCTTTTCAATCACGCGCAGGATTGAAAATGCAGAGAGCAGGAGCTGTTTAACGCAGCGCAATAACGAAGTTTTTATGTAGAATACGGTGAAGTCCCGAATATAGAGGGCTTCACCGTGTTTCGTTTTGAAGGAAGTAGGAGGATAGGCGATAGGCATTAGCGGTAGGCGATAGGAAATTACACGCCCCGACCGCAAAAAACATCGTTACGCTCGCCGTCAACGGGTTGTCGGGTCGCCGACACCTACAAACCAAGCTCCGATATTGGCGGCAGCCGATACAAAGTTAAAACAATTCCGAAATGCCGAGAATAAAATCGATTGTTTTTTGCAAACAATCGCATCAATCTCCGGCTCAATTTTTCCTTCTCGTTGCCAAAGCCGTGATAAAGTGATAAAATCTAATCAATATTATATTAATGGACGGGGTAAAAGTGGAGTCTGTCAAAAGAAATCTGAAAAACAGCTGTAAGTCGGCGGGGAAGTATCTGCTGACTTTTCTGAAATGGTTCGCCCTCGCCGCAGTCACGGGAGCCGTCGGCGGTGCGGTCGGCGCACTGTTTCATCTGAGCGTCGAATATGTGACCGGTGTGCGCAAGGCTCATTCGTGGATAGTGCTTTTGCTGCCTGTCGGCGGACTTGTGATAGCCGGTTTGTATAAGCTCTCCGGCAAAAAGGATATCGGCACTAACGAGATACTCGATGCCGTGCGCTCGCCGCAGGGCGTGCCGGCACTTCTCGCGCCGCTGATTTTTGTCTCGACCGTCATAACGCACCTCTTCGGCGGCTCTGCCGGGCGAGAGGGCGCGGCTCTTCAGCTCGGCGGCAGCATTGCGGGGCTGATAGGCAAAATAGCACGCCTCGATGAAAAGGATATGCATATCATGACGATGTGCGGCATGAGTGCCGTTTTCTCCGCTCTTTTCGGAACGCCGATAACCGCCGCCGTTTTCGCTCTCGGCGTTATCAGTGTCGGAGTTATTTATTATGCGGGTCTGCTCCCGTGCGTCGTGTCCGCATTTGTTGCGTATTTTATCTCGACCCTTATGGGCACCGAGCCCGTCGCGTTCACCGTCTCGAACATCCCCGTATTCTCGCTCAAAAGCTGCCTGCTTACCGCCCTGCTCGCCGCGATATGCGCTCTGCTGAGCATCGGCTTCTGCCTCGGTCTGCACAGCACGCACAAGCTTTTTGCAAAGCTGTTTAAAAATGCTTTCGTCCGCGCAGTCGTCGGCGGATTAATAATCGTCGCGCTGTCTCTTATCTGCCGAAGCGGGGACTACAACGGCGCGGGCATGGATATAGTCGAACGCGCTATAGGCGGCAATGCAAAGCCCGAGGCGTTCCTGCTCAAATTTATCTTCACCGCCGTCACCGTCGGTTCGGGATACAAGGGCGGCGAGATAGTCCCGACTTTCTTCGTCGGCGCGACCTTTGGCTGCGTCGTCGGCGGACTTATCGGGCTCGATCCCGGGTTTGCCGCGGCGGTCGGACTCGTCTCGCTTTTCTGCGGCGTTGTCAACTGTCCACTCGCTTCGATATTCCTGAGCATTGAACTTTTCGGCGCGCAGGGTATGCCGCTGTTTGCGCTCGCCGCCGCCGTGAGCTATCTGCTCTCCGGCTATTACGGACTCTACAGCAGCCAGAAAATAGTCTATTCAAAGCTCCGCGCAGAGCTTGTGAATATAAACGCAAAGTAAATTATTGACTTTGCACCCGTTAACTGATAAGCTTATTTCAAACAATTAGTGGGAGGGAAAATATGGATGCATTAAAAGCCAAAAAAGGATTTATATGTGATATGGACGGCGTCATATATCACGGAGACAGACTGCTTCCGGATGTCAAAGAGTTCGTGGAGTGGCTGTATAAAGAAAACAAGTCGTTCCTGTTCCTTACGAATTCGAGCGAACGCTCGCCGCGTGAGCTTCAGCAGAAGCTTGAGAGAATGGGACTTTATGTTGATGAGAGCCATTTTTATACCAGTGCCCTCGCAACGGCAAAATTTATCAGCAGTCAAAAGCCCGGCTGCTCGGCGTATGTTATCGGCGCACCCGGGCTCGTCAATGCTCTGTATGACCAGGGTATTACTATGAACAGCATCGACCCGGATTATGTCATAGTCGGCGAGACTTCGAGCTATAACTATGAAACGGTCGTCCATGCGTCGAACCTCGTCAGAAACGGCGCGAAGCTTATAGGCACTAATACCGATCTCACGGGTCCCGTCGAGGACGGCATTGTCCCCGCGTGCCGCGCACTCATAGCACCCATAGAGATGGCGACGGGCAAAAAAGCGTATTTCGTCGGCAAGCCCAATCCGCTCATGATGCGCACGGGGCTCAAAATGCTCGGCGTTCACTCGGCGGAGGCTGCGATGATAGGCGACAGAATGGATACGGATGTCATTGCGGGTATTGAAACAGGTCTCGACACGGTTCTCGTGCTTTCGGGAGTGACGAGCCTCGAGGATGTCAATCTCTATCCCTACAGACCCACATATATATTCAACGGCGTCGGCGATGTCTTTTCGGAAATATAACAAGGGAGAATCTTAAATGCATTACGAAAACAACTGGGAATCACTCAACAGCCGCCGTGTGCCGGATTGGTTCGAGGACGCGAAGTTCGGTATATTCATCCACTGGGGTCTCTATTCCGTGCCGGCGTATACCGAAAAAGGGCAGTATGCCGAGTGGTATATGCAGCAGATACGCGACGAGAACAGCGCCGCGCGCAAGTTCCACGACAGGGTGTATGCCCCCGGAACGCAGTACGAGGACTTTGTCAGCGGCTTCAAGGCGGAGCTTTTTGATGCCGACGAATGGGCGCAGCTCTTTGAAAAGTCCGGAGCGAAGTATATAAACCTCGTCTCGAAGCACCACGACGGCTTTTGTATGTTCAAGAGCGACTATGCGTGGAACTGGAACAGCGTCGATGTCGGACCCCACAGGGACTTCTGCAGCGAGCTGAAAGCTGCGCTCGAAAAGACGGATGTCAAGTTCGGCGTCTACCATTCGGTTTATGAGTGGTTCCATCCGCTCTATCTCAAAGACCCCGAGGAGTATGCAGTAAAGCATCTTATCCCGATGCTCAAGGAGCTTATAACAAAATACGAGCCGTGGACTCTGTTTACGGACGGGGAGTGGGATCATCCGAGCTCCGTCTGGCACTCAACGGAGTTCCTTCAGTGGCTCTATAACGAGTCGCCCGTCAAGGATACGATAGTTCCCAACGACCGCTGGGGCAAGGAGACGCGGGGACATCTGGGCGGCAATTTCACCACCGAATACGGATATCTCGACAACGGCAGACGCATTGAGGACATCGAGCTCGACCGCCCGTTCGAGGAGTGCCGCGGTATCGGCGCATCGTTCGGACTCAACCGTATAGAGGGCGTTGACGAATATCTCAGCTCGAAGGAGCTTATCGAAATGCTCTGCTCGCTCGTGTCAAAGGGCGGCAATTTCCTGCTCAATATCGGTCCCGCCGCAGATGGCACTATCCCTGTCATCATGCAGGAACGCCTGCTCGATATGGGCAAGTGGCTCAGCGTCAACGGCGACGCTATCTACGGCACGCGTATTTATACAAAAGCGCCGCAGGAGGGTACATATTACACCAGAAAGGGCGGCAAGGTCTACGCAATAACGAACGCCTATCCGTTCGGCAGCCTCACACTCGACAAGGTGGATTACAACCCGGATATAAAGGCGAAGCTTTTAGCGCATGACGCGCCCATAGCCGTCGAAAACGACAACGGCAAAGCAAAGCTCGTCTTCTCGCAGATAAACCCCGACGAAATGAAGTGCGGCTGGCTCTATGCCTTCGAACTCGACGGAGTGAAGTAAATAGCGATATTAATACATAACAAAATCCCGGAACATCAATAGCGGTGTTCCGGGATTTCCTATATATTTTTTTAGCCGGTTTAGTCCGTAATACTCTGCATTTAATCTGTACTTTTGAGCGTTTTTAGGCGTTTATACGCCTTTTGATGCGTTCAACGAACATTTTAAATTGGCTCAAAAAATGGCGAAAACCGTTGAAAACATTGGAATTCCAACGGTTTCAACGGTTTTCTTAACTGGTCCGAGTGGCGAGACTTGAACTCACGGCCTCTTGACCCCCAGTCAAGCGCGCTACCAGCTGCGCCACACCCGGTTGTACCTGAACTTAGTTTGCTTCCCGCTTGTCGGCTTTTGCTAATCGCCGCGGCGCTTCCTTCAGAAACATAGTCGCAGTACTTCGCTTGGAGCGCTCGTTACGATCCTTGTTTCTTCACCTCGGAGCAATGCCTTCATCCGCCACAGGCGGCGGCATTTCTCCTCGCCCAGCTGCGCCACACCCGGAAAGCTCATCAATAGTACCACATGAAAAGCGATTTGGCAAGTCTTTTTTCAAACTTTTTTAAAATATTCGCCACTTTTTTACTTTCCTCCTCATTTCCGTTCTTTCTCTTTAATTTTGCATTGGCTCTATGCTAAAATCTGAAAAACGGAAGGAGAGTAGAATATGGCGAAATAATCGGAATGAACATACCTGATATCCCGTGGGAGGATAAGCCCGCAGGATTTGAATACCCCGTGTGGCGCTACAGCGGCAATCCCGTTATCACCCGCGACAATCTGCATATGGCGAACAGCATTTTCAACTCCGCTCTTGTGCCTTACGGCTCGGGCTTCGCCGGAGTTTTTAGGGCGGATATCCGCTCGCGTGCTCAGAAGCTCGTTGTCGGCATGAGTAAGGACGCGATAAATTGGGAGCTTGAAGATGAATATATCTTCGACGGCTACGATCCTCGCCTGTGCGAGATTGACGGAAAATACTATCTCTCGTGGGTCAACCTAACTCCTCACGGAACAACTATCGGCATAGCCTATACCGAGGATTTCAAGAGCTGGACTCAGCTTGAGGATGCCTGCTATCCGGTAGCCCGCAACGGCGTTCTTTTCCCGCGCAAGGTCAACGGCGAGTATCTTCTGCTCATCCGCCCGTGCGACAGGGGACACACCCCTTACGGCGACATATTCATCAGCCGGTCGAAGGATCTCACCTATTGGGGTAAGCACCGCTTTGTCATGAGTCCGGTCGAAAACTGGGAGGCGACAAAGGTCGGCGCGGAACCGACCCCCATCGAGATAAAAAGCGCAACCGTTTTTGTCGATTGCGCTTTTCGGGGCTACTCTGTTGGCATACTGTGCAAAAGCGGGACTCTTATCCCTTTCTGTATCCGCATTTCGGGCACACGCCGTTTTCGTCCAGCGCGATGCCGCACAGGGGGCAGCGATCCACTTCCAAATGCGGCTCATAGCATTCGGACGCCATGTTAACGCCGCTCGAGAAGGTCAATTTTACTATGTTCAGCTTGTCCTTCAGCAGGTCGTAGACAATTTTAATCATGCCCTCAACGGTCATTGTCTCTTTTGTCACCACAAGGCGACAGTCGGGATATGCGGTTGCCAGCTCCGTTTTGAAGGCGGGACCCTTCATGCTGTTGTTCGGATGTCCGTCCTTGATGCCCTGCTTCTCATAAACATCAAGCACTGCGGGCAGCAGGGGATCGTCTTCTCTGAGAATCAGCGCGTGGTCAAAGTTCTTCAGAACATCCCATGCAATCTTCTGGATCTCATTGCAGGGGAATACCATGTTGACGCCCATGTTGACCGAACCCTCTACTTCAATGGTAAGAATGCCGGTGTGTCCGTGCAGATACTGCGCCTCGCCCTTAAAGCCGTAAAAGCGATGTGCATATTGCAGGTCGAGTTTGGTAATGCTTCTCATCCTTGTGTCTCCTTTGTTTATATATTTACGGGATTTTGCGCCCGTATGCGCACTTTCCGAAGGAGAGAACCGTTGTCCTCTCTACGCCTGACGCTCCTTTGCGCCTTCGGCGGCTTTCGCCTTGCAGGCGGCACATATGCCTTTGAAAACAAGGTCATATCCGCTGAACTCGAAGCCGTCGGTGTTCCTGATGTCCTTTACAAAGTCCGGAATGATGTCCATATCCACGTCGAGAACCTTGCCGCATTGCAGGCACCTTGCGTGGTAATGGCTCTCCGGTCGGTGGTCATAGTGGCTTGCGCAGCCCGGAATTTCTATGCTGCCGATTTCTCCGCTTTCCGAGAGCTGATTAAGATTTCTGTATACCGTCCCGCGGCTGACCGTCGGATGCTCGCGGGCAACCTCTGTGTATATCTCGTCTGCCGTGGGGTGGCAGCGGAGCTTGCGGACTGCCTCCAATACCAGCGCACGCTGTATAGTATTTCTCTTTACCGTATCGACCGACCTCCAAATAAAACTCTATCTCTAATAGTATTATATCCTAATAAGTATCGCGTGTCAAGAGATTTTTTATATTTTTTCCGAATGCCTTGCGCAGCAAGCTCAAGAAAAAATAAACTGTCATAAAATATGCTCTCTCTCTTTACTTTTTCCCTTGCTCTATGCTAAAATCTGAAAAACGGAAGGAGAGTAGAATATGGCAAAAATAATCGGAATGAACATACCTGATATCCCGTGGGAGGATAAGCCCGCAGGATTTGAATACCCCGTGTGGCGCTACAGCGGCAATCCCGTTATCACCCGCGACAATCTGCATATGGCGAACAGCATTTTCAACTCCGCTCTTGTGCCTTACGGCTCGGGCTTCGCCGGAGTTTTTAGGGCGGATATCCGCTCGCGTGCTCAGAAGCTCGTTGTCGGCATGAGTAAGGACGCGATAAATTGGGAGCTTGAAGATGAATATATCTTCGACGGCTACGATCCTCGCCTGTGCGAGATTGACGGAAAATACTATCTCTCGTGGGTCAACCTAACTCCTCACGGAACAACTATCGGCATAGCCTATACCGAGGATTTCAAGAGCTGGACTCAGCTTGAGGATGCCTGCTATCCGGTAGCCCGCAACGGCGTTCTTTTCCCGCGCAAGGTCAACGGCGAGTATCTTCTGCTCATCCGCCCGTGCGACAGGGGACACACCCCTTACGGCGACATATTCATCAGCCGGTCGAAGGACCTCACCTATTGGGGTAAGCACCGCTTTGTCATGAGCCCGGTCGAAAACTGGGAGGCGACAAAAGTCGGCGCGGGACCGACCCCCATCGAGACGGACGAGGGCTGGCTTATGTTCTATCACGGCGTGCTCACGAGCTGTAACGGCTTTACCTACAGCATGGGTGCCGCTATTCTTGACAGGGACGAGCCGTGGAAGGTGCTCCACCGTGCAGACAGCTTCCTTTTGGCTCCCCATGAGATCTATGAGTGTGTCGGCGATGTGCCCAATGTCGTGTTCCCGTGCGCCGCGCTTGCGGATGCCGAGACCGGCAGAATAGCTATCTATTACGGAGCAGCCGATACCTCGGTCGCCCTTGCCTTCACCACCGTTGATGAGACTGTGAAGTACATCAAGGAGAATGACCTTATAAAATAAAAAGTGCAGCCGCGGGACGGTTCTCACGGCTGCTTCATTCCTTTTTCGAGCTTTTCGAGCGCGCGCTTTTCTATCCTGCTGACATAGGAGCGGGAGATGTTCATTATCGACGCTATCTCGCGCTGGGTCAGCGGCTCGTTGCCGTCGAGCCCGTAGCGCATGACGATTATCGCCCTTTCACGCGGGTCGGATATTCCGATGACAAGCCCGCGCAGCTTTTCGCTTTTTATCTTCAAATCAAGGTCGTCTGCGATGCAGTCAGGTGTGCAGATAATATCCATGAGCGTGAGCGGGTTTCCCTCGCTGTCGCTGTCGATAGGATCCTCGAGCGAGATGTTGTGCGCACTCTTTTTCATCGAGCGAAAGTGCATCAGGATCTCGTTTTCGACGCATTTCGCGGCATATGTCGCAAGGCGCGTGCCTTTGTCCGGCTTGAACGAGTCAATAGCCTTTATCAGCCCTACAGTGCCTATGGAAATAAGATCCTCCTGCTCGGAATATGCGGCATAGTATTTCTTGACTATGTGCGCCACGAGCCGAAGATTGTGCTCGATTAGCTCGCTGCGCGCCGATTTGTCGCCCGCGTGCATTTTTGCAAGAGCCTCGCGCTCCCGAGCGGCACTCAGCGGCGGGGCAAATGAGCCCGGCTGGCTCAGATGCAGGATGAAAAAGAGAAATCCGCCCGAAAATAACTGCAAAAACCAACCGAACACAGCACCGCCTCCCGTAGAATATCTATATTCTCGGTTTGCCGGAGCTTGCAAGTCCGGGCTTTTTTTGTAAATTCACTTGCAACTTCGGAACGGCTATAATATAATAATCTGTAGATAAAGCCGGAACAGGGTGATTTTGTGTCGGATATCAAGCTCGGTGCGCAGCTCTATACTCTGCGGGATTACATACAGAATTATGAAGATGCCGAAAAGACTTTTGCCTATCTCGATTCTATCGGCATCAATACTGTTCAGATTTCCGCCATCGGACCTATCGAGCCGCAGAAGGTAGCGTATCTTGTCGAGAAGTACAACATGGATGTCTGCGTCACTCACACTCCGTTCGACCGAATGCTCGGCGATACCGAAGCAGTTGTCAGGGAGCATAAGATGATTCACTGCGACACGCTCGGAGTCGGCTGTATGCCCGGGGAGTACAGCGGCAGCGAAGAGGGCGTGCGCGAGTTCATAAGGCTCACGGGCGAGCTTGCAAAGAGGCTTCGCGATATGGGGATGCATTTTGCCTATCATAACCACGCCTTTGAGTTCAAGAGATATAACGGCAGGCGCGTTATAGATATGCTTATCGACGATACCGACCCCGAGCTGTTCGGATTTATCATGGACACATATTGGGTTCAGTACGGCGGCGGCGATCCGGCGGATTTCATAAAACGCCTGAGCGGCAGAATGAAGGTCTGCCACTTTAAGGATTACAGGATAGACAGCGAGAACAAGCCCGACTTTGCCGAGATAGGCACGGGCAACCTAAATCTCGATGAGTGCTACCGTGCGTGCAGAGCTTCGGGTGTCGGATATATCGTTATCGAGCAGGACACCTGCGATATCGACCCGCGTGAGTCGATGGCTATAAGCTACAAAAACCTTGTTGATATAGCAAAGAGAAACAGTTGATTTTTGGGAAGGGATGACAGAAGTGGAAGGAAAGATGAAGCTCCCCGTTGTTGAAAACGGATATGATATTGCGGCAACGGATGCGTATATCTCAATGCTGCAGGAGGAATATAACAAGATCTATGCATGGGGCTCGGAGCTCGAAAAACGCACCGAAGCTCCCGCAGGCGAGGCGGCATCGAATGAGGAGATAGAGGCACTCAGAGCGCAGAACCGCAGTCTTTACAACAACTGTGTGGCTTTCGCAAAGCATATAAAACGCCTCGAAAGGCTCAGAGACGAGCAGGGCAGATATATGGTTGACGAGCTCAACGCGGCGGAGAGCAGAAAGAGATCGCTCGAAAAGGAGATATCCGATCTTGACGCGCAGAAGAGCCTGCTTGAAGTGAGCAATGAGTCGGCTCGCGGTCAGTCGGACGCGATAGTTACCGCTGCGCGCAATCAGGCGCAGAAGACCGTTTGTGAAGCGCAGGAGCAGGCGAACGCAATAGTTGCCGAGGCGCAGAAGAAGGCCGAGACGATTCTTCGTGAGCGTATCGGCAGAATGTCCGCCGTGTGTGCTCAGCTGAATGATATGTTTGATAAGAGCGAGGGCGAATAAGCGCCGAAAACGGAATAAATTGCGGCTGTTTACCGTGCGGCTTTATGCCTGCGCGACGGTAACAGCCGCTTTTGCTATCCGGTGAAATCCTCTATCAGCTTTTGAAGTGCTTCGTCGCCCTCGACCGTTATTCCCTCACAGACGCGCTCGGCTTCGTCGCGGGGCAGGGAGGAGGTGAAAATATTGAACACCTCCTGCGGCTCGTCTTCGCCGTATACGAACACCGCTATTCTGCCCTCGTAGTCGCGCAGGATGTATTTCCCTCTCCCGTTCGGCGCGGCGGCTTCGATTACGGTTGAGACGGTCAGAAACGCCGCAGCGCAGAAGGCGAGGACAACGGCAATGCATTTTATGATATATTTCATCTTTATTTTCCTTTCCGCAGTCTTTTTTCGTTTTCGTCGGTAATTATTGCCGTTTTCGGGCATTTTATACGCCAAAGGATATAATATGATGCACCGCTATTGTTTTGATTTTACAAAATAGTGTTGATATTTGGATTTGAGCTAAACTTTTTGCAAAAAGTATGCTATAATTTTCAATCGGATTGTAATGTGAAGGAGGCGCACGGATGGCAAAAAGCTCCGGAAACGCATCGAAAAAGATGGGAACAGCCAAGAAATCTTCCAAAAAGAAGAATAAAAAGCCGAATAAAAAGACCGGCAGAATAGTTTTGCTCGTTATTCTCTGCGTGCTCGTCGTCGGTATGCTCACCGCGTCGATAATCGGAGGGTATGTTTTCTTCAATATCGTGTCTTTTGCTCACGGCGAGATTGCGATAAACCTCGACGACTACAAGGCGAATCAGAACCAGACCTCGTTCGTCTATGCCTATGACAGCAACAATGAGCTCGTTGAAATGGCTCAGCTCCACGGTGAGGAGAACAGAATATGGGTCGATTTTGACCAGATGCCGAAGAATCTGAAAAACGCCTTCGTCTGCCTTGAGGACAAGCGCTTTGAGAAGCATCACGGCGTTGACTGGCTGCGCACATTCGGTGCTGCTACCGGACTCTCCTCCGGCGGCGGCTCGACGATAACCCAGCAGCTCGTCAAGAATCTGACCAACGACAAGGAGGTCACGGTCGTCAGAAAGTTCAAGGAGATAGAGCGTGCTCTGAACCTTGAGCAGCATTACAGCAAGGATACCATTCTCGAAGCTTATCTCAACACCCTCTATCTCGGCAACGGATGCTACGGCGTCCAGACTGCGAGCGAGACATATTTCGGCAAGGATGTCAGCGAGCTGAATCTCGCCGAGTGCGCAACTCTTGCGGTCATAACAAAGGCTCCGACAACGTACAACCCGCTGCTCAACCCCGAGGCGAACAAAACGCGTCAGGAGCTCTGCCTTAAATATATGCTTGAAGAAAAGGCGATAACCGAGGAGGAGTACGAGGAAGCGGTCAATTATAAGCTCGTGTTCACAAACAGCGAGGACTATGTTCCGAAGGCGGGCAAGACAAAGACCACTACCGAAGATAATAATACTGAAAAAGAATATCAGGATTTCTATGTGGATTATGTCATCAAGACCGTCTGCAAGGATCTGATGAGCAAATACGGCTACACCTACCGTCAGGCGATGGAGAAGATAAATTACGGCGGTCTCAAGATATATTCCGCCGCGAATCTCGAGGTTCAGGAGATTCTCAACACCGTTTATTCAAACAGAATTGCTTTCGATAAGGAGACGGATTCCGCCGAGCATCCGGCAGCTCAGTCCGCAGCGACGGTTATGGACTACGAGGGCAGGATAGTCGGCATAGTCGGACAGGCGGGTGAAAAGAACGGCAATCTCTGCCTTAACAGAGCGTCCGAGTCCCCGAGGCAGCCCGGCTCGTCCATAAAGCCCCTCTCGACATACTCCTTCGCACTTGAGAAGGATTATATCAACTGGTCAAGCATGATCCTCAATTATTCCATTTATCAGGACGGCAAGCTCTGGCCGCAGAACTCCGACGGCACGAACGGCACAAAGACAAATGTCACCGTCCAGTATGCTATAGAGAAGTCGCTCAACACCGTGCCCGTCAGAATAATTACCGAGATGCTCGGTATCAACGAAGCCTACAGCTTTATGAAAAAGACCTTCCATCTGACAACTCTCGACGATTCCGCCGACGCCAGCATAGCACCTCTTGCCACAGGCTCTCTGACAAACGGCGTCACGACCGTCGAAATGGCGGCGGCATATGCTGTGTTCGGCAACAACGGTTATTACTATGCGCCCTATTGCTATTATAAAGTCACCAACGCCACGGGTACGGAGGTTCTGCTCGAAACGAAGTCCGAGCCGGAAAGAGTTCTCAGCGAGGATACTGCGGAGGTCATGCGCGAGCTGCTCAAGACCGTTCCGGCAAGGGATTTCCGCACCAACAAGAACCTCAGCAAGTTTGAGCTGATGAGTAAGACGGGTACCACGAGTGACAGCAAGGACAGCTGGATAGCCGGCGGCACGCCCTATTATGTCTGCGCGGTCTGGCTCGGCTACGATAAGCCCAAGGTCATTCCGTTCAGATACAGCGCCTCCGGACGAATCTATATCGAGCTGCTCGACCGTATCCACGCAAACCTGTCCGTCAAGGAGTTCCCAAAGAGCGGCAAGGTCGAGGAAAAGGACTACTGCAAAAAGACCGGACTTCTCGCCTCGCCCTCATGCAAGGAGACCGCAAAGGGGTATTATAAGAAGTCCGCAATGCCCGCCGAGTGTACGGAGTGCGGCGGAGGGTCGGTGAGCGAGGTCGTCAGCGGAGTCAGCGAGGCGGTCAGCAGCATTATCGATTCCATCCTTCCGACAAGCCCGCGTTCGGACGATTAAACTCAAGCTGCGGCGAAAAAATATATAAACTGCCGCACCCGATAAAGGTGCGGCTGACTTTTTAAGAGGTATTTTATGATAATCCTGTCGGTAGATTACGGAGATACGAGAACGGGCATAGCCGTCTGCGACAAGACCGAGTTTTTGGCGTCTCCCGTGACCGTTATCACGGAAAAAGAATCAAAAACGCTGATAGAAAAAATAACCGAGATAGCCGAAGAGAAAAAGGCGGAGCTGATAGTCATCGGTCTACCCGTAAATATGGACGGCACTCACGGCGAGCGCGCTCAGCGGTGCGTGGACTTTGCGGCGGCTCTGACCGAGTTTTCGGGCATAGAGACCGTGATGCGCGACGAACGCCTGACAACCGTCTCTGCGCACAAAGCCCTGGATGTCACAAACACACGCGGCAAGAAGCGCAAGGCGGTCGTCGATGCCGTCAGTGCCGTGGTGATTCTCCAGGATTATCTCGACTATCGGCGCATCAATCACCTTTCCTGAGCAGCTCTTTTATGCCCATGAGCAGCAGAAAACAGCCGAAGATTTTCCCGGGAATATTGCTGTTCATGTGCGATACCGCGAGACTGCCGAGCAAAACTCCCGGCAGACCGCCTGCGGCAAACAGCAGAACGCTTTTCCAGTCAATGAGCTTCTGGACGGAATAAACTATGCTCGAAAGCACTGCGCAGGGGATGAAAAACAGCAGATTTATGCCCTGCGCTCTGAGCTGCGGCATACCGAGTGCGAGCACGAGATAGAGCACCAAAACTCCGCCTCCGCCGAGCCCGAGACTGCCGGCGAGACCGGAGAAGAAAGCTGCCAATACCGTTTTCATCGCATCAGCATCCTCACTCCCGCCCAGAGCATGAAAACAGCAAAAATCCTGCCGAGTATTTTTGTCGGTATCTTCGGCAGCAGAAATGAGCCGAGAACACTTCCGACAAGCCCCGCAGGGAGATAGGGGAGTGCGTCGCCGAAGGTGACTTTCCCCGTGTAAATATATATCCACGCGCTCGCCGCAGTCAGAAGCATAATGAGCGCGACCGCGTTCGCCTGCGCCCTGTTTTGCTCCATTCCGCTTTTTCTGAGCATCGGCACGGCGATCATTCCGCCGCCGGCTCCGAGAGCGGAGTTGACCGCCCCGATGGCGAGACCGCCTATAATTTTTATTATTCTCTTCATTTTCTCAGCTCCTTTTTTCTATTTTGCCCGCCGCTATTCTAATAATGCCGGTTTTCCCCGCATATTCTCTTGTTGGGGGTGTCGGTATGGTGATAAATTTCAAAAGGCGTTCAAGACTCGTCGCTCTCGGCGTTGCGGCGGTTATTGCAATAATGGCAATATGCTTTGCGATGATATCCGTGCGCGGCTCGGGATATGCACGCAGTGTCTCGTCAAACGCGCTTCGCACAGTGACCGTTATCGTTGACGCGGGTCACGGCGGCATGGACGGCGGAGCGACTGCGGCGGACGGAACGGTCGAAAAGGAGATAAATCTGTCGATAGCTCTGAAGCTGCGCGATATGCTCGACACGGCGGGCTACAATGTCATCATGACCCGCGAAACGGACGACGATATAGCAGACGACTCCGCAAAAACCGTACGCCAACAGAAAGTCTCGGACATAAAAAACAGAATGAAAATTATCGAACAGACGCCCGACGCCCTGTTCGTGAGCATACATCAGAACCATTATGGCGGTCCGTCCTACAGCGGCGCACAGGTGTTCTATTCCAAAAACAATCCGGAGAGCGAGAAGCTGGCAAGGGCTATCCAGCAGGATATCCGCTCACTTATCCAGCCTCAGAATCAACGCGCCGTCAAGCGCACGGGCACCGAGATATATCTGCTCTACCATGCGCAGTCGCCGGCTGTTATGGTCGAGTGCGGCTTTCTCTCGAACGCCGCCGAGACGCTGAAACTAAAAGACGATAACTATCAGAACGCCGTGGCTTTTTCGGTCATGTGCGGAATAACGGATTATTTGAAAAACGACGAAAAACTGACGGAGGTAACATAAAATGGCAGGCAAGGCAAAATCGGTCTATATCTGCTCCGAATGCGGCTATGAAAGTCCGAAATGGTTCGGCTGCTGCCCGGGCTGCGGCGAGTGGAACACCATGAACGAGGAGGTAAAAGCACCCGCCGCCCCGGCGTCCAAGAGCGGCGCGAGCGCACGGGGCGTCAAGACATATGCCCTCAGCGAGATAACCGCCGATGAGGAGATACGCTATCGGACGGGACTCACCGAGCTTGACCGCGTCCTCGGCGGCGGAATAGTCAAAGGCTCGCTGGTGCTCCTGAGCGGCGATCCGGGCATAGGCAAATCGACGATTCTTCTGCAAATATGCCAGTATATAGGCAAGGATCTCGATATTCTGTATGTCTCGGGCGAGGAGTCGGTCTATCAGATAAAGCTCCGTGCGGACAGGCTCGGAGTCACAAGTCCGACCCTCACTCTCATGAGCCAGACCGATGTTCAGGCAGTGTGCGAGTATATAAATATCAACAAGCCCGGGCTTGTTATCATAGACTCGATACAGACTATGGTCATAAGCGACCTCAGCTCCTCTGCGGGCAGCGTCACGCAGGTGCGCGAATCGACTTCGATGTTCATGCGCACCGCAAAGAACAGCAATATCCCGATTATAGTCGTCGGGCATGTCAACAAGGACGGCAACATCGCGGGACCCAAGGTGCTCGAACATATCGTTGACGCGGTGCTCTATTTCGAGGGCGACCGCAATATGTCTTACAGGATACTCCGCGCCGTCAAGAACCGCTACGGCTCAACGAATGAGATAGGCGTTTTCGAGATGCTCGACAGCGGACTTTCTCAGGTCGAGAATCCGTCTCTTATGCTCATCTCCGGCAGACCGAAGAATACCTCGGGCACCTGCATTGCCTGCGCTATGGAGGGCACGCGCCCGATACTTGCCGAGGTTCAGGCTCTTGTCAGCACGTCGAGCTTCGGCAATCCCCGCCGTATGGCGACAGGCTTCGATTACAGCCGCATGGCTATGCTCTTGGCCGTCCTCGAAAAGCGAGCGGGCTATTTCTTCGGCAATATGGATGCCTATATAAATGTCATCGGCGGACTCAAGCTCGATGAACCCGCGACCGACCTCTCAGTCGCGCTGGCGCTTATTTCAAGCCTCAAGGATGTCCCGATAAGAGACGACGTGCTCGCCTTCGGCGAGATAGGGCTCGGCGGCGAGATTCGCTCCGTCAACCACTGCGAACAGCGCATAAAAGAGGCGGCTCGGCTCGGCTTCAAAACCTGCATTATTCCGCGCCATAATTTCAAGTCCGTGCCGGACAAGCTCAAAAAGGAGATAGAGGTCATCGGGGTCAAGAATGTCTATGAGGCGTTCGCGAACTGCGTTGACTGATGAATCTTATGACTCCTATAGAATCGCCGAATTTGCCGAGGAGGGAAATAACCCTCGCCGCAGTGAACGACGGCGCAGCTAAAGCAAAGGAATATCTTTTATCGCACGGTATCGTGGTTTTTGATATCCTGCCGTGTGCCGCGTTAACAGACGGCACAGCCGCCCACGCCGATTTGCACCTGTTGCATCTCGGCGGGCGAAAAATCATATTGAGCCGCGAGCAGCGTGATAACGCAGAAAAGCTTGTTGACCTTGGCTTCGGTGTGCAGGTTCTCGATACTCCGCTCGGCGCGGGATATCCCGCCGATGTGCCGCTCAACGCCGCTCTTTTCGGCAGTTATGCGCTGCTCAATCCCAAGACCGTCTGCAAAAATATCGACTTTTCGGGGCGAACCGTGATACCCGTGCGCCAGGGATATACAAAGTGCTCTGTAGTGCCGGTGGCGGAAAATGCGATAATTACCGATGACGGAGCAATAGCCTCGGCAGCCGAAAAAAGCGGACTTGCCGTCCTGCTTGTCTCAAAGGGAGATGTTGCTTTGAATGGGCGTGAATACGGCTTTATCGGCGGCTGCTGCGGACTCATCGCGCCCGATACGATGCTCTTTAACGGCTCACTCGCGTCTCACAGGGACGGCGAAAAAATCAAAGCCTTTCTCTTGTCCTTCGGCGTGCGTGCGGAGGAGGCGGGGGTCTTTCAATTAACTGATATCGGCTCAATACTTCCGCTCGCGGAGAAGTAAACCGAAAATCTTTTTGAAAACTGCACTTTGTTCTAAATTCTTATTTTTATTCTCCGCCCTTGTGCTATCATATTTCGGAAAATTTTCAGTGGAGTGATAGCAACGAAAAAAGGACAGCTTAAAGGCGGCATATTTCTCGTCCTCGCCGCCGTCATATGGGGAATGTCGTTTGTGGCTCAGAGCGAAGGACTCGAGGTAATCGGAACGCTGACCTTCAACGGCATAAGAATGATTATGGGCGGTACGGTGCTCCTGCCGGTCATTGCGATAATGTCGGGAGCGCAGAGGGCAAAAAATAAAAAGCTCGGCTCGGTTGAACAGAAAACTCCCGAAGAGAAGAAAAAGGACAGAAAGAACCTCATCGTCGGCGGGCTCGTCTGCGGAACGGTTCTCTGCGTGTCGAGCAATCTTCAGCAGGCGGCGTTCGCTTACACGACTGTCGGCAAGGTCGGATTTATAACCGCGCTCTATATGCTCATGGTGCCGATAATCAGCCTTGTTTTTTTCAAAAAGCGCGTCAGTCTTCCCGTATGGATAGGTGTCGGGCTCGGCGTTGTCGGGCTCTATCTGCTGTGCGCGGGCGGCAAGGCGACCTTCGGCAGGGGCGAGCTGCTCGCTCTCGCGTGCTCGCTCGGCTTTGCGATACATATTCTTGTTATCGACAAATATTCGGCGATAGTTGACGGAGTAAAGCTCTCGTGCGCTCAGTTCTTCGTCTCGGGCATAATATCCGTCATTCTTATGTTTATCTTTGAAGAGCCGAATATCCGCGCCATAATGAGTGCCGCGCCCTATCTGCTCTATACGGGCGTTTTGTCCTGCGGAGTGGCGTTTACCTTTCAGACCCTCGGTCAGCGCGATTCCGACCCCACGGTCGCGTCTCTCCTGCTGTGCCTCGAATCGGTGTTTGCCGTCATATTCGCGTGGGTGCTCATAGATCAGAAAATGTCCGCAAGAGAGCTTAGCGGCTGTATTATAATGTTCGTCGCAATAGTCCTCGCCCAGCTTCCCGCAGATGTGTTCAGGAAAAAAGCATAATTTTATAAGACAGACCGTGTTATTGCGCGCCTGTCTTTTTCTATACCCCTTGCTGTCATTGACAAAAAGCCAATATATGGTGTATAATCAGATGTGTATGATACAAAATAATGCGTAGCATTTGATTTACGGGGGACAGCTAAATGGCGAATAAGGCAACCTACAATCAGGAGAGTATAGAGGTGCTCAAGGGCGCCGACCGCGTGCGCAAAAGACCTGCGGTCATCTTCGGCTCCGACGGTATAGAGGGCTGCGAGCACTCTGTGTTTGAGATTATCTCGAACTCCGTTGACGAGGCGCGTGAGGGCTTCGGCAGCACGATAACCGTTACCCGTTTCGAGGATAAGTCCGTTGAGGTTCAGGATCAGGGGCGCGGAATACCCGTTGAGTATAACCAGAAGGAGAAGGAATATAACTGGAAGCTGACTTTCTGTGAGCTGTATGCCGGCGGCAAATATAAGACGAACGACGGCGGCAGCTATCAGTATTCGCTCGGCACAAACGGACTCGGTCTTTGCGCCACACAGTATGCCTCGGAGTATATGGAGGCGGAGATACATTCAAACGGCTTTTGTTATCATCTGAATTTCAAAAACGGTAAGCCCGTCGGCGATATGATAAAAGAGCCTTACAGCAAAAGGGACACCGGTACGCGCATAAAGTGGCGTCCGGATCTCAAGGTGTTTACCGATATCAACATCCCGCTCGAGTATTTTCAGGATATGATGCGCCGCCAGGCGATAGTCAACGCGGGCGTCAAATTTGTGCTCAAAAATCAAAACGGCTCAAAGTTCGATACCTTTGAATATTTCTACGAAAACGGCATTGCCGACCATGTTCAGGAGGTTGTCGGCTCAAACGGACTTTCTTCCCTTTGCACCTGGAGCGGTGAGCGCGTCGGACGCGACAGAGCAGATCAGCCCGACTATACTCTGAAAATAAACGCCGCGCTCTGCTTTTCTAACAAGGTTCAGCTCAAGGAGTTCTATCACAACTCGAGCTACCTTGAACACGGCGGCGCACCGGATAAGGCTGTGCGCTCCGCGTTCGTGTCGCAGATAGACGCTTATATAAAAAAGAGCGGAAAATACCTCAAGTCCGATTCAAAGATAAATTTTCAGGATATTGAGGATTGCCTCGTGCTTGTCATTTCGTCCTTCTCGACCATAGCGTCATATGAGAACCAGACGAAAAAAGCTATCACGAACAAGTTCATTCAGGAGGCAATGACTGAGTTTTTCAAGCATCAGCTCGAGGTGTATTTCATCGAAAACAAGCTCGATGCGGACAAGATATGCGATCAGGTGCTCGTCAATATGCGCGCACGCGTCCGTGCGGAGACGACGAAGCTCAACATAAAAGGCAAGCTCCAGTCGAGCAACGATATGGGCAGCCGCGTGCAGAAATTCGTTGACTGCCGCAGCAAGGATGTCTCAGAGCGCGAGCTGTTCATAGTGGAGGGCGACTCGGCTCTCGGCGCCTGCAAGCAGGCACGCGACTCGTCCTTCCAGGCGATAATCCCCGTGCGCGGAAAGATACTCAACTGCCTCAAGGCGGAATATAACAAAATATTTGCAAACGATATCATAACCGATTTGATAAAGGTTCTCGGCTGCGGAGTCGAGGTCAAATCGAAGGCGATGAAGGATATGGTCGCGTTCAATATTGACCAGCTGCGCTGGAGCAAGGTCATAATCTGCACCGATGCCGATGTTGACGGCTTTCAGATACGCACGCTCATTCTCGCGATGATTTACCGACTTATGCCCACGCTTATCGAAAAGGGCAAGGTGTACATCGCCGAATCGCCGCTCTATGAGATAAATTCAAAGGACGAGACATGGTTTGCCTATAACGAGCAGGAGAAGCAGGATATCCTTTCTCAGCTTGAAAACAGCAAGTTCACCATCCAGCGCTCTAAGGGACTCGGTGAAAACGATGCGGACATGATGTCGCTGACGACGATGAATCCCGCCACCCGCCGCCTTATCCGCGTTGACCCGACCGACGCTCAGCAGACTGCGGATATGTTTGACCTCTGGCTCGGCGACAATCTCGCCGGCAGAAAAGAGCATATCGCACGCGACGGCGCGGCGTATATCGACATGGCGGATGTTTCTTAACAGCTTAACTTTTGAAAGGATTTTGATATAAATGGCGGGAAAAAGAGGCAAAAAAGAACCCCCAAAAAATGAAATAGATCCGCTCAAGAGCGGAGTTCATATCATCGGCGCGGGCGAAGTGGTCGAACAGCCGATAACCGATACCATTGAAACAAACTATTTCCCCTATGCGATGAGCGTTATTATGTCACGCGCCATTCCGGAGATAGACGGCTTCAAGCCCTCGCACAGAAAGATACTCTATACTATGTACAAAATGGGTCTGCTGACCGGCGCACGCTCAAAGTCGGCTAATATCGTCGGACGCACCATGCAGCTCAACCCCCACGGCGACGCCGCCATATATGAGACTATGGTCAGGCTTTCACGCGGCTACGAGGCGCTGCTGCACCCGTATGTCGATTCAAAGGGTAACTTCGGCAAGGCGTATTCTCGCGATATGATGTGGGCGGCCTCGAGATATACCGAGGCGAAGCTCGACCCCATAAGCGCGGAGCTTTTCAAGGATATCGACAAGGACACCGTCGATTTTGTCGATAACTACGACAGCACCATGAAGGAGCCGACCCTGCTGCCGGTTACTTTCCCGAGCGTGCTCGTCAATAATAATACGGGTATAGCCGTCGGCATGGCGAGCTCGATATGCTCATTCAACCTCGAAGAGGTCTGCCGCACGACCATCGAGCTTATCAGAAACCCCGACCACTGCGTTGCGGACACCCTCAAAGCGCCCGACTTTGCGGGCGGCGCGAAGATACTCTATGACCGTGCGAAAATCGAGGAGATTTACCGCACTGGCCGCGGCTCGTTCAAGCTCTATGCCAAATATACTTACGACAAGTCAAACAACTGCATTGATATAACAGAAATCCCGATGACCTCGACCGCGACGAGCGAGTCTATAATAGAAAAGGTTATCGACAGGGTCAAGGCGGGCGCGATAAGAGAGATAAGCGATATCCGCGACGAGACGGACAAGAGCGGTCTTAAAATAACCATAGACTTAAAGAGGGGAACAGACCCCGACAAGCTCATGCAGAAGCTCTACAGGCTCACTCCGCTCTCGGATTCTTTCGCCTGCAACTTCAATGTTCTTATCGCCGGCTCGCCCCGCGTTATGGGCGTCAAGGAATTGCTTAACGAGTGGATAGCGTTCCGCACGGAATGTGTCAGACGCAGAACCTATTTTGATCTCAAAAAGGCGAAGGACAAGCTGCATCTGCTGCGCGGACTTGAAAAAATACTTCTTGATATCGACAAGGCGATAAAAATTGTCAGAAATACCGAAGAGGAGGCGGAGGTTGTCCCGAACCTTATGATAGGCTTCGGCATCGACCGCATCCAGGCGGAGTATGTCGCGGAGATAAAGCTTCGTCATTTAAACCGCGAATATATCTTAAAGCGCACGCAGGATATTGAGGAGCTCGAAAAGCTGATTGCCGACCTTGAGGATATCCTCGCAAAGCGCGGCAGAGTCGGCGCGATAATTATCGGCGAGCTTGAGGAAGTTATCAGGAAATACGGCAAGCCGAGAAAGACGGAGATTATCTACGCCGCCGACATCGCGGAGGAGGAAGAGGAGGAGCAGATACCCGATTATCCCGTGACGCTCTTCTTCTCGAGGCAGGGCTATTTCAAGAAGATAACCCCGCAGTCCCTGCGCATGAGCAGCGAGCAGAAGTTCAAGGAGGGCGACGAGCTCGCCCAGACCGTGGTTACGGACAACGCAAAAGAGCTTCTCTTTTTCACGAACCGATGCCAGGTCTACAAGGCTCGCGTCAACGACTTTAAGGAGACAAAGGCGAGCGCACTCGGCGACTATGTTGCGAGCACGCTCGGCATGGACGAGGGCGAGACGGCGGTCTGTATGGTCGTGACCTCGGATTATTCCGGTCATATGCTCTTTTTCTTTGAAAACGGAAAGGCGGCGAAGGTCGAGCTTTCCGCCTATCAGACAAAGACGAACCGCAAGAAGCTCATAAAGGCTTATTCCGACAAATCGCCCGCTGCGGCAATGCTCCATATTGAGAGCGATGTCGAGCTTGTTATAATCTCCTCCGCGGGCAGACACCTTCTGATAAACACGGGTGCCATCTCATCAAAGACCACCAAGGACACTCAGGGAGTCGGCGTTATGAGTCTCAAGAAGGGGCAGAAGGTCATGACCGTTCGCGCCTATAAAGAAGGGGAGTTCGCCAAGGCGTACAGATATAAAACAAAGAACCTGCCCGCCGCCGGAGCGCTGCTAAGCGCGGAGGACAAGGGCGAACAGCTTGAGCTTGGGATATAAAAAAGACCGTTTGCAAGGCTTCCCCGCAAAACGGTCGGCGGGAAAAGCCCTGCAAACGCATTGACTTCGGACTCTTGCCGCTGAGAGTAGTTTGCGCAGTCCCGTGCGGATAATACATCCGCCAAAAGGAAAATTTCTCCGCCGGGCAAAAGTTTTTGCAAAAACTATTGAAATGTGTCAAAGTATATGCTAAAATATTTTAGCAATTTGTGTTTGGAGGTTAACTTCATGGCAGTACATGAGATTATATTGGGCGTAGTCCTCATTCTTCTTTCGATCGCCATTATCGTCCTTGTTCTTCTTCAGGAGGGCAAGTCCGCCGGTCTTTCCGGTGCTATCGCAGGCGGCGCAGAGACCTTCTTTGGCAAGAATAAGAGCAGGACTATGGAGTCGAAGCTTGTGCTTATCACGAAGATCATCGCCATCTCTTTCTTCGTTCTCGCACTCGTTGCAACCCTGCTTCTTCTCTTCCTTTAATATTCGGCGCAGACTAAAGAGCAAAAATAATAGAGGTCATGATTCACGGCGAAATGTGGATTGTGACCTTTGTTTTTGCGTTTTTTATTTCCTTGAGCGGCGCGAATCCGTTCTTTAACAAAAATCTGCCCCGAGTTCACGGCTTTCCGTGAGCTCGGGGCTGTGTGCATTTAAGCTTTGATTTTTAGCCGAGATTCAGCTCGACTCTGCCTTTCGGAACATACATTATCGTAAGGCAGCCGTTCTCGCGCTTGAATTCGACAAGATATCCGCCTGTGAGGTCGAACCTGTAGCCGTAGGCGTTGGCTGCGAGCTTTTCGAGTGTTGCCTTGTCGGTGACGGTCTTTGAATCCGTCGGCATGAAGTCGCCGCTTGTGTAGTTGCTCACTTCATAGGTGTAGCCCTCGGAATCCTTCTTCGAATAGGGCTTCGCCTTGCCGTTGTCCCAGAACGAGTTAAATATCGGGGTGGTATAGCCGAACCCGTATTGTGTAGTGTCGGTGTTGGTGGCTTTGCCCATGTCTGCGATTCTTGCGCTGACTATCGGCGACTCGTCGCTGAGCTTTTCATAGAGCCCATGAGCCTTGAGGAAGCTTATCGTGTTTGTCATTTCCTCGGTTATCGGTACTGTCGAATAGTCGCCGAGCGCGAGATACTGACCGGTCGAGTCGGTTTGAACCGGAAGCCCGTCAACGATTTCCTGGCGCGACAGAATCTCCTCCTCTTCCCCGTCTGTTGCGCCTGTCACCGAAGTTGCGTAGGTGGCAGATTCCGACTGCGCGTACATCTCATACAGATAGTAATCTTCATCCGGCTCATTCTTGACATAGAGAGCAATCGAGCCGAGATATTTGGCGTTACTCGTCAGGAATTTGTCGGAGCTCAGAGCGATTATATCATTATATATCGCACGCGCAAGACCTGCCGTCAGTTCTTCTTCAACCGCCGTCCTGTTGTCCATCTGAGCGGAGCAAACTATCGGGATGACCTTTTCGGTGTCGATGTTGAGCAGCTCATCCTTTATCTTGTTATTCCAGTTCTCGGTGTCCTCGAGGGTGTAGAGCGTCGGATAGCTCGTCAGAGAGGTAAAGGTATAAACTCTGATAAGCTCGCGCCCGTTCTTGAGCTTGTATTTTATGATGACCCTCTGGCTTGTGGCTCTGTTTGTGTAATCCTCGTCGCTGTTTGTCTTCTGAATATTGCCCGCTTTTATCATTGCCTTGTGGATTTCACGCACCGTGTTTATGTCGTCCTTGTTCTTGAAGCCCTCGACGACGGAATTGGAGCGGTTTACAATATAGTAATCCCGAAGGTTCTCTGATGCGAAGTACATGTTGGAATTGTAGGCGGAATTGAGATTCTGCCCGAGCTTGTAGCTGCCCATGAGAGCACTCGGCGCTGAAATAGACACACTCTCAATATCCTGAACATCCGGCACGCGGCTGCTGTAACCGAAAAATCCGGTGTACAGCGAGAGCAGGAACGCCGCCATGAGTCCGACATGGACGAGACCTATCTTCCATTCCTTTTTCAGAATCTTGAAGCTCATGTGAAGAATGATGTCGAGAATAATAAACACGAGGAATGACGCGGCGATTACCAGAGCTATCGTTATCCATCTGCTTATCTTAGCCGAGAAGGCAGTGAGGTATATTATCAATGACCCCAAGCCGAAGGATGCTATCATGCAGAGCACGAAATTGAGAGCATTGCTCCTTCCGGGGAAGCCGCATATCTCGGCTTTTCTGCGCTTGAACATGAACAGACCGAACACGAAGAACGCGGCGACGAGAACCGCCCAGAGAATATAGGGTGTCAGCGAGGGTGCGACCCATTTTTTCGCGGCTTCTTTTGTCAGAGCCTCAACGGAAGAGGAGGTGATGAAAGAGCTTCTGTTGAGCATGAGCAGGTTTATGTGGCTGATGATGCGCCCGAACGGAGTGCCGTTTGCCATATTCAGATACCAGTCCCCATAGCTCGAAGTCTCCGGATACACGGCGTAGTAGGTTGTGTACGGTGCGCCGTTGAGCATGGTGGGAATAGCGTAGTTGACGCACATCGTCACAAAGCTCGGGAACGCCGCAAGAACGGCTGAAAAGCCTATCGACTCAACGACAGTGCCAACGCAGCTCGAGACTGCCGCCGCTATCGTAAGACCGGAGAGCACGGATATCACGGTATGCACCGCATAGAACAGGAAGGTTCTCCAGAGCATAACGGACGAGCCGAAATAGTAAAGATTGAGCCCGAGCGAGACTGCGAGGGGAATGAGCGTCGCCGCTAACATCATCAATATGCCCGCAAGAAGACGTGCGGTGTAGAGGTTGGCGCGCTTGATGCCGAGGCTGTAGTAGACATTGACGGTCTTTTTGTTTGTGACGAACCTGAACAGCATAACGCCGACCAGAATTGAAATTACAACGAGCAGGGCGGGAACGATATAAAACATTGGATCGTATGTCGCCTGCGAGGAGTCAAAGACAAAGACCTCGTATTTGTCGCGCATTATCTTCAAAACATCCTGTCCGGTAAGGGAAGCTATCTGCGTCGTCTCTTTTATCTTTTCCCAGCAGAAATTGGAGATATAGAAAAACATATTTACTGCAAATGCCAGCAACGGGAGAATGAAGTTCTTCTTCATCGCGTGCGCGACTGAGAACCAGAAGGTGCTCTTATAATTTTTCTTCATCTGTGCCACCTCATTTCTTCTCTTCGGGCTTGCCGAAGATATCTTTAAAGTCGTAGTCGCTGCCCTCCATCTCCTCAAGGAAGATCTCTTCAAGCGTGAGCGGGAATTTTTCGAGCATTAGCGGCTTCATATTTTGAAGCTTCTTCTCGTTTTCGTCAATGTCACCGTTGGCGCTCAGGGTGATTATCTTTCCGTCCTTCGAGAAGTGCTTGACATCAAGCTCCTTGAAGTCGCTCTCGTCAACATCGCGGTCAAATACCAGCCTGAACTTGCAGCGCGAGCCGCTGATGTCGTCAACCGAGCAGTCCATAACGATGCTCTTGCCGTTTATCAGTGCGATGTGGTCGCACATATCGGCGAGGTCGTGGAGGTTGTGGGAGGAGATTATGACCGAGCATTCCTCCTCCGCCATGTATTCAAGCAGCAGATTTTTAATAAGGTTCCTCTTCGCCGGGTCGAGTCCGTCGAAGCTCTCATCGAGCAGAATGACCTCCGGCATGGTGGACATTCCGAGGATTATCTCGGCCTGCCTCTGCATACCCTTTGAAAATCCGCGTATGCTCTTCTTTGTATCAAGCCCGAAAACCTTTGAGAGCTTGTGCATGGTGTCAAAGCTGAAGCGGGGATAGTAGCCCGCGTAGAACCTGCCCATGCTCTCAATGGTGGCATTGGGCTCGAAATATATGTCGTCGGGGACATAGAAAAGCCTCTGCTTCACCTTTGCGTTGTCGAAAACATTCTCGCCAAATATTTTGACTCCGCCCTCATCGGCTCTGTAAACTCCGGCGACCGTCTTGAGAAGTGTCGTTTTTCCCGCGCCATTGTAGCCGACAAGCCCGTATATAGACGACTTTTCGACCTTCAGCGAAAGACTTTTGATCGCGGTGAAGTCCTGAAACCGTTTTGTAACGCCGATTACTTCAATCATAATTCTTCCTCCTGAGTGTAAATTTCACATTGTAAACTTAAATGAAAGTTGAGAACCCCTCATCCCTTTTGGTATAATG